>CAVZPN010000067.1:0-9831 GCA_963777125.1 uncultured archaeon | reverse complement strand
TTTAATATAAGGAGTTAGTATCTGTTTATAAAGTATATGTTTTGTATTTGTAATAACTATAAAGTAGTATATTTTAGTAAAATATATAAATGGATTTTATTCTCTGTTATTATGAAACCGATTGACTTTACTAAATATCCTGAATCTTTAGATGCTGTTATTAATAAGCTTAGATCTATGGAAGATTATTTAATAAAAGCCGGACCAATAGAGTTTACTATGCCCAAAAAATTTATCTATTCTTTTTTTAATCAATTTAAATTTGTGGAGGCAGAGGATGTTAAAGATATTTTAATGAATTATTCTGCGATTAGTAAACTTGAAACTCCTTTTACTAATGAAGATATTGAAGAACTTAAGAATCATGTTTTAAAATCTTTAGATGTCAAAAAGTTATCTAATGACCTAAATTTTATATTTGAATTAAATTCTTACTTATTTCAACATACTATGGTGTCTGATAGTTTAAAGACAGATAATAGAAATGCTGATTCTATGTTGTATAACCTTTCTTTTGTAGCGTTAGATAATATTTATCTCGGAGATTTTAATTCAACTAATAATGGATTTTATGAACGTTGCGAATTTACTATACGGGATAGTAAATATTGTTCTATTGATGCGATGGCTATTTTAAATGCACCTCTTAATGATAAAGCCCATAATGCGGTTTTAGTTGATGCTGTCAGTAAAGCAAGATCTTATAATGATTATTCTCAATCTTTTGACATAGTTGCTACTGCTTTACCTATGAGACGCCTTTATTGCGATCCTATGAAATTGTCTGTTCTAGCAATACAATCACATGATGAAGATAAAAAGAAATCTTTACCTATTGATATTAATTCTGTAATCCATATATTTTGATAATTTTATATATTTATTTTCTATTAAGTAATGTTATTTTTTTATAATTGCGTGTCGTAAAATTAATAAATTAATCTTCTAAAGACATATTATGTCATACAAGAATGCTTTAAAGAAAGGAAATGAACTTGTTATTGCAACAACTTATAAGAATGATCCTCATTTAATTGTGGTTATCTCTTTAGGTTTAGATTTGGATAATGGTAATTTATTGTTTGGGATATAGTGGAAGACAAAAGTAAATTATATTATATTGATTTGTCTTCCAATATTTTAGAATGCGATGCAATAGGATACTTATGTCGCATTCTAATATGTCAATCAAAATCTACATTAAGAAATCTTAAACTGAATAAGAATATTTGCATATACGCAAAATATAAGAAGGAATATTATCGAATTACGGTAAAGCAGTCTTAAATTCTAATAAAAAAGATTTAGCTAAAGCTAATAAGCTTGGCAAAGGTCCAAAGACTAAATGTTTAGTTTCAATAAAAATCCTTGATGTTTTTGATTTAGATAATCTGAAAAAAATAAAATTATAATTCGGATTACGGAGTATTATTTTAGATTAGTCTATTTTTGTAAATATTCTTTTCCAATAATATCAACTAATTCTTTTGCAATGTTATCTTTTCCTGATGGGGAGGCTATTACTCCGGTTTTATTTACGATGTAAGCATTATGTGCTGCTTGCATATCTTCGCCTCTATTGGCAACTACTAACTGATATTTTTCTGCGCGTAATTTTGCAATATCAATTAATTCATCGTAAGTTCTTCCAATTGTAAATTTGAATGTTGCCATATATAGTTCAGGATATTTATCTCGAACTATGTCAATTATTTTTGGTGTTTGCATAAAATCTATATTTAATTTTTTTAATGAACCTATTTTTCCATTGAATTTTTTTTCAGGCCTATAATCAGCTACTGCTGCTGAAAATATTCCTATGTTGTAACCTTTGTCAAGTTCAGTAATGGTATTTTCGTAGTATTCATCAAAATTTTTGTGTCTTATTGTATCTAAATATTTTGGAACTGTAGCGTAGCCTCCGAGTAATAATTTGACATCTGCTCCTCTATGATATAGTTCTTTAGCTATTTTTATTCCAAGTGTTCCTTTGAATGTGTTTGTTATAATTCTTATATCATCAATATATGTTGGAGTTGGACCTGCTGTAATTAGAATTTTCATGCCTCTTAATTTATCAGTTGATAATGTTTTAGATACGTTTGCAACTATTTCATCTAATTGAGCTATTTTTGCTTTTCCTTCGCTAATTCTAGGATTAATGATTCCAATTCCGTATGATTCGGCTTGAGCTAAATTTTTTTGTAAGATTGGATTATTATATAATGATTCGTGCATTGTTAGCGCAATTAGTACTGGTTTGTTTTGTCCAAGAGCACTTGCAACTAACGTTGTAACTGAATTATCTGCAATGCCACAAAATATTTTATTTATGGTGTTTGTTGTAGCTGGAGCTACTAATACTAAATCTTCTCTGCAAATATGTTCGGAAGCTCCTGAGAGTTTACTTACAACTGCTTTTCCAGTACCCCATTCTAAACTTGTAAGTCCAATGAATTTTTCTGCCTCAAGTGTTGTGTATGCTTTAACATTTGCACCATATCTTCTTAGTTGTCTTGCAATTTTTGGTGTTTCAATTGCCGCAATTCCTCCAGTAACGCATAATGCGATATTTTTTCCATTCAAATATTCTGCTACTTTTGTAACTTGCGTGTCTTCGTTTATTTTATTTTCATTCATTTTAATAGCCTCCAAGCATTATTGTAATATACATCTTCTTTATCCTTATAAGAATAATTTTTCATTGAATTTTCAACAAAATATATTGAATCTTCGTGTGATTGCACAGGAAAATCTGTTCCAAACAATAATCTTTTTGGTCCACATTCTCCGAGAAATTGGTTTACATCTTCTAAAACTTCAGGTATTTCATCTCGATTATATTTAGAATCTATTAATCCGCTAACATCGGTATAAGTATTTTGATATTTCTTTATTATTTCTATTAATTCAGTTGTATGAGGTTTACTCATATGACTTAATATGAACTTAGTATCAGGATAATTTATGAATAAGTGTTCTAGATTTTTTGGTGTTATTATATTATTTATTGCATCTTTTCCGTATTTTCTATATGCTGTGTATGAAACTCCTGTATGAAACATTACTGGTAAAGAATTTAATGATGCAAGATTAATTACGTCTAAAAACTTTTTTGAATGTAAATCAATATTTTGATACGTAGTATATATTTTAATTCCGCTTAGTTTATTGTTTTGTATTAATTCCTCAAGTTCATTTAGGCCTTGATAATAATAGTGTTCAAAATCTAAGCTGCCAAACATTAATAAATTATTTTTAGCTTCTTTTTTAGTATTGATTATATTGGTTTCTTTATATTCTTTATTTCCTTCAGTAGTATATTTTATCTTGTTTGATTCAATCCAATTAAGTAATCTGTAATTGGATATTCCTGTTTGTTTATGAGGAAAATATGTGGCTAGTAGAACTGTATTTGATACGTCATGTTCATTCATTAGTGCGAGTATTGCTTCAATACTTGCATTTTCAATAATATTGTCTTTTAATGGCCTATTGGTTGTATGACAATGTATATCTATTTTTTTCATGTTGTCGCGCTCGATTATTGTTAATGATTACGGTTAATGATAATTGTTTTTACGATTGATTCTATTATTTGAATACCAAACAACATATTTATAGATTTTCTATAAATCTTTAAAGTTCTATAAATATTAGTAAAATTTAAATATCTGAGTATATTATTGAGATTATGAAAATTATTGAGCGCAATCTCCAAGAAATAGGAAAATCGTTGTTAGTTACTCTTCCTAAAGGTTGGACTACTAATTTAAAGCTAAAAAAAGGTTCTAAGATTAAGATGAATTTAGCTGATAATGGTACTATTATTATCTCTCCAGAATTTGTCTTTAATGAAGAAACAAAAACTGCAGTAATAAAATTTGACGAATATTATGCAAGAAGGTTCTTTAAAGAATATTTTGAAGGGAACGAGAGAATAGTTTTCACTTTATCTACAAAAATATCTGATGTTGATAGAAAAAAAATCTATTCATTTCTTCAAAAATTTATGAATGCGCAAGTAATAGAAGAAACAAGTGAAAAAATAACTGTTAAATGTTTTAAAATAAATGAACTTTCGATACAAGAATGTCTAAATAGAATGTATCATCTATCAATGAGTATGTTTGATGAATTAGTCGGACAAGATGTTAATTGCGATAAATCTAAATTATCAGAAATGGATGACACAATTACAAGATTTTATTATATGCTTGTAATGCAAGTAAGAAGATATCTAGAAGAAGGTAAATACATTGATAATGACCAGATTTCATTATTGCTTGCAATGGATTATCGAATGATTGCAGAAAAAATTGAAAGAATAGCAGATATTCTAAAGACTTATGGCGTAATTAAAGATAAGAAATTATTAGATTTATTGAATACTATTAAAAAATATTATTCAAAATCATTTTATGCATTTATAAATAAGAATTATGATGCTGCATTAGAATTGATGGTTGAGTATCAAAAGATTATAGACTCATTAAAATTAATTAGAGAGAATAGCAAAACTGCTGAAAAATATATTGAGTATAATAATGCTATAATGATTTTATCTTATTCTAAAGAAATATCTATGTTAATTAGATGAATTCTCGCTATTTGAGTATTTATGGTTTAATATTAATCATAAATTCCACTAATTTTATAAATCCTTGATTTTTTCCTAATATTAGTTTTAATGCGTCTGTGGTCCAGTGGTTAAGACTCCGGCCTTCCAAGCCGGGTACCCGGGTTCAAATCCCGGCGGACGCATTTTATTGATTATTTTTTGATTGCTAAAACTTTAGTTTTACAATCACTTTTAACGCGCGTTTTGTCAAAAACAATGTTTTTGATCATGCTCAGAAATCGTTAATTTCTGACATGTAAAAAGCGCAGGAAAATCCTGCGGACGCATTTTTTTTATTATTTAGGTTTATGGGGATAAAATTGCAAACATTAGAAGATTTAACTTCAAATAATTCTGAATTGAAAAAAGAAAATATTATTGCTCCGAGTTTGAATGATACCAAGGAATCTACAAGAGTTCTAACTTCTCCTAATCTTGATCGTAATATGTTTTGGCTTGGAGCTTTAAAGAGTATTGGTTATCCTATGCTTTGGTCTACAAGTAAGATGCATCATGAAATTCCAATAGATACTAAAGTACTTATGAAATATCATAAGCGTAGAAAAGATTTTTATAGTAATTGGATTAAAAAAGGTGTTTCTGAAGATAAAATTCCTGGAAGAAATATTGCAATACTTTATGTATCCTCTCATAAAAGTTTATGGGAAACTATTGGAGTTCCTTATGCTACTTCTTGGCATGGTGGTTATACTCCTCATGTAATTATTGGTAGTAATTTATTTAAGAAGAGGCATGAAAAATTAGTTCATACAGAATATATCACATTTAAAAATATTTTAAGCGGTAAAACTCTTAGAGATTTATGGCGTGGGAAAATAGTCAATCCAAAAAAAGTGTTGTTTTCCGAATTGATGAATAAATTATATAACGCAATAACTGGCGTTGGTGGGGTAATTGTTGATAGAGAAAAAAATCCTATAATTGATTCTTATAATTTTTCAAATAATGTTCGAGAAATATTAAAAAAAGGCAATTCTTTACTTTTATTTCCTGATGGCTCAAGATCAAGAACCGGTCATTATAAAGAATTTAAATCTGCAGGATTTCAAGGTGTAATTGATGCAATCGGCAATGATGTTGACGTATATGTTGTTCCTATGGCAATAGATTATACTAGAATTGTTGAACTTGAAAAAACATCTCATACTCAAAGTAGTTTTTTAACATCAAAATCTGCTTATACTTTCGAATTTAAAGATATTAAAAATTTCATGATAACTTATCATGATATATATTTATCTTTTGGAACGCCAATACATGTTAATCTTTTAAACTATAAAGAGGACAATTTTAGAAAAACATTTGCAAAATCTGCTCTTAATGAATGTATGAATTTAGTTAAGATATTGCCTGTAAATATTGTTTCAGAAGCAATGGTTAGAACATTATCAAAATATGAAAACTTAACTTACAAATCAGATTATTTTAGTGTACCTATGAGTGACTTATATAATAACCTACATTCAGTGTTGTCTGAATTATCAATTCATAAAGATAAATTTAGAAAAGTAGATACGAGTGATTTAGATAAAATAATAATTGAATCTCGTTTAGATCTTGATCCAAGAAACATTGATTCATACAAATTATATTCTAATCAAATAGCTCATTATTTAAAGAAAGATTCGGCTATTTAAGTTCATATTAAATAACTTCAATATTAAAATTAGAAAAAATAATTCAAGAAAAAGAAAATAATTAAGAATTTGTCTAATTCTTATCTTTCTTTGCAAAAGCATTCTTTATAACATCACTATTGTATGCTTTTGGAGGTTTTCCAGTATCGGCATATACGTAAAGTGCTGTATTGAATATTGTATTTGCAACGTTAAAGAATACTATTACTGCAACTAGATATATTATTGATAATAATATAACTGTATAGAATAAGAATGGTATGCTAATTGTTAATAATGCTAATATTATACCGATTAATACTCCAACTACAATTAATATTATTTGAATTATTCCAAGACCATAATATCTAATTAAACTCTCGCCCCAAGTATCTTTTAATGCTTTAGTGCTTCTTTTAATTGCATCAATTGGCCCTACATTATGATATACCATTGCAGGTATGACAAATAGTGTGATTATACTCCATACTGCTCCAAGTAATGAACGAATAACGCTAATTACTAATTCTCCAATTCCTCCCATTCGTTCAGCAATTTCATCAAGTATTGTTAATAATAATCCGACTGTCGCAGATATTGCTCCCCATGCAAGTATTAAATGTATTCTTGAGAATGCAAATTTTATACTTTCGAAAAATGTTGCATTGTCGCCATTAAATCTTTTTTTAACAGTATATACTACGCATGTATTGAAGAATGTTGCAATTATTGCAAGGCCAAAGTATATTAGAAATATTACTGCATATAATGATAATCCTGCACCAACAGCATTTTGTGCTGGAGCAACTATTACTATTGGAAATATCATTGCGATAATGAATAGTACGCTAAATATTCCTCCTATTAATGGAAATAATAATAGTTCTTTATCTTTTTTCATAACGTCTAATGACATTTTCAATATTTCCCAACTTCTTTGGAATGCATTCATTTTTTCATCTCCTATTTTAATTAATATTTTTAATTATTATTAGACTTCTAATACTTTAATGAATTATCTTAGTTATACTCGGAGCATAATTTTGTTTAAATATTTTATTATATTGTATTTTGTGGTATTGAGTAAAATTGAATTTCTGCTAGTTTAGGATTAGAGGTATTATAGCCATTAACTTTAAAAATACTTGTGCTAAATTGATATTATGGTTGAGATTAAAAAAGATAAAGTGACTTTGTCTAAGATTGAGTCTAATGCTGCTGGAAGTAATCCTAATAGTGTACTTGTTATATGTGCACATTCTGATGATCAAGTATTTGGTCCCGGAGGAACTATTGCAAAATATGCTAAAGAAGGTAAATCCGTTCATACTATAATATTTTCTTATGGTGAGCAATCATTGCCATTACATAAAAAAGAGTATACTATACGTGCTAGAGTCAAAGAGGCTTTAGATGTGGATAAATATCTTGGTGGTACTGGTGTAACATTTTTAGGCCTCGAAGAAAATAAGTTTTCTGAACAATTTAAGAATAAAAAAATGTATCCTAAATTAAAAAAATTAATACTAAAATATAAACCATCAATAATATTTACTCATTCGATTGATGATCCTTTGCCTGATCATCGAGCATTACATAAATTATTGCTTGAGACTATTGATAAAATGCGATATAAATGTGATATTTACATGTTTGATGTTTGGACATTATTTAACTTTAAAAAACGTCATTATGTAAAAATCATTATTGATATATCTGATACTTTTAAGATGAAGATTAAAGCTCTAAACATGTTTAGTAGTCAAAAATTAAGTCTATTTACTTTAATGTGGAGTGTACATTTTAAAGCTTGGAGCACTGGAAAAGAAATTAAAGTTAAATATGCTGAAGTATTTTATAAGATACGCTAATTTGTGTTAAATATAATTTGTAAAATGATAGGTTTAAATAATAATGAATTGAGTAATGTTTCTGCTAGTCATAGTGTTAATGATGATTTAAGTATTTTACTTAATACTTCTAATGGCCCAACTTTTACTAAGAAGAAGTTGGTTATTGCAACAGATAATTTTTTGCCAAGATGGGATGGAATATCAAGATTCTTATCTGAAATAATTCCAAGATTAATAAAAAATTATGATATTACTGTAATTGCGCCTGATTTTGGAACATATTCTGATCCTAATATTAATTTGATAAAAATTCCATTAATGAAGTTTTTTAAGGTTGGAGATTTTACTTTGCCGAAATTTAAAGGTAAAATTATTTCTAAAGCAATAATTGATGCTGATATAGTGTTTTCTCAAACACTTGGTCCGATCGGGTCTACTGCTATAAGAATGGCAAAACATCATAAAAAACCCCTTGTATCTTTTATACATAGTGTTGAATGGGAATTAGTTCCAAGAGCAATGGGTTCGTTATTTTTAAAAAAATATGGTCAAATGATTGCAAAGCATGTTGCAAGAAAAATGTATAATAAATGTGACTTATTAATTATGCCTGCGCAAAATATTTCTGAATTATTTTTATGGAATAATATTAGAACAAAATCCGCAATTGTACATTTAGGTGTTGATATCAAAAAGTTTGTTCCAGTAACTATTGAACAAAAAGCTGATTTAAGAGAACAATTAGGATTTTTAAATACTGATATTATAGTGGGATATCATGGGAGAATTGGTCGTGAAAAAGATTTAATAACTTTACTTCGAGCATATTCTAGAATAGCACAATTAAATAGCAATGTTAAATTATTAATAGTTGGTAATGGTCTTGAATCCATAAAAAAACAATTATCTTCTCGTGAAGGAGTAATACTTGTTGGTGCAAAGAATAATCCTATTCCTTATTTACAAGTAATGGATATACCGACTGATTCCGACACAGCGATGTTGCAGCAAATACGCTGCTTTCATCCCCAATAGTTGCACGATATTCGTCATGATCTTGCTCCCTGTTGGTTGTAAGGAGCCGTCATGTTACTCCAATTTTTTTCTATCAGATTGATAAATATCGATATTTTTTGAAATATCGTCATCATGAGCAGAGGCTGCGATGAATTCTCACAAGTTCATGGCGATCGCCATGAAAGAATAATCCAGTCCCTGTGTATAATTTCATCCGGTTCCAATACTCCCTATCAGACACTATGCATATCATCGGTACACCCCTCAGTCCCAATGCGATAAAAGTCATGCTGCTGGGCAGCGGCGAGCTGGGTAAGGAAGTCATCATCGCCTTGCAGCGTCTCGGCATCGAGACCATCGCGGTAGACAGATATGCCGATGCACCGGGTGCTCAGGTCGCACATCGCGCCCATGTCATCAATATGGCAGATGGCGCAGCCCTGCGCGCGCTGGTCGAACTGGAGAAGCCCGATCTGATCGTGCCGGAGATCGAGGCCATCGCCACCGATATGCTGGCGGTGATCGAGCGGGCAGGGCTGGCGCGCGTCATTCCTACCGCCCGCGCCACCCGTCTTACCATGAACCGCGAAGGCATACGCCGCCTGGCGGCGGAGACACTGGCGACCTGCCGACCTCCCCCTATCGTTTTGCCGACAGCCTGGAGGAGATGCGCGCCGCCATCGAACACATCGGTTATCCCTGC
>CAVZPN010000066.1:0-40652 GCA_963777125.1 uncultured archaeon | reverse complement strand
ACAGAACGACTGCAGCTGCTGGACTTGAGTGGTCTCCAAATTCCCATTGGCCACAAAGCCAAGTGCCCAGCTATGGGGAATGCGTGGGATTTTTTGTCCGTCCCAGATGCTGGCCACCATTTGTCTCGTGGGAATTCGTACTTCCGATTCGTCTGCAAGCCTGCTCTGGGGTTGAACGAGGACGATCTGTTGCAGCTAAAAACAATCGTGAACCTGTCAGGATTTCCGGACGAGGTTATTCACAAGAGAACAACTGCCCTGTGATCGATGTCACGGATTCCGAGCAGCTGAAAAACCTTACTATTATAATGGTGAAAGCCATGTACATTTTACCGGGATTCGAACTGAACAACATGAACCGAGATGTGATGGCGTCTCTAGAATATCAGCGTGCTTGTCAGCCCGGGGGTCCAAAATTTTGGGATGACTGTACGGAACCGTATACTTTCCGTTCCACAAAGCCGCTGATCAAGTTCGTGTACTCGATTGTTATTCAGCTCCGAGTACACGAGATCACGGATCCGCACATCTTGGCATCGTTTCGGTGTCTCGATGGGTTGGTTCCCGAAAAAGCAATCTTGCTGGAGCGAACGAAGCGAGACAAATCCAAAGTGGATAGTACGGTGAAGTGCAAGTCAATTTTGTTATACTACAGGATTACTGGCGGGACTCTGGTGGTGAACGTCGAGATACGCTCGTCAACACTTCGATTCCAAAAGTCATCGCTGCGCTTGTCAACAATTTCGGCAGTAGTGGGGCGAAAGAAGTTGCAGAAACTACGATGCAGACCCGGGCATACTTGCTTGGAGAAAGTTGAGGAGACTGCCGAAAAACTAGTTGCAGTGGCTTGTTCGCACTTTATTGCTGTGCTGCTTTCCGTCACCAGTTTCTGTGTTGAGATAAATTGTAGCGATGTCGTGGATCTTTCATGCAGTCAGAGGCAAGGACGTGTTCATGGCCGGCCTGGCAGTTGGTATCTTTGCCGCACTCAGACAATCCGTGATCTATGTGACTCAATCTCCCGCGAGCTCAGTGGACCTTTCAAATTCGGGCCACGATTTTTTGCCAATCTACGATGAGGCTGACAAACTAGAGACACCGGGGCCCGCTCAAGTTGAAGTTTCGATCAATGTCAACACAGAACGACTGCAGCTGCTGGACTTGAGTGGTCTCCAAATTCCCATTGGCCACAAAGCCAAGTGCCTCGCTCTGGGGAATGCGTGGGATTTTTTGTCCGTCCCAGATGCTGGCCACCATTTGTCTCGTGGAGATTCGTACTTTGGATTCGTCTGCAAGCCTGCTCTGGGGTTGAACGAGGACGATCTGTTGCAGCTAAAAACAATCGTGAACCTGTCAGGATTTCCGGACGAGGTTATTCACAACAACTGCCCTGTGATCGATGTCACGGATTCCGAGCAGCTGAAAAACCTTACTATTATAATGGTGAAAGCCATGTACATTTTACCGGGATTCGAACTGAACAACATGAACCGAGATGTGATGGCGTCTCTAGAATATCAGCGCGCTTGTCAGCCCGGGGGTCCAAAATTTTGGGATGACTGTACGGAAGAATCATATCTCCGTTCCACAAAGCCGCTGATCAAGTTCGTGTACTCGATTGTTATTCAGTTCCAGTACACGAGATCACGGATCCGCACATCTTGGCATCGTTTCGGTGTCTCGATGGGTTGGTTCCCGAAAAAGCAATCTTGCTGGAGCGAACGAAGCGAGAAAAATCCACAGTGGATAGTACGGTGAAGTGCAAGTCAATTTTGTTATACTACAGGATTACTGGCGGGACTCTGGTGGTGAACATCACAACACTAGTCAACACTTCGATTCCAAAAGTCATCGCTGCGCTTGTCAACAATTTCGACAGTAGTGGGGCGAAAGAAGTTGCAGAAACTACGAGCAGACCCGGGCATACTTGCTTGCGAAGTTTGGAGACTGCCGAAAAACTTGAGTTTGCAGTGGCTTGTTCGCACTTTATTGCTGTGCTGCTTTCCGTCACCAGTTTCTGTGTTGAGATAAATTGTAGCGATGTCGTGGATCTTTCATGCAGTCAGAGGCAAGGACGTGTTCATGGCCGGCCTGACAGTTGGTATCTTTGCCGCACTCAGACAATCCGTGATCTATGTGACTCAATCTCCCGCGAGCTCAGTGGACCTTTCAAATTCGGGCCACGATTTTTTGCCAATCTACGATGAGGCTGACAAACTAATCGGATTCACGCATCCTGTGCTCGTAGACTCCTCAAGAGCTGCCAAAGCGTAACATGCGTGAAGAGGTAGTTCCGAAAACCTCCTGTCCGTGACTGAGAAACTCGTTCTGTGGGATTTCAACTAGGGTATCATGTCCCGACATCGTCGAAATGAGCAATCCCAGGAGCAGGTCGTGGAACGCAAATCTGATGTTGAAGTCTTGCGCGAGGCCAGAAAACATGCGGCGGCGACCATCGCGATCGGAGATGAGACTAACGTGGCTCTTGCCCGCCAAGGCGAGACGATAGAGCGGATGGACGTCAAGCTGGATAAAATGGAAGCCGAGTTGTCGCTGAGCGATAAAATTTTGAAGAGCATGACTGGATGGACTGGGCTTGTAACTGGCCTGTTCGGTTCCACACCAAAAGCAGCAAAGAGCAGCCCCCAACCCACCCCAGTTGCCGCTCCAGCAGTAAATCGACCTACCCGCCGAGTCGTTCCAGAATCCACACCGCCACCGGCGCCTGCGCAAGCCGAGGCGCGCGACGAGTTGGACGCAGAACTTGATGGCTTGGAAGCCGATTTGGCAGCAATCAAAAATATTGCCCTCGACCAGAAAAAAACTATTCGTCAGCCAGAACGCTCGCCTCGACCAACTGGCAGGAAAAACCAGCCAAGTTCATGGTCACATGGAGCGCACGCGCAACAAAATCGAACGTGTTACTTGACCATTTGGCTTCACTGCTGCGCGGGGACTTTTGTGCATTTATTCTAGTCGCAGTGCTCTTTGCAGTGTTGCTGATGACTTTTTTGCACGACATTGCATTGGATCGGTGAACAACGCGTGGGTTTTTCTGATCAAGTGGGATGCCGCCAAAATTCTCCCTACTTTTTCCACGATGAAGGCATATGTTCGCGCACGACCCGCGCTCCCCGAGGAGCTCGAGTCGCCCTTGTGGCGCATCGGTGTCGATGTCGAGGACGGGAGTGCCAACTGGGTGCAACTCAGAAAAGAAGGGGAAGGACGTCGCCATTTTGCTCGCGTCTGGGGTCCGATGTCTTCGCAAGAAGACGTCTTCGCAGCGGTGGGGATACCCGCCGTTGAGGATGTTTTGCTTGGGCATTCGGCGACCATACTCTGTTATGGACAAACCGGAACGGGGAAAACTTACACTCTCGGATGCCAGCTAGAAGGCTATAAGGGTCTTATACCACGCAGCATTGAGATGATATTTGACCGCCGAGCCAAGGAGGCACACATCTTCGACACCTTGGTGACAATCCAGTACATTCATCTTTACCGCGATTCAATTCAGGATTTGCTGAACCCAGGCCAAACGGACCTCAAACTAGTGGACGATGATGGTGGCCCCATCGTCGAGGGCTGTGTCTCGACTGATTGCGTCACGGGTGCTGACGCTTTGGAACTAGTCAATCGAGGCGACGAAAACAGAGTAACAGCCAACACACTTCTGAGTTCTGCATCGAGTCGCTCGACCACGCCTGTTTAATGATCACCGTATTCAGGCGCTCCAAAGTCACTGGGAATACGCAAAAAGGATTGCTGATGATGGTCGACTTGGCGGGGTCTGAACGCGTTGAAAAAAGTGGTGTGACCGGAGATGCGTTTCGAGATGCAGTCAGCATCAACCGCTCGCTTTCCGCTTTGGGCCAATGCATCCAAGGACTAGTGAAAAAAGAACAAGTCACAGCGTTCCGAGATTCCAAGCTCACGCGGAGTTCTGCAACGTAGCCTCACTGGGGTGGGAAGAACTTCAATTATCTGCACAATTCGTATTGACGCTGAGAATATTTATGAAACAGCGTCGACTCTTGGTTTTGCAGAACGCGCACAACTTGTGGAGACCGGAATGACTGCTGCGACTTTCCGCGACGCTGTACTTGACCGGAGAATCCGGTTGCTTGCCGACCTTCAGGCGTGTGCCGACGTAGACAAAGCACGGCAATTTGCGAACGAGGCAGAAACTGAAAACCGTGATCGAATCACTCGAATTGAGAAGGAAGTCAATGAATTTGGAGCCAACGTCGAAAGTATCGTCAAAGAGGTCGAAACCGATTTTTTCAAATCGCAACGCGATATGACGGAGTCACACAAGCGCGATCTTTTGCTCGCTGAAAACGACACCGCACGCCTGACAAAAGAAGTCAGGGACTCCCATGAGGTCACATTTCGCAGATACGAAGAAAAAATATCTTTCGCCATTGCTGCAGAAGAGCGAACGCTCGCTACAAGGTCCTCAAGTTCAAGAAAAAGTAGACGCAGCCAAAGCCGAAGCGTTGTCATGGTCCGAGAAAATTCACACATTTGAACTTGATGACGAGCCAATCCCCGACAAAGCCGGCGCGCTGATGCTGGATATTCTCGAGCACGACGATGGCATCGTCGACGACCAGGCCGGTGGCCAGAACCAGGGCGAGCAGCGTCAGGATATTGATCGAAAAGCCGAGCAGCCAGATCGCGGCGACCGTGCCTATCAACGCGACCGGGATTGCCACGGCCGGCACCAGCGTTGCTCGCAAACTTCCCATGAACAGCCAGATTGTCGAAATGACGATCGCGATGGATAACGCCAGTGTTATCAGGACCTGTGTTACCGAGCTGCGAATAAACACGGCCTGGTCGTCGGTAACGACCAATTGCAGGTCAGTGAACCGCGCATTGATACGCTCGACGGCGGCATTGACGCCGGCAGAGATCTCGATCGTATTTGAGCGTGCCTGGCGAATCACACCCAGTCCAAGCACCGGCCGGCCGTCGAGCCTCGACATGGTTTCGGTATCTTCCGGACCAAAGAATACCCTTGCGACATCGCTGACACGCACCGGGTCGCGGACAATGATGTCGGCAACCTCGGCCGCGTCGACCACGGTCGCGTCGGCGCGCACAATCAGTTCCTGGTCGCGCGAGCGAAAACTGCCCGCGGGGACGTCGAAGGGCGCCTGCAGCAGCGCGGCCGCGACGTCGTTAATGGACAGTCCGAAGCTCGTCAATCGCAGCGGATCGATCGCGACGCGCAGCATGCGCTTGCGATTTCCCGACAGCTGCACGTCGGCCACGCCGTCTATGGAAATGAGCATCGGCACCAGTTCCTGCTCGACGACGCGCGTCAGATTTTCGAGCGGGAGGGTGTCGCTGTAAACGGCGAGATTGACGACCGGCTGCGCGTCGTCATCGGCCTTGACGACGACGATCTGCTCGATCCGTTCGGGCAGTCGACGCGAGATGCGGCTCACAGCCTCGCGCACGTCGGCGGCCGCGTCGTCCAGGTCGGTGCCGGGACGAAATTCGATATAGATGCGGCCGCTGTTTTCCTCGGAGGCCGACCGCAGGCTTTGAATGCCGGAGACGCGCGCAATAGCACCCTCGAGCAGGCTGATGACCTCGGCATCCATGGTTTCCGGCGAAGCGCCCGGAAAACTGGCGCGTACCGTTACGACCGGTCTGTCGACATCCGGCAATTCTCGAATCTCGACCGCCAGCAGCGCGGCGATCCCGGCAAGCACGATCAGCAGGTTAGCGACCAAAACCAGTACCGGTCGGCGCACGCTGACGCTCGGCAAATCATCGCGACCCGTGTTCACCGTCAGGTCCTTCAGTCGAGAATGACGGCGGCCTTGCCCGCGTCCATTCCCGCCGCTGAGAGGGGTTCACGCTCCGGTTTGCCGGCGAGTCGTTGAATATCGTAGACGACGGCGATACCGGGGCGCATGCGCTGAGTGCCTTCAACGACAATGACGTCTCCCTCGTCGATGTCGCCATCGATGAGTACGCGGCCTTCGCGACGTTGCACGATACGCACCGGAATGCGGGCGGCAACGCCGTCGACAACAGACCAGACGTAGGCGCCGTCTGCGCTCCACTGCACGCCGGTCTCGCTAACGACGCCGTAAATTTCGCCCTCGACATCGATCCTGACGCGAAAGCTCATGCCGGGACGCAACGCGTCGTCATCATTTCCCACACGGGCCCGCGCGACAAAGGTGCGGTCCTGCGGATCGATGCGACTGCCGATGTCGACAATTTCGCCGGAGACGACCGGACGTTTGCCATTCCAGGTCTCCAGCTGCACTTCATCGCCGGGCGCCAGCTCACCGATAAAAGACTCGGGAATATCGAAGCTGACGAACAGCGTACTGCGGTCATCGAGCGTCGTGATCAGTGTATTGGTATTCACGCGATCGCCCGGATCCACATCGGTGCTTCCGACATAACCATCGAAAACCGCTTCGATGGTGCGATCGGCGAGGGCGATGCGGGCGCGATCGAGCTCGACTTGCGCCGTCTCTGCGGCGGTACGTGCGGCATCGAGTACGGTCGGCAGAACGGCACCGCTGTTGGCGGACCTCTTGTATCGGTCGTAGAGCCTTTCAGCGTCTTGCAGTCGCAATTTTGCAAGCTGAACCGCAAGCTTCTCTTCCCGGCTGTCGAGTTCAACGAGAACATCGCCGGCGCTGACGGCCTGGCCCGGTTCGAAATCAACCGAAATGACTTCGCCAGACGTTGGCGCGTACAACTCTGCAGACAGTTTTGCACGTGACGTGCCGACCGCTTCGACGCGCGTCCGTTCGCGTTCGAATTGCAGCACTTCCGCGATAACGCGGACGTCGCTGGAAGCAGGCGTGCGCGCCGGCGCCGGCGACTCTGAGCAAGCGGCCACGGCCAATAGGCCAAGGGCGATCGCGGCAAGGTTCGGGCAGACTTTCATCCCCGCATTATACTGCTGCGGCCGGAAATAAACTCTCAGGTCAGGGCGAATCGGCGTCCTGAGACATCTTGTTACAGTCGACCGCCGTTATCAGGGCTTGCGAAAAAGCATCGTGAACCGGTCGGTATTGCCGCTGACGGAGTGACGACCAACCTCGTACTCCAGCTCATCGTCGGCCCGGTAGTGCAGGTCGGAAAACGCGATAAACTCGAAGCCCTGGTCCAGCATCTCCTTGATCACCGTCACCGGGTCGATGCGCCGACGGTTTTCGGCGTTTTCGGGTTCCATGTGGCGTTTCGTGTGGTCCACAACACCGTACAACCCGCCTATCTTCAGTGCCTTGAAAACCTCGGCATTGAGCCGCGCCCTGGAATCCACATCGAAATTATGCAGATTACGGAAGGTCACCACCATATCGAGGCCGGATACACCCAGCTCGAAATCGTCCAGCGCGTAATAGCGGCTGCCGGCCGGCCGGCGCAGGTTTTCGTTGGTCTGAAGCACTTCGACACGCTCGAATCCGGCTTCGTTGAGGAGGCCGTCACTGATACGTCCGGTGCCCAGAGCGACGTAAAGCTTGCCATTCTCGGCAAGGACCGGCGCCAGGACGCGCGTGTACCAGCCGCCGCCGGGAATGAGTTCCAGCACCCGCATGTTGTCCTTGAGACCGAAAAAATTGAGGGTTTCAAGAGGTCGACGGTTACGATCCCGTTCTCGGTCGGCTGCAGGACGAGCTTCCGCGGCCAGCGCCGCCTCGACTTTGATGTCGATATCGTTGGCAGCGAACGTCATGCCGGTGAACGCAATAAAAAGTATGCCGAGAAATGCTCTCAAGTTTCTGCTCCATTGAAAAAGGGAGCCACATGATAGCATCGACAAAAAGCCACGCGTCACACGGCGGCTCCTCGCCGCCACGGCCGGATTCCTAATTCGCCGTATTGATCGGGGCCGGCTCGACATGCGGGAGGTGGTGTGCGCACTCTTCGGCCAGGTGCTCTGCATTCCGAATCCAGATACAGGTGGTGCAAGCACAGGTCGTTTCATCGTGGCGCAATTCGCTGTGCAGCGCTTCGACCAGCCGTATTCCTTCGCGCAACGAGACGCTCAGGCTTTCCATCGTTTCCTCGCCAAAGTCCCTGAAATCCTGCAGGCAGTGTTCCCATTCGCAGTTTCCGGTCAGATCGCAGTGATTACATCGTTCGCCGGTGGCGGCGTAGAGGTTCTGGTGCGGGAAGTTGCCGTCTTCGATAAGGCCTTTCACCAGCAACTTGGGGTAAGTAAGCGCTTCTATCAGCTGTCGTCGCATGACTGACTCCTTATTGTTGTACAGCCATGGTAGGCGGATTTGTCGGCTTACTCAATTCGGATACTACGGATTCACCGGGCGATACCGCGCGCTCCACCGGCGGCATGCCAATGGTCCCTGGCTGATGGCAAGGGCCCCGGCGACTGTCGCGAAAAGTGGCCTTTTGCTGTGTGGTGCTGCGGCAGATTCGGTGCAGCCGCGGCGACAGCCTTTGCGGATTGGCGCGAGCGGCACGAACACCTCGTGCGCTGTTCGCAGCCTACAGCGGCCGAAGCTGGTAATCACCGACGATGACTTTGTCCTCGGGATGTAGTTCGCAGCGTACGATTTTCTTTGCATTGACCAGCGTGCCGTTAAAGCTGTTGAGGTCTTCGATGTAGATACCTTCAGCCGAATAAAAAATCAAAGCATGATGGCGGCTTACAAATTTACTGTTCAGGCAGAGCTCGCTATCCTCACTACGACCGACCATGATGCGAGATGGCATTTTGCTCATCTGCACGATCTGCACTACGTCACCGTCTTTGATAATTTCGATTGCTTTGATCGACGCATCGCGGCCAAAATCGGCCGATTCGTCCGGCTCATTCGTCGCAACCGGCGCCGCGACCGGCTCATCGTCGAGCTGCGGCTGCGTCGACGTATGCAGGTGGCTGTATGAGGCCAGCTCGGCTTCCAGTATCTCGATACGCAGGTCCTTTTCGGACAACAGCTCCTGCAGGTCCCCCGGAGCACCCGCGTCCGCGCTCTCGCGCAACGCCTTATTTTCTTCACGCGTCGATATCAGCGCCTCTTCGAGCTCGGCGATCAGACTTGTTTGTGAAGCAACGAGCAGCGCATTTTCTTCCATCTGGTTGTGCAGGGCCTCGGCTTTCTTCTCAGCGTTGGCCAATTCCTTTTCGCGTTTATCGGCGAGCTTGAGGTCGGCGTTCAGGTCCTTGACAGACTGCTGTAATTCGTCCCTTTTGCGCTCCAGCTTTTCGATGCGTTTTTCGGCCTTGTCGGCGTCAGCACGGGCTTTCTTCGATTCTGCCTTTTCGTCACGGAGGTCAGTGCTGAGCGATTTGACCGCTTCCTTGCTTTCTGACAGTGCGCCGTTGCGGTCGGAAAGGTCCCTGTGGAGGCGCTCGATTTCTTCGGCATTGTCGTCAATTTCGCGCGTGAGCCTGCCCAATTCCGAAGACTTTGCGTCAAGCTGTTTGCGCAGGACGTCGATTTCCGCCGTCGTCGAGGATAGCTGCTCGGAGTCACGGCTCTTCGCCGCAAGCTGGTCGCGCAGATCATCGACTTCGACCGCAATCGCGGACAGTTCACTATTCCGTGTCGATTCATCGGCGAGTTGTGCTCGCAGGTCTTCGACATCGGCCGCGATCGCCGCGAGTTCGCTGTTCTTTTGTATTTCGTCTGTGAGCTGACCGCGCAAGTCGTCGATTTCCGCAACGCTTTCAGCGAGTTGCCTGTTTTCTTCGGTTCTTGCCGAGAGCTGCGCCCGCAAATCGTCAATGCCGGCAACACTCCTTGCCAGTTCCTCGCATTGTCGGGTTTTCTCTGCGAGCTGTTGGCGCAGTTCGTCGGTAAGCCCGAGGTTGGTCGACATCTCGCCCGCGACCTGCGTTTGCTCGGCAAGCTCAGCGTTCACCTCTGCGACTTTCTTGTCGCGCGCAGCGATATCCAGCTGCGCCTGCTGGTTTTCAGCGCGAAGCGCGACCAGCTGTGCCTTCAGCCGGGCAATATGCTCGTGCAGCTGCGCGACACTTGCGACGTTACCTGCGGTGGATGTAGCCGCGTTCGGCGCAGACTGCGCGCGGGCGGCAATACGCTCTTCTTGCGGCTGATTCCGAAGCTCGAGCTTGAAACCGGGGTCCGTCTTCCGGCGCCCCTTGCCTGCAAGGTCAAACACATTGGACTTGAGCTGGTGCCTGTCAGCGACCGTCCGAATAAGATCTTCCGAAATAACGCGCGTCTCGCAGGCACAGGCCTCGGCCAGGACCCCATTGCATAACATGTTGATTACACTTGGAATACCGCCAGAGTAGCTGTAGATCAGCGGATGCGCTTCGCTGGAGAACTTCGCGGCATCGACACCGCCGGCCAACCTGAGACGATGCCTTACGTAGTCCTCTGTTTCTTCCTGGCTGTAGACACGGATATTGAAGTTGATGTGGTCACGGAACTTCATCACCCTCATGGCCGGCGAGTCCATAATGCGCGCCAGGTCAGCGTTGCCGGCCAGAACGATGCTCAGGACCCTGCGGTCTTCGACCTTGGTTTCTGAAATCCATCGCAGCTGTTCGAGCACAGTCGGACTGACGAGGTGCGCGTTGTCCATTATCAGCAGCACGGGATCGTGTGCCTTGCCGCGGTGGATCAGGAATTCCTTCGTTATACGCCGGAGCTCACGCAGCTTGCCGGTAATATCGTGAAAACCGAGTTGCCGGAGGAATGCACAGTAGAAGGCTGCGCCGTCGGCGCAGGTTTCATCGAAGGTCGCAAATGACGTTTCGTCGTTGAGGCTGGTGATGTACCGATTCAGCAAGGTGGTCTTGCCGGACCCGTCGGCACCGCAAACGACCAGCAGGCAATCAGACTGCTTGGTTGCACTGGCCAGATGCGCCATTAACAGGGAGTACTGCTCGGAATGAAAAATCTGCGACGGCCCGGATAGCTGTGAAAACGGCGGCCGCGTCATCCCGAAAAAATCGAGATAGGTTGGATCGATATCAGAATTCTTTAGTGCACGTGCCACGCACCGACTCCCACCTGTTTTTATAATTTTCCGGGCACCTGGATTCTCGGTGTCCAGTGTGTCGTGTTTTTGGTCCTGCGACGGAGCCCCTCTCAAAGCTCCAAACCTATTCTTATACACATCAGCGCGTGTATCAAAGTGAAATTTGAGTTGTTTCGAGTCTTTGTCAATAAGTTGCTGATTATTAGCTGTTTTCTCGTTCCAGCGGACGCCGAATCCTCGTCCTTTCAATAACTTGCCGGTAAAGAGCTGCAGCTGCCGGCTGAAAACCGCGTAACGTCTTGTCAATATTGAGAAATCTTGCCCAGCCGATTATGTTATACGGATCTTGAGGTGTGCGCTTGCGCACCGCTACCACGCGCAATGCAGCGCCGGGTCGCGACTGACGCAAACCGGGAACCGCGCGCTGTGAGGAGAGCCAATGAACTACCGTCATCTCGGCAACACGGGCATCCAGGTCAGCGAGCTGTCGTTCGGCTCATGGGTGACTTTCCATTCCCAGGCGGACCTTGCCGCGACGATCGAAATGATGGGCGCGGCTTTTGATGCCGGCGTCAATTTCTTCGACAACGCCGAAAATTATTCCGCCGGCAAGTCCGAAGAGCTGATGGGAGCTGCGCTGAAAAAACTCGGCTGGCGACGAGGCAGCTACCTGGTATCGACAAAACTGTTCTGGGGATTGCACGAGGGTCCCAACGAACAGAACACGCTCAATCGCAAATATTTGCTCGAGGCCATCGGCGGCTCGCTGCGGCGCCTGAACCTGGACTACGTCGATTTGCTGTTCTGCCATCGGCCCGATCCGACGACCCCGGTTGCCGAAACTGTGTGGGCGATGCACAACATCATCGAACGCGGCCAGGCACTTTATTGGGGCACGTCAGAATGGGAGGCTGCCGATATCCTGAGTGCGATCGATTTTGCCGAGCAACACCACCTGCACAAACCGGTGGTCGAACAGCCAGTCTACAACCTGTTTCAGAGGCATCGCTTTGCGTTGGGCTATCAATCGCTTTATCAGGACAGGGGCTACGGCTCGACGACCTGGAGCCCGCTGGCTTCAGGCTTGCTGACAGGAAAATACAACAACGGTGTGCCGGGTGGCAGCCGCGCAGCGCTTGAAGGCTACGGCTGGCTGCGAAAAGAACTCACCGATGAAAAGCGCCTTGCCAAGGTGGCTGCGCTCAAACCTGTCGCAGAACAAATGGGCGCAAGTCTCGCGCAGTTTGCGCTGGCATGGTGCCTGCAAAACCCGTCCGTGAGTACCGTGATTACCGGTGCCAGCCGGGTTGCCCAGTTGCATGAAAATTTGCAGGCGCTGAACTTCGTTGACGGGTTCACTGCCGAGATCAATGAGCAGATCGATCGTGTTTTCAGCGCTGATTGAGCAGGACCGTGGACTTCTTCCTGAGTGCCGCAATTGATGAAGCCCGCTGCGGGCTTCTTGCCGGTGGAATTCCGATAGGGTCGGTGCTGATACTGGACAATCAGGTTGTCGGCCGTGGCCACAATCAACGCGTGCAGAAAGGTAGCCCGATACTGCATGCGGAAATGGACTGCCTGGCGAATGCCGGTCGCCTCAAGGCAGCCGAGTATCGGCGTGCTGTGCTGTATTCCACGCTGTCACCCTGCAACATGTGCAGCGGCGCCATCCTGCTTTATGGAATTCCCAGAGTCGTCATCGGTGAGAACAGGACGTTCCAGGGCCCCGAGGACTACCTGCGTGCGGGTGGGGTGGAGCTGCAGATTGTCGACGATTCGGAGTGCCGGCGAATGATGCGCGACTTCATTGCCGCGCATCCTTCGCTATGGCACGAGGACATCGGCGAAGATTGAGCCTCGCCGATTCGCCGTCTGGCTCAGGCAGATTTTTTCAGAAACCGCGACGCAAAGCCGGCAAGCAGACCCTTGGCACCACCCATTGAATTCAACAGCTCGCCACCCCGGCTGCTCTTGTCGATGAGGTCTGGCAGGATCTGTGCCAGTTTCTCGCTGGCCTCGTCGCCGCCAATGCCGAGCTTCGCGGCAAACGCCGCAATCTTGTCGCTGCCAATCGCCTCTTTTATCTGTGTGGCTGAAACTGGCGCATTGGCGCCATCGGACAACCAGGAGCTGGCGCGTGCCGCGAGATCGCCGCCCGAGCCCTGGAACTGCTTGACGAGTTCGCCGATATCGAAGCCCTTGCTGCCGTCGGCAAGCTGGTCGAGCGCGGATGCGGCGTCGCCGGAACTGTTGGCGCCCGCGATCTTGCTCATGACCAACTGTGTCGCTATGTCCTTGAAATTCATAATCTTCCCCTGCATGTGAACGAGTGAACTGCGCCGAACTCTACCCGAGTGGTCACCTCGGGACTGTGAACATTTGTTACAGGGCGGGCGGGCCTATACAGTCGCTACCATGAAAAAGCTGCTGATCGTATTGATAGCGCTGGCCGGTGCTTACGTCGCTTATGAACAGGCGCCGACTGCGGCGGTGTCGTCAGCCGGACCGGATTCGTCAAATGCCAGGTTATTGGGGGCCATAGCCGAACGGCGATCCGGCTACCAGGTTGCAGGCTATGGCACCGTGATGCGAACACTGGCCGACGACAATGACGGCAGCCGGCACCAGCGATTCATCGTGAGGCTCGGCACCGGGCATACTCTGCTGATCGCACACAACATCGATCTCGCACCGCGTGTCGCCGGCCTTGAAAAGGGCGACGAGGTCGCGTTTTTTGGCGAGTATGAATGGAACGAGCGTGGCGGTGTCATACACTGGACGCACCATGATCCGAGAGCCGAGCATGTCAACGGCTGGATCGAGGTTAACGGTCGAAGATATCAATAACGAGTGGCGCAATACTTATGAAAAATCGTGTACTAGTAATTATTTTACTGGCCTGTTCCGGCCTCGTTTTCGCGGACGAGGGCATGTGGACATTGGATAATTTTCCGGGCGCGACAGTCGAGGAGAAATACGGGGTAAAAATCGGTAGCGAATGGCTCGACACTGTCAGGAGTTCGGTCGCTCGCCTCGACAGCGGTTGTAGCGCATCGTTCGTCTCGCCAAACGGCCTCGTTTTGACCAACCATCACTGCGCCATCTCCTGTATCTCGCAAAATTCGTCATCCGACAGGAACCTGGAAACCGACGGTTTTCTTGCAACCGATACGCAACAGGAATTGCCGTGCCCGACAGCCAGACTGTCGGTGTTGGAGCAAACAGAGGAAATCACGCAGGAAATTGCCGCTGCGACCGCGGGCAAGGGAGACGTCGACGCCGGAGAAGTACGACGCAAGGCCTTGAAGATCGCTGTAGACGAATGCGAGGAGAGCTCCGGCTTGCGATGCGAGTCTGTGGCGCTGTACAACGGCGGCCAGCACTGGTTGTACAAGTACAAGCGTTATGAAGATGTCAGGTTGGTGTTTGCCCCTGAGAGCGACATTGCAGCGTTTGGCGGCGACCCCGACAATTTCAATTTTCCTCGTTGGTGCCTCGATATGGCAATGCTGCGCGTTTACGAAAATGGCAGGCCGGTGTCTACGCCGAATCACCTCGAATGGCGAGCCGATGGGCTGGATCCGGGTGAGGTGATGTTTGTTGCGTAAATCCTTTTATGGAAGTGTTCATAGCCATCCAGGATATAGTAATAAACCATCAGTAGCTGATAAAAACTTTTTTAGAAAAATAGGCATAGTTAATGCAATAATATGTCTACCTTATACTGATACTAATATTAGATTTTATAATCATAAAGGAGAAGAAATAATTGTTGAAATAAAAGAAAATTAAATTGAAGAAAAATAATTTCTATTATTGTTAAATTGGTTATTATTTTTTACTTTTCTTTCGTCTTTCAACTTCGAATTGATATCCTTTTAAAACTAGGAATTTTCCTTCGTTTATTATCATCAATTCTTCAAGATCGTTAATAATAATATCATTACCTTCAAGATAATAAGATACATTTAATCCTTTTATTCGCACTTTTTCAATATTTGTGAATTCGTAAACAACAGTTGGAAAACTATTATTTTTATGAGGATTATTAATATCGTATAGTCCTATAGATGCAGTTTTATATTCATCTGTTTTAAATGCAGGTTTTCTGCTTACAATTGCGCAAGTAGCCTTTACTTGAATATCGTGTTGTTTTGGATTGGTTATAGTTTTCATATTTATATTATGAGTATGCTATTTAAATATTTTATTATAGTACTATTAATACTATGTGTGAATGCAGTGGTGAATGCACAGGTTTAATTATTCACTAATCCAAAAGGGTTATAAATACTTCTATTAATCTTATTTAGTCTTTGAGATGATGTGTTTTGGTTTAAGTGGTATGCGTATAGTGTTTTTATATGCTTGTTAGTTTAAATAATATGATGAGTTAAAAATATGGGTAAAGTTAATCGCGATATTAAAAAAATACGTTTTATGCATTATGCAACTTTAGTTTTTGCTCTGCTAGGATTAGTTTTATCTATAACTGTTCAAGTAGAGAATGTTACTTATACTTCACAGCATATTAATATTTGTTCTGCAATAACCGGAACTAACGGCTGTGAAATTGTACAAACAAGTATTTATGGTTCGCATCTAGGAATTAGTAATGCTATTTATGGGATATTTGCATTTACTTTACTTAGTATAATTGCAGTATTATTACTAAGATTAAATAATATTACTACTAAGATTAGAACTCGGGTTAGATATGTTCTTTATTTATTGTTATCTTATTCATCTATACTTGCAGGAATAATTTCAGCGAGTATTGCGGTATATTTTATGTATATTCAATCGCAAGTATTACGTGCTTATTGTGTATTTTGTATGGCTGTAGATATACTTTCAGTAATTTTCTTCTTTATTTGTATTTACTGGTTATATTTGTTGTATGCTGAATATAAAAATAGTTAGTTACTAGGACTAACCAGTATGTTAATTAAGGTTATTTCTTTATTCTATAAATAAATTTATATATAAATAATGATGCCTGATTCTATAAGGGATACAATTGAAATCTAAAACCAATAATAAAGATGTTAGAGATACTAAAGATACTAGCGGTACTAAAAATATTGTAGTTGCTCAAAGTGAAGAAACTATAGCTGATCACATTAATAATATAAATAATTCTTTGGAAAAAAATGAGACAGTCATAATTGCTGCGAATTGTGAAGTGTCTTATTATGGTAAGGTTGAAAGTTATCTTCCTAGAGGAGATAGAATTATTATTATAAAAAATGATAAGACTTTACTTATTCATCAACCAAGTGGTGTAAATCCAATAAATTATATGAAAGAAGGGACTGAAGTAAAAGTTATAATTGAAGATAATGAAATATTGCTTAAAGCAAAACATTTATTTTTAAAAGATTTTCTTGATGCAAAATTACATAGTATACATTTTGTAAGCAATCATAAGCTTGAAGATGGTGGCAAAATTGAAGTTGTTGGAAGTGAAGCCGATATGAGTGATATGATATTTGAAAATCCTTTACTTATAGAAAAGGGGTTTAAACCATTTAGTCGTGAAGAACATAATAAATATGGGTTTGTGGATGTGTTTGGAACAGATAAGGATGGAAAGATTGTAGTTATTGAATGTAAGCGTGATAATGCTGATTTTAAAGCAGTACAACAATTACATAGATATATTCATAAAATATGTAAAAGCAAAGGTATAAACGAGGATAATATTAGAGGAATTATTGCTAGTCAAAAAATCAGTAGTAATGCAAAAGTAATGCTTGAAGAACTTGGATACAGTTTTGTAAGTGTAAGTCCTCCAAAATATCTTGAAAGATATGATAAAAAACAAAAAAGATTAGGTGAGTATTAATAACTTATAAGGAGAATAAAATGGTCGATAATACAAATGTAATAAAAAATAAAACTGAAACTATTAGTGCTAATGCTAAAATTGACAATGTAAAGATTATTAATGATAATCATATAGAATTAAATGTTTTCATAAAAAAAATTGGTCTAGCATCAACCGGTGGTCAAGCTAAAACTTTAATTCGAAGTGGAGTAGTTTTATTGAACGGAACTAGTGAAACTAGAAATAAAAAGAAATTATTTACTAATGATGTTGTTGAAGTTGAAGGTAAGAAATATCTCGTAAAATTATAATCTTTTTAACTTTTTTTAATCATTATCTTTTTTAATCAGTTATTAATAAATTATTGATTTCTACTATATTTTCTCGGATATTGCTATTTTTATAACGTATTTTTGCTTCTTTTCTATTATTGAACTTTAATCCTTTTAATGATAAATATTTTCTGGCATTAACACTTATTGTTGAAGCAGCTATGTGCATTCCGTATTTCTTCTCTAACTCCAATGATAAGCATTTAAGACTTTTATTTGAGTAAAGATATGAATTAATTATTTCATCTTTCATACTTTGTTCTGCAATATTTGCGTTATAGTGTAAACTCATGATGTTGGTGTAATTGATATTTTCAATTTTTAGTTTCATTACATCTTTTAGTACTGCATCAATATTGTTGATTTTAATTCCTGTCTTATTCTCTATAATTTGTTCAAGTTCTTCGCTTTTTTTCCAGAAATAATTATTTTTTAATAGAATTATTTTATTTAATTCATCTTTGGAAAATTGTTTGGCATAATTGATGCTATTTATGTACTTATTATTGTTGCCGGAATTATTTGTATTATTTTTAGTGTGTTGTTTTTTTGTTAATATGTTTTCTAATGTTTTAACATCTTCTTTGATTATGTTATATTGGTGTTGGAAGTTGTTTTTAGTATTGATAATGTCAGAATATATTCCTGATATTCCTGAACTTTTGTATGTTAATTGATTTACGGATTCTACAGTATAGTTGAATATATTTTGCAAATCTATTTTAAATTTAGTTTTTAAATCTTGTATATTCTCGTATTTTGATTTGAGTCTATCAATAAAATTTATTTTTGGTAGTAGCATAAATATCGCCTTTTAAGTTTTCTGTTTTAGCATACTTATTTTGATTGTAGTATTTTGATAATAATTCTGTTAATTTATTATTTTCAAATATTATTACAGGATTGTCTTGTTTGAATAACTTCTTTTTGATTAATGAGTCGAGTACTGAATTTTCAAATCTAATACATCCATGTGATAGTCCTATGCCGAAATTATTATTATATATTCCTAGTTGTTCTGGCTTTGCATATTTTTTATCGTTTAATGTTATTTTATTATTTATATTGTATGTTCCTGTACCATGAATGCCTATAGCATTTTTCACTCTTATAAATTTCGGTCCATACATTAATCGTTCGTTATATGTCCAATTATAGCTATCTACGGGTTTTGACATTAAAAATAGTCCTTCAGGTGTTTTGCCATCGCCAGAATTCAGTTTATTACCTTTTTCTTTTGCTGTAGAACAATCCGTTTCTAAAATTATTTTAATTAAAGGTTTTTTTGCATTCGCTTCAATTTGTGCAATTATTGCTTTTTGAAATGTTTTATTTATTATGGTTATTATTGTATTAGTTGTAATTGCGTATTTTTGTATTTGTTCAATTGCTTCTTTTTCGCGTAATGATTTAAAATATTCATTATCTATAAATTTACCGTTAGAGACTTTAGCAAAATTGTTAATTGTGGTATCTGTGGCGTCTATATTTGTAATAATTGGATTATATTTTATATTTGGGATAATATTTTCTGTCGAGTTCTTTAGATGCGAGTTTATGTTTATCGGATGATACCAATAATCATCTTTAGTTATATTGTGCTTTTCAGGTATATCTTTAAAATATAGTCGGATAATTTTGTTAGTATGGCTTGTGTCTGTGTTAGTTATTATTGTGGTTTTAGGAGTTTTAATTAATGTATTGTTTGCTATTTTGTTAGAGGCAATATAACTAGTATTAATGCCTATTATTGATGTGGCAATAATAATATTCAAATATTTTAAATATGTTTTTTTTAGATTCATATTATGTTCCTACAATAATTTATATTGATACTCTACCCTCTTATGCAAGGTAATCCAAATTAATTAATTAATTAATGCAAGAGATTTTTATTCTGTTATTGGTTGCATATTTACGATATGCCTATATTTAGTCGTGAATTGATATCGTTGTTTCTTTTGTATCTACAATTTGCGCTAATTGTTCGTAAATTTCGTTAGGAACTCTAAGTCCGGTTTTATTTGTTAATGCTCCATTAGTAATATCTTTAAGATATTGATTGTTTTCGCCAGCACCGCTTATTCCAATAGGATCATTAATTGCTATAAATCCTGGAAATAATTCGCCGGTTCTTGAACCTTTATTTTGTAAAATGTATTCGCCATTTTCAGGACCGCCATTAGTTGGAAATGATGCTTTGGATGCAATATTTAAAGAATTTATTGTACCATTAGAATATATTTCATAAATGCTAATACTTCTATAGGTTTTATTAACATCGATTAAATAATGGTCTAAACTTAATTTAGAATTAGTGTTCGAAAGTTTAGACAAATTGCTATTAGAAGGGGTGGTTGTGTGATTAATGTTATTTTGGATGCTATTTAATTTAGTTGTTACTAAATTGTTTTGTTCTGATATTTTATCGTTAATGGTATTTAGGATTATTTTATTTTGATTGGATGTGCTATCTAATGCTTTTTTGTATTTACGTTCAGTTTCATTTGCAAGAGAAGCATATTGCATTTTAATATTATTATTAATATTGGCTATTTCCGTTGCTGTTTTGTTAAGATAACTGCTTAGTTTATCTTTAGGATAATTCATTTCCAAAACTGCATTTATTGAATCTTTTTTTATTTCTTTGTATAATTCTTGTTTTTTAAGATCGTTATTTAATATTAAATATTTTTCAGCAAGATCAAATCCTCGAGGTGCGCACATTAGTAGTGTGACTCCGAGCGCTGTTGTAGAAACCCATTTACGTGAAGTTTTGTATTTTCCTAAAAGATAACCTGCAGCACCTGTTGCAAGTGTGACGCCTAAATAAATTGCTTTTTTTACATATTCACTCATTTTAATCACTCTCCTTTGCATCAATAATATCTAGATAGATTTTTCTTATCTTGTTATATTCTGATTCTCCGAATGTATTTTTCAAAAAGTATGCTGCAAAATTATTATCTATGGCTTTTGGGTCTTTTGATAAAACCTCTTTTGCAGTTGTCGTAATTTCACTTACTAACTTTGAACGATAATCAACAATATCTATTATTTTTACAATATTATCTATTGTTTTGAATTCCATTTTTTTCTCCTCTAATAAATTGTTTTTAGATTTTTAGCAATTGTTAATTTATCAGATTATTTTTTGTTAATTATTTATATTTGGTATCTTTATTCTACTTATTTTTTTACGTTATTTGCCTAATTTATAGGCACATCGTATTTATTTTCATTTTGCAGTTGGTGCTGTTTATATAATTTATATGCTGAAAAAATCGTGATTGTAGCACTAACCATGCCTGCACCTATGAATGCTGCCTGTTTGTATTGATCTTTTTTTTCCGAAGACGAATTATTATATTTATTTTTAAATTCTGGTGTAAAATATGTTCCAATAGTTAATGCTGCAGGAACTATCATATATTTTACTCTTCCAAGAAAACCTACTTTTTCTTCAAGGGGTTTATTTTCTACATTTTTGTTTACGTTGGTTTCTTTATCTTTGTTATTCATTTTATTCGACCTCACAATAGTTTTTATGTTTTTATTTTCTTCATTCTTTTTATTTAATAATTGATTTTGTGTGTTTAATTACACAATCAAATTATTATAAAATTTAATAATACTAACTTCTTAATAATACTATCCTCTAAAAAATCGCATATTTTTCGATTATTTTCGTAAGAATTTTGTAAAACCATTTGATTGCGGTACAATATATGTAGTGTAATTTATATGGTACAATTTGAGAATATTAAACTCATTTAGGATGGTGTCATGTAAACAGGCTCCTTTTAAAAAGTCTTTTGTGACCACCTGGCGAACCTTAAATTTACTATTGCAAGTATAAATAAATCGGAAAATAATCTTCAAAGATTCTATGTGAGCTTGGTCAAAAAGTCGAACGTAGTGAGATTTTGAAAGGAGCCATGTAAACAATCACCTTTATAAATAAAATATGGTTCTCTTATCTTATAACAACTGAGGATTTAGGCCTCTGGAAGTTATTATAATATTGTGCTAGAAACAATTCATGTTTTTAGTATTATTCTAATATACTTTCATTCGTTCAAATACTCTGGGAGGAAAAAATGGATTTAAAAATAAATATAGCAGATAAGTCTGGTAAGTGTATAAAAAAAGAATTAAAAGAAGACCAAGCAGTAATATTTCATGGCAAAAAGCTAGGAGATAAAATTAACGGTGAAATGATTGAATTACCTGGATACGAGTTTCAAATAAGTGGCGGTTCCGATTATTGTGGATTTCCAATGAGAGGAGATGTTTCAGGAATTATGAGAAAAGCAATTCTTACAACAAAGGGCCTTGGAAATACTTATAGTAGAAAAGGAATGAGACTTAGAAGAACTGTTGCAGGAAATACTGTATATAACAAGACATCACAATTGAATTTAAAAGTATTAAAATATGGTCCTGTTCCACTAGTAGCAGAAGCTGCTCCAGCTGAAAAGAAAGAATAATTACTATTTTATCTTTTATAATTTTTTTTAATTAATTTATCTTTTTAAATTATCTTTTAATTTATTTTTTTATTAATTTTTTATTGTTTATTTATTCATCGTTTGTATAAATTAAATTTATCCAATTTATCCTTTTAACATGTTTAACCCGCAAGAAAAAATTAAAATAGGAATTCCTAGAACATTATTCTACTATTCTTACTATCCTTTTTGTTATAAATTCTTTACATTATTAGGTACTGAAGTAATTGTTAGTGCGAGAACTAATAAATTAACTTTAGAAGATGGTGTAAATATTAGTAGTAATGAATTATGTATTCCTTTGAAAGTATTATATGGACATGTGCAACAACTTAAAGATCGCGTTAGTTATATCTTTCTGCCTTATATGATTTCTAGCAGTAAGGGCGAATATTATTGTCCAAAAATTATTGGTTCACCAGATATTGTTAAGGCCAATATTTCAGATGTTAAATTATTTTCTGCCGATATTGATATCGATAATTTTTATAAATCAATACTTGTAGCATTAACTGAAATTGCAACAAAACTTAGTGCAAATCCTGTAAAAATCTATACTGCCTATAAAGATGCTATGGAATATCAGAAAAAATTCGATCATTATATTCATAAAGGCCTATTATTTGATGATGCAATTAAATTACTCGAAGCAATAGATTCAGATAATGGTCGTATGTTGGAAGAATCATCTTTTAAAGATGAAGTACATTTAACAACTAGAAATATTAATATTGCTATCGTTGGTCATACTTATATTATTAATGATGAATATATTAGTTTTAATATATTCAAAAAATTAAAAGAGCGAAATATTGGTATTGCAACATCAGATAAATTAACTGATTCTGAAATTAAGGCCATAATTAAAACCATTGGTAAAACGCCCCATTGGAGTTTAGGAAGTAGGGTTTTGGGTTCTGCCATACATTATTCTAAAAATAAGAATGTTGATGGCATAATATATATTACTCCCTTTGGTTGTTCATCGGATTCATTAATTAAAGAATATATGGATGCAAACATACATAATAAACCTATACTAACATTAACTGTTGATGAACACACAAGTGATGCAGGAATGATTACTCGGCTTGAAGCATTTTTAGATATGATTGAAAGACGCAAAGACAATTTTAATAAGTCAAAAAAATATTCTAAAACTGTTAGAGTATTAGATGTGAATACAATACTAACGGAATTATCCGAGGATTAATGTTTTTAAAATACTATATATTTAATAAAATAAATTAAAAAAATTGGAGATTAGTACATGAAATTTGCAATATATCAAGTTGGAACTTCAGCAATAGCTACAAGTGCTTTTGGAAGAAAGATTGGAATAAATATGATTGTACTTGCTCAACCAAATAAGGATACAATAAATACTGGCGTATTATATTCTCCTGAATTTTCTTGTTTCCCATTCAAAGTATTACTCGGATTATTAATGCAATCTTTAGATAAGGGTGTAACAGCGTTTATAGTTCCACAACCAAGAGGTCTTGCGGCATGTCAATTGGCGGATTTTGGTATGGCACAAAAATATATCTTAGAAAAAACTAAAAAAAAGGTGGAAATAGTTTTTGTAGATAAATTAAATCCTCAAGATGTTTTAAAAACATTCAAAAAGTATAATAATGATTTAACTTTAAAAGAAGTAACGGAAGCACTACTTGTAACAACACAAAAATTAGCGTTACTTGAAGATGTTGAAACATATTATAGGCAGATATATATTTCTTCTAAAAAGAAAAAAGCTGAAATATTTAGAAATAAGTGGATTAAAACCATTGATAAAACGGATTCAGTAATAACTCTATATATGTTAAATGATAAAATATATTCTGATTTTAAAAAGTATCCTGCGATTGATAAAAATATTTTAAAAATTGCCGTAATTGGAGATATATATGCATTAAATGAACCTGTTATTAATAACAATATATTTGAAAGATTATGTGATTTAGGCGTATATTGTGAGAAAGGAATAACACTAAATGCATTAGCTGGAACTATTTCTAATATTAATCCGAAAGAAATAATGCTTGATAATCAAGTTAGAAAATATTTAAGACATAACGTTGGCGGATTTGCGCAAGAAACAATAAAAAGTGCTATAAGTTATGCTGAAAGAAAATATGATGGTATAATACATATATATCCTTTTAGTTGTATGCCTGAAATTACAGTTAGAAATATTCTTCCGAAAATTAGTAGCGATTATAATGTTCCAATACTTTATTTACCAATTGATGAACAAACTGGCGATGCGGGATTTACTACAAGAATTGAAGCTTTTGTTGATTCTTATAAATATTAGAAAAAATAAAAGTAATTTTACAACAAAATCAAGTGATTTAGAAACTGATGTAATATCTGATGATGAGCTTTCAAATGATGTTTTAACTAATATTGAAATTAATGCACATGATACTGTAAGTAAGGTTACAAATAATATTGCTGATGATGTGCATACTAAAGATAATTTAAAACACGAAAATAATTTAAAACGAGATGTGAAAAAATGAATATATATTTAGGAATTGATGTAGGTTCAGTTAGTACAAATGTTATTGCAATGGATGAAAATTATAATGTACTATATACTACTTATATACGAACACATGGCAATCCATTAAAATCTGTGCAAGAAGGCTTAAAAGAAATAGAAAAACATTTTATTAAAGATAATATTAATCCAAAACATATTTTAGGAGTTGGAGTAACTGGAAGTGCAAGATATTTAATTTCAGCAATGGTTAATGCTGATATTGTAAAAAATGAAATTACAGCTCACGCAATTGCCGCAACACAATTCTACCCGAAAATCAGCACAATAATTGAAATTGGTGGTCAAGATTCTAAAATAATATTGCTAGATAATGGAATAGTAACCGATTTTGCAATGAATAATGTTTGCGCTGCAGGTACTGGAAGTTTTTTAGATCAACAATCAACTAGACTTGGTATTCCAATTGAAGATTTTGGAAGACGTGCGCTAGAATCAACTAATGAAGTAAGAATTGCTGGTAGATGTACTGTTTTTGCAGAATCCGACATGATTCATAAGCAACAATTAGGTTATACTATTAATGATATTATTAATGGTCTTTGTGAAGCGCTTGTAAGAAATTATTTTAGTACTGTTGCAAAAGGTAAAAATATTCGTGAACCGATAATATTTCAAGGTGGTGTTGCTGCAAATATTGGAATAATTCGTGCTTTTAACAAACATCTAAAAAAAGAAGTAATTGTGCCAAAATATTATAATGTAATGGGCGCGATTGGTTCAGCAATAATTGCAAAGGATTTTATTGAAAAAACAAATAATAAAACAAAATTTAAAGGATTGGAAATTAAAGATTTTACGTTTAAAACCACAAGTTTTACGTGTAAAGATTGTGCTAATCACTGTGAAGTTGTTGAATTTTGGCAAAATGATAAACGAATTGCATTATTCGGAGATAAATGCGGAAAGTATAATAATACATTAAATAATGAATAACAATACCAGAATACTCTTGTTATATTTTTAGAATATTTTTGTTACGCTTTTATGATGTTTCATTGATATAGTAATAAAATTTATATAATAAGAATTAATACTTAAAATAAAATGGATTTCAAGCAAATAATAACGGACTTAATGCATAAAGAATTGGGATTTGATAAAGCTAAAATTTTAGAAATAATCGAAGTTTCACCAAATTCTGAACTAGGAGATTATTCCTTGCCTTGTTTTGTTTTTGCAAAAGAATTAAAGAAGAGTCCACAAAATATTGCTCTTGAATTAAAAGAAAAACTAACTCAAATCAATCTTAAAGAAGATCATAAAAATTTCGAGTTAGTTACTAATGTTGGCTCGTATCTTAATTTTTTTGTTAATAAGAAAATATATTCTAAAAACGTATTACATAAGATTTATACTGAAAAATATTGTTATGGTTCAAAACCAACTAGCGGAAGTGTTGTACTAATCGAGTCTCCAAGTCCAAATACCAATAAGCCTTTACATATTGGTCATTTAAGAAATATGCTTCTTGGACAAAGTATTTACAATATTTTAAAGTTCATTGGAAAAGAACCTAAAATTGTTAATGTTGTTAATGATAGAGGAGTTCACATATGTAAATCAATGCTTGCCTATGAGAAATTTGGCTTGAATGAAACTCCTGAAATTGCACATAAAAAATCTGATCATTTTGTTGGAGATTATTATGTTAAATATGGTCAATTAGAAAAAGATAATCCTAATATCGAAAAAGAAGTTCAAGAAATGCTAGTTAAGTGGGAAGATAATGATTCTAAAGTTCGAGCATTATGGGCAAAGATGAATTCTTGGGCAATTTCCGGTTTTCGTGAAACTTTCAAATCGCTTGATTTTCATATCGATAAAGATTATTTCGAGAGCGAATTATATTTACATGGAAAAGATATAATTCTAAAAGGATTAGATGATGGTATTTTTGAAAAAGATGAAACAGGCGCAGTAATTGTTAATCTTGAAGATCTTAGTTTAGGGAAAAAGATATTACTTAGAGCAAATGGTACAGCAATATATATTACTCAAGATATATACATGGCAAAAAAAAGATATGAAGAATATAATTTTGATGAAATGGTCTATATTGTGGGTAATGAACAAGAATATCATTTTAAAGTGTTGTTTGAAATATTTAAAAAATTAGGTTGGAAATTCGGGAATAAATGTTATCATTTTAGTTACGGAATGATTGAATTGCCAGAAGGAAAACTTAAATCAAGAGAAGGAAAAATAGTTGATACTGATAATTTACTTGAAGAAGTAAAAAATATTTGTATTGATGAATTAAAAAAACGTTATGAAAATTTATCTGAAATTGAAATTAATGAACGTGCAAAAATTATTAGCATGTCAGCAATAAGATTTTTCTTTTTAAAATTTGATCCATTAAGAAATTTTGTATATAATCCTCGTGAATCATTAAGTTTTGATGGTGAAACTGGCCCTTATATAGAATATAGTCACGCTCGTATAAATTCTATATTTAGAAAATTTAAAGATAAAGAAAATATTGATATAAAAAATATTAATGATGCAAAAGAATACTTTAATCATGTTGATATAGAATTATTATCTCAAAAGAATGAATTTGAATTGGTTAAAACAATGGATAAATTTCCCTTGCTTGTTCTTGAGGCAGCAAAGAGTTTCAAACCTTCAATGATTGCACATTATTTACTTGAACTTGCTCAACAATTTAATGAATTTTATCATTCTAATCAAATACTGTCTTTAGATGATAAAGAATTGATAAAGGCAAGGTTATATCTAATATACAATGTTCAAATAATTCTCAAAATTGGATTAAACTTATTACAAATTCAAGAAATAGATGAAATGTAATTTAATATTACTCTTACTCTGTATTGTATAGATGTACAATTATTTGTTATAATGATAACTAAAAACTACCTATGAAACTAGAACAATACAAAAACAAAATTCCTGAAAATATTTATTCTAAATTAGTTCCTAGAATAGAATCATTTAGGCCAGCACAGTATAAGGCAATAGAATCAGGAATATTTGAAGACAAAAATTTATTGATATGTACGCCAACAGCATCAGGTAAGACGCTTGTTGCGGAACTCGCTATAATGAACGCAATATTTCATGATAAAGGTAAATGTGTGTATATTGTTCCCTTGAAAGCTCTTGCTAGCGAGAAATTTGAGCATTTTAAAAAAATGCATGATTTTAAAACCGCAATAACTTCAGGTGATATTGATAGTAATGATTCTTATTTAGATAAATATGATTTAATTATAACTACGAGCGAAAAATTTGATTCATTAATTAGACATAAAACTCCCTGGCTTAGTAAAATTAAAGTTGTTGTAATTGATGAAATACATTTACTTAATGATTCAGGTAGAGGTCCAACGCTTGAAATAATTATCACAATTTTAAGAAGATTGTTGAAAAATGTTCAAATAATTGGTCTTTCAGCAACAGTTGGAAATCCAATTGAACTTGCAGAATGGCTTGATGCAGAGTTAATACTTGATGATTGGAGACCAGTTAAATTAAAGAAAGGCATTTATACAGATGGTAAAATAGAATTTTATGACTAATTTATTATGGTATTTTTTTATGGCTGATAAATAACTTCTAGATTTGTTCTCTAATATTTTTATCAGTATATAATATTGGCATTAATTTTTTTATTTTTTCATATGCGCCAGCATAATATGCAAGTATTGATTCACGTCTCATTAAATCTCGAACAATATAATATTCTGCATAGCATAAATCATCTTCAAGTAATTCTCGAACAAAATTTCTCATATGAATTGAAATTTTTGGGTCTTTATTAACTTCGGTTGCCCATAGCCAAACTTTAAGTAAATTTCTCATTAAATCGGGGCCAGCGAGTATTTCTTTTCCAATAAAATTATAATTTTGATCACAAAATTTGGCAATTATTGGCGTGTCATCTTTAAATTTCTCACTTTCACTAATAATTTTGTTAATATAAAATTTATATGAATCCCAAGAAATTGCGCTTAGTAATTCTTTTCCACTAAGTTCGCCGTAATCATTATGTGATATTAATTCGAATAATGCTTTGTGAACTTCAATCATGGAATTATTGTATTCTTTATTTCTGCTTATTAATTCTTTAAGATATAATTTGAATGCATCGTAGGTAAATGCTTGACCCATTTTCATAAATGATTCAAAAGCATGTTTTGCCATTTCACTATATAGATTGGTTAATATGTCGATATCGCGAACTATTAATTTATTGTTTGGAAGATGATCTAAACTAAATTCTTCAGTTCTATATAGTCCGTAAGTTTTTCCATCGGAATGAATAACTTTTCTTGGTAAATCTTCATTAAAGTCGTGTAAGAATGCAACTATTACTCTAAAATATTCATCTGAGTACTCTTTGATGTGGCCGTTTTTTTGTAAAAAATACATAATTCCAGCGGCGCCCGTCCAATGCGAAACAGCAGATACATCACTTTTACGTGCAAGATTGTATTTCATTGCAAGAGCTGCGGCTTTTATTGCATTAGGTGCGTAAGAGCCAAATTTGTTTCGAAAATTATCTCCTAGTTCTGATTCAATTTCTTTTATTAATATATCTAGATCATCGCGTCTTGAAACTTGCGAGACAAAATATTCATCTATTGCACGAAAATCTTCATCATCATCAATAAATTTACGCATGTCAGAAAGGATTTTTGGTGCTCTTGAATCATGAAGTCTAACTGTTCCACAAGTAAATTGTGGATCATTATAAAATCTTAAAATAGATTTTTCCATCGTTTTTGCAATTTTTTCTCCATATAATTGTACTAATGCATCAAAATTTGGAGAACGTTTATTGATTATATCATCAAATATTATTTTTGCAGCATGATATCTCGGAGAACTCTTAATTGTAATCATGTCTTGAGTGTTACGCATATAGTCACTTCATCTTTAATGCTGAACTTTTAAATTATTATTCTCTTAATCTGTTAATCGGAGTAAACTAAATTCGAATAAGCTTTAAATAGTTTGTTGTATATAGATTGATCATACTAATTGTTTATAGAATTAACTAGAAATTGATTTTACTGATTTTATAGAATAATTAATACTATTTATGATTTTAGTGATATTGTTTTATTACGTCTATTAATTGTCTTGGATGATCAATTATGTGTGTAAAATGTATTGAGCCTACATTTGAATCTTGTGGAGTGTATCCTTTTCTGAGAGCTTCTCTTCCATAAAATCCCCGTGCTGCACCAATTGTAATTAGTGATTCGGATTTTATGCTGCCAAATCTTCTAACATCATATGATGCTTTTAAATCTCCTATTGTATCTCCTAAATGAAATGTCGTATGACCTTCTGATCCTAAAATATTGAGCATTAATGCCACAGATACTTTTGAAGGTTTTAGTAATGCTGCAGTATTTCCATTGCCATCATATGCTTTTAATGTTTCAAAACAACAGTATGAATCAAATATGTGATCTATTCCAAATCGTTTTAAGTCAGGATATATTGATTTCCAATTGTTAGTTGTGTTAATTGCAAGTCGCATTGTTTGATTTCTTTGAGGATTAGCGTCTAATCTTCCAAGTTTCCAAACTTCAATTAATGCTTCTTTTATTCCATCATACATTTCTACAGGATGTGTTGCTTTGTAATGATTGTATGCAGGCCATACAGGATGATCTTCATTGCTCATTTCACAAGGTAAATTAAATGCATCATAAAGTTCTTGACTACCTATTTCGCTAGCTTTGTTATATTTGGGTAAGAAATCTTCTAAAGTTTCGTAATTGAATTCTACATTATTTTGTCTTGCCCATTCGCGAAACCATTTGAATTGTCTTTCAGGAGTTTTAACTATTGTTCCATCCCAATCAATTAATCCGCCATAGAGTACCATAATTAGGAGAACAAAGAGTAATTTATAAATATTGCTATGGAAAAGTAGTAAAGAAGCTTGATAATTTTTTTATTTTTAGAACTTTTAGTATTAATTATTATAATGAGCACCGGAGGATTTGAACCCCCCTTTCATGGTCCGAAGCCACGCGTACTATCCAAGCTATACTAGGCGCCCATTAAGTTAGATTTATTTGTAGAGATACATGTATTGTTTAAAAAATTACTGATTTATTAGATTATAATCGTCTTAATATTAATATGATTATAGAAATTATAATAAAAAAATTTAAGCGCACTTCTCGAGAGTTATTTCAATTGTTGAAACTCTAACATCTCGTCCTTCTTTATTTTTGAAGTCTTCTGAGTTAGTTGTTATTAATTTAACTCTAACTTTATCTTTCAAAAATCTTTTAGTCGTAACTTCGACTATATCTACTGCTTTACTAATAAACTTTCCACGGGCTTTTAAGAATACTTCGTTAGCATCCTTTGTGGTAAATTGCATCACTAGACTTGTAACATAGTTCATGAATGGTTTTGTTCCAACAAAAACCGTGTTATCTCTCTCCTCTTCCATGATTTCACCTGTTGTTCTTTTTTAATCTAGTAGCATAACCAGCGATGATGTTTCTCATTTTTTTAGAGTTTACTTTAGCTTTAGTTCCAAGTATTTTCTTATTTTCGTCAAAATTAGTTGTGAACTCATCACCGTGTTTAGTCATTAGTTCTTCAGTTGTTCTTTTAATCAGCATAGTTTTAATTCTACCCATAGTTAATCCCTCTATGTGTAGAAACAAAATAGCATTTATAAATATTTCGACATGAACTTATTCTTATTTTTGAGCTTAATTCCGGTAATTGGTTTGTAAAATAATAATATTTTTAAACCCTGATTCTACTAAGATATTATGCCTGAAGATGATGATATGGATATTGCACTTAATGATGATGATTTAGTAGATGATGAACCGATTCCTGCAAGACGTGATATTAGAATATTTCATCGAAAAAAAGAGGATACTAATCATAAAGATGATGATTTTGATGAGGATATCTTTGTATAATTCTATTGTTTTTTTGAATATTTGACCTTTTTGGCATCTAATTTTGCTCTTTTGGTGTTTAATTTTAATAATTTATTGTCTTATTTTTCTTGATGTGTGCCTTTTTCTTTTTTAATAACTCACTACTTCATAAGATATATAAACAAGTGTGATTTTCACATCACTAGTGCCTAAAAGCGCAGAACAGTTAATAATTATAATCGGAGGAGATTAATATGATGTTAGTAACAGATAAAACGTTTAAGAGTGATGTTTTAACAAGTAAAATGCCTGTATTGGTAGATTTTTATGCTGATTGGTGTGGACCATGTAAAATGCTTGGACCAGTACTTGAAGAATTATCAAAAGATGCCGATTTTGCAGGTAAATTAACTTTTGCAAAGCTTAATACTGAAGAGTATCCTGAATTAGCAGAATCTAATAATGTTCAAGGAATCCCTTGCATGATAATTTTCCAAAATGGTAAGGAAGTAAACAGAATTGTAGGATTTGCTCCAAAACCAGTAATGAAAGCAAAGATACAAAGCGCAATAGCTTCATTATAAGTTTTTTATATTTTTTTTAATTAATATTTTTAGTTTTAATTATTTAGAATTATTAATTATTTAAATTTATTTTTAGTTAAGTTATTTTAATGAGGATAAAAATGGAATTTGCATGTAGACAAATAGATGTTAAAGATATTATTGCCTGTAGTTTAGGTCTTAAAAAATCCGAATATCGTGTTTTTGAATTATTGCTTACCAGCAATCATGTAACTCTAAAGGAACTTGCTAAAAAATTAGATTTAGATAGAACAACGCTTCAAAAAATATTTAAAAATTTTGTTGCAAATGAATTAGTTGAAAGATATCAAGAAAATCTTGATAATGGCGGATATATTTTCGTGTATAAAGTTAAGGATAAAGTATTATTAAAAAAACGTATACACGTAGCGATTGATAAATGGCACGACACTGCAAGAACAGCAATTGAGAAATGGTAAGATAATCAAAAAATAAAGGGTTGTTACTTTATAGTAATAAATATAATAAACTTTATAAATACTTCTAACTTATTTATTTTATCGACAATAATAAATATTGTCTATAATTATTAAAACTTACTTAGAGGTAAATAAAAATGGCTGAAAAAAAAGCATTTCCTTTAGAAAAAATATTAACTATAGATCCAAGTGAGTATAGAAACATCACAAATATTGAGATGAAGGATTATTTATTAGTGGGAGTACACGCAACAGGAATGATATCTAATTCCGGTCGTGATTCAGTAATTGATAGATTTGCACAAGAGGTACCTTCCAATGCAATGATGGTAGTTAGTTATATACCGCGAATAACACATGTGAGTACAAGTGCAGATTTGACACATTATTTTAAATATATTGCCACAGGAATTGCATTAGTTCCAAAACCTAAGACTGATTAATTTCATTTTTTTTATGTTCTAATTTTTCTTCAGTATTTTCGAGCTTCTTTTCTTTATCTTTAAAATCTTCAGGTAATTCTTTTAATTCAATTAATTTATTATATAGAAATTCTCTTAATTGTTTTGGCCAATTCTCATCTATATCTGATTTAGATGCAATTATCGCTTCAACAAAATCCGATCTAATATTTTTTTTACCATCAATAATTTCAACGATATGCTCACGAATTAAAAATGGTACTCTGCGTAAACTCCAAGTCATAACTTTTAATCTTTCAAGTTCTTGTTCTTTTTCAAGTTCTATTCGTAATTCTTCACTTTGCCAAAAATTATCATAATTGAATTTATCTTGTCCATTTTTTTCTTCTCTATTAATAATTTTACTTGCCTTACCTTCTTTTAATGATATTTTGGCTTTAACCATATCGTGCATTCTTCGAAGAAAAGTCATTTTATCTTCAACTTTCATAATATCTGTATATCCCATTGTAATAATATTAAATGCAAAGGGACTTGGAATATCTGTATGTATTTCTTTTATTGTGATTCTTTCATGCTCGATACTTTCAATAACTTTCTGGGCACTTTTTATATCCATTAAATCTTCGAGTATTTCTCTGCGTGCTTCTTTTAATATTGGAAAATCTTCAGATATTCTTCGAGCCGAATTTATTAGTAATCTTGATGATACTTGTTGTTTTCCAACGCTTTTACGTTTACCCATATATGTTCGAAGAATCATTAAAGATCTGGTCGCACAATGTCTAAATCTTCTTGCAAGAATTTCTGTTTTATCAAGAGACATCTGAGCAATTTTTCTTAAATCTTTAGATTTAATTAAACTAAATGCTCTTGCAGCTTGAATGTTATCTTCAGTTAAGATATAAAATCCATTATCATTAATGTTTATCTCAACATCTTTATGTTGAATTCTGCTTATGACCATCCCAAGAATTCTAGATATTACATCATTTACTCTACGCCCATATAATGTGTGAAATATGATGTATTTTTTATGTTCTTCAGTAAAATATTCTATTGTAATGCATTTATCGTGTGGTATTGCTGAATAATTATATTGGTCAGAAAAATATTCGTATATTGCATTTGCACCATATTCATCTACATACAAATACTTGTTAATAAATTCCATAATTTCTTTTTTTGTAGATTTCTTTTCAAAATAATCATTCATTAATCGTCTAAATTTTTGTATTTCAAGAGCTAAATCATACGATAATGGTAATGTTTCTGAGGCCCAGCTAGGTACAGTTGGCGGTCTATTTACTGATGTTCGAACAAATGCAGTCATTCCTTGAGCATATAAAAACTCATATGTGTTTCCACCTAAAACAAAAACATCAGAACGTTTCAACCTTTCAAGAAAATTTTCATCAATTTGTCCAATATAAGAATTTTCATTATCGAGGCTTCCTTGAAGTTTGACTTTTATGAATGATTCGTCAGGAATTGTTCCAATATTTGTCATATATAGCACTCTTGCAAGTTTTCCTTTCTTTCCAATCATTCCAGTACTTTGATCGTACCAAATTTTTGCATACACATTTCTATCTTCGAGTGAAACATATTCTCCTGTTAAGTATCTAATTATTTCAATAAAATCTTTTCTATCTATGTTTCTATAAGAATAACTGCTTTTAACAATGTTATAAACTTCTTCAAGACTTCTTGATTCTTCAATTGCCATACCATATATTTCTTGCGCAAGTACATCAAGAGCATTTTCAGGAATATCTACTTTGTCAATTTTATGTTCAATTGCAGCTTTTAGTAATACTGAACATTCAACTAAATCATCTCTATCAAGAACTATTATTCTGCCTTTACTAATATCGTGAAGTTTATGACCTGATCGCCCAATTCTTTGCAGAGCTCTTGCAACACTTTTTGGACTTCCAAGAAGTATTACTAAATCAATATATCCAATATCAATTCCTAATTCGAGTGATGTTGAACTTACAACACATTTTAATTTACCTTCTTTTAATCTATTCTCGATGTTTAATCTATGTTCTTTACTTAGTGAACTATGGTGAGCGCCAATATATGATTTATCATTAATGTCCTCATCATTTTCTTTAATTGATTTTTTATCAACAATATTTTTATCCATTTTATTAATGATGTCTTTTTCTTCTGTTAATTTTACATAATTTCTAGGAAATTTATCTTTTAAATGATGAACCACTCTTTCTGTTGCGCTTCGAGTATTTGTAAAAATTAATGTAGTTTTGTGATCTTGTATTAAATTATCTATTAATTCATACATTTTATCGTGAGTATTTTTAAAATCTGATTCTATTAAGTTGGAGACTGGACTTAACACTTTTAAATCCATTTTTTTTATATTTTGTACATCGATTATTTTACAATCTCTAAATTCTTCAAGATCTGGTTTTTCCATGCCGACAAGAAATTGTGCAACTTTTTCAAGAGGAGAAACTGTTGCCGAAAGACCGATACGAGTAAATTTATGATATGGATTATTTTTTTTAACTAATGCTGCAAGTCTTTCTATACCTAGAGATAATTGTGTTCCTCTCTTGCTTGAGGCAATAGCATGTATTTCATCAATTATTACCCATTCAACACCTTTTAATGTTTCTCGAAATTTTGGGCTAGTAAGCATAATTCCTAGGCTTTCTGGAGTTGTAATTAATATGTGTGGAGATTTTTTTAACATGCTTGCTTTTTCAGCTGTTGTACTATCGCCCGTTCTTATTGCAACTTTTATATTAATATTTTCTGAAGAATCTTTAATGGTTTTTTCTGCAAGTTCTTTTAATTCTTTTAATGGTCTATTCAAATTTTTTTCAATATCGTTTGCAAGTGCTTTTAATGGACTAATATATATACAATAAACTTTATTTTCAATCAATCCTCTGCCAGATAATTGTATTAATTCATTAAGTATTGCCGTAAATGCTGAAAGAGTCTTTCCAGAACCCGTTGGAGAGCTTATTAATGTATTTTCTCTATTATGAATGTTCATTATAGAAAATTTTTGCGGTGGTGAGAATTCTTTAAATTTTTCTTTAAACCAATTTCTAACTAATGGACAGAGAGTATTAAACGTTTCTTCATCCGAATAGGGTTTATCCATAAACGATATCATATTTGTTTTCTCGCGTTATGTCTTTAGAATATACTTAATAATATTTATTTGATAATTCTTTGAAGTGAAATATACTTTATAAGTGTTGTGCAGGGTTGACTTGTGTGTATTTATGGTGCATGATCTTAACTATTCTTATTTTCTATTGTTGTTAATAATTCATAAGATTTAAAAAGGTTCATTGATTAGTAGTATCATGTATAAAAAAGCTAATTCGATAAATTTAGGATATAAACAATTGACTCCAGTAGGATATAGTGCAAACATTGGGCCAAATTACAGCGTATCAAGTGGATATAGTTCTAGCAGTGATACATATAAATCTTTGATTTCAGAATCCAAATGTAGATGTCGTGGCACATGTAGAACTATGCAAGGTTGTACTTGTAAAAAATAATTTATCTAATAATTTGCTGAATAATTTGTTTATAATTTCACCACCTTTTTATATGGCTAGTCTTTCTATCATTTTATGAGAACTTTTTGGAATATGGTTAATAATGTTATAGCAGATACTGATGTATTATTATTAGTTCTTGATTCAAGAATGGCTCAGGAAACTAGAAATTACGAGATTGAAAAAAAAGTACTCGCTTGTGGAAAACCATTAATTTATGTATTAAATAAATGCAATCTAGTAGATAAAAATATTGTTGAACAATATAAAAGAAAAATTCCTAATTCGGTATTTGTTTCAGCAAAAAAACATCTAGGCACAACAAAATTAAGAGAAAAGATATTAATTGCTGCAAGTAGATTAAATTTAACTGCTAAAGTTCGTGTGGGAGTTCTTGGTTATCCAAATGTCGGAAAATCATCTATAATAAATGCGTTAAAAGGTCGAGGTTCAGCTAAAACCAGTAGTATTAGTGGATTTACTAAACACATTCAAAAAATAAGAACGAGTAAGATAATTTTACTAGATACTCCAGGAGTTATTCCCTACAAAGAAGATGATTTACTCAAACATAATATTATCGGAACAATTGATCATAATAAAGAAAAAAATCCTGATATTATTGCAGTAAGTTTAATGGAACGATTTCCAGGGATAATTGAGAAATATTATGGTGTTAGTATACTTTCTGATAAAGAGCAAACACTTGAAGATATTGCAATAAAACGTAATTTTGTAAAGAAAGGCTCAAAGCCAGATTTTTTACGTGCATCAAAGATGATATTAAAAGATTGGCAAACAGGAACCATTACAAATAAAAGAAAGGTAGATTAAATTCTTTTTAATAAAAATTATACTTATTCTTTATTCTATGAAACTTAAATAGGCTCTTCTTCCATCAGATACATAATGAATACGTTTCTGTACTAATTCTTGAGATTTAAATTCTTTTTTATCTATGTATTTGTATATTTCTGAACCGCATATTAATGCTGAGCATTGTGGTTTAAATAATGAATTTATAGAACAATGGCTAGTTAAATCATGTCTTAGACCGTCTCTATATGAATAAGGCATTATTTGTAAATGTCTTTTTCTAAACATTATTTCGGAAAATACTTCATGTACCTGGTGTTTACTTGTTTCCATTGATGCATCTTCAACAATCAATTTCGGGCTATATGCAAAATCAATAGGATATTTAACTGTAAGTAATAATTCTTCACCCTCAGGATTTGTTGAGCCGATAATTTCATGCAGTCTTATGACCTTTTTATATTTCATTTCAGCCTTAAAATCTGCTTTACTAAATTGTCTTCCTCTGTGAACTTGGAGTGCAAAATGATCAAATGTTTCTGGTCTATGATTTTTTACTGTTTCTGTTTCCATGATATAACAATGGTTGTTGTCTAGTAGTGCTCTTGTTTGTTCATATAATTCGATTAATCCTTCTGCATCTTTTGGTGTTATTTTATTGCAATCTCTATCGGTCATCTCGATTATAGCGTCCTTTTCTACTATCGAATATGAGAATGGAGAATGCGTTATTACGTGGTATTTATTTGTTATTGCTGAATCTGCAAACATGGTTCTATTTACTCCGTAGATAGTTTCCCATGGACTATGTGAAAATTCGCTAATAAATTTATGATAATCTAGTTCTAGCAATGTGCAATAAATAAATCTTAAGTGTGCCGGAGAATTATCGTAGCCTTTTTCTGCTTTTTCTAAAATACTTTTAGTTATATCTTTATTTGTATTTAATAATTCTTTAGTAAGCATGCTAGATGGAAATAAGTCAGAAATGCCTTCATAATCTTGAGGATGTTCACTTCTAAGAATTATCTCTTTATTGTCCTTATCTTTAATTGCTTCTTCAATTGAATTATATATTTGTGGTACTTTTATTCCTTTAGAAGCAAGATATGACATTATCTCTTTTTTAGGTTGCATAATTTTTTGTCCAACAAAAATATCACTCATAAGTAGTTAGAATTTTCTTTTATTTAAAAAGTTAATCTTGATTAATAATTATTAAGAAATTAAAAATATTATTAGATGATGTTTTTATAATTCTAAACTTTTAATAATTATATCAGAATTAAATTCTTTTAAATCGTCATATGTTTGGCCAGTTCCTAAATATAATATTGGTCTTTTTAGTATGTAACTAACAGATATTGCAGCGCCACCTTTATCATCAACGTCAGCTTTAGCAAGAATTATTGCATCAATTCCAACTGCTTTATCAAATTCTTTTGCTTGTTCAACACAATCATTGCCCGTAATGCTCTCGCCAACAAATATTTTGATGTCAGGTTTACATACTCGAATAACTTTTTCTAGTTCACGCATAAGATTGGTGTTACTGTGTAATCTTCCTGCAGTATCAATTAATACTACATCAATGTTTTTAGCTTCTGCATATTTTATTGCGTCAAATGCTACTGCCGCAGGATCGCTATTATAGTCATGTTTAATGATTTTGATGTTAAGTTTATTTGCATGTTCTTCTAATTGTTGTATTGCTGCAGCTCTAAATGTATCTGAGGCTGCAAGTACTACGCTTAGTCCTTCTTTTTGAAATTTATGAGCAAGTTTTGCTATGCTTGTTGTTTTTCCAGAACCATTTACTCCGATAATAGATATAATATATGGTTTTGCTTCTTTGCGTCTCTTTTTGATATTTGCTATTAAATCTATTTTTTCAACATCAAATAATTCAATTATTGATTGTTTTAATGTTGACAGAACTAATTGTTCAACACTACTTCTTGAAACTTTTCCAGTCATTAATTCTTTTTTTAAGTCTCTTTTGATTTTATCAATTACTTCAACAGCAACATTGTTTTCAAGTAATACTACTTCTAATTCCCAAAATAATTCTTCGAACTTTTCTTCGCTGATTTTTATTTTAGTGAATGTTTCGGTAATTTTTGTAAAAAATCCTTTATGTTCAGGGACTTTTTCTTCTTGTGGAATTGTTTTTTTAATTCTTTCTTCTTCTATTATTTGATGTCTTGGTTTTTCTATTATTTTAGGTTCAACTTTTGTGACTTTTTCAATAACTTTGTCTATTACTTTAGTTTCAGTGTGTTGCGTAACTTGCGGAGTAGGAATGATTGTTTCTTTTATTTGTGTCTTTTCTAATTCTAGATTTGAAATTTCCTTTTTTTCTTTTGTGTCTAATGTCTGAGGTTTAGTTTCTTGTGATTTTAGAATTGGTTTATGCTCATGTTCTACTTTAGAAATTTGTGGTTTAATTATTGGTTGTACGGGGGTTGGAATGCTGTGTGAAGTTGTTTTAGTTACTTGCTCAACCTTTTTTGTTTCTATTGTTTTATCAGGTACTTTTGATATTTTAGTAGTAGGATGAATTATTGGTTGTGGTTCTTTTTTTATTACTGATTGTTCTTTAGTTGTTTTAATGTCTTTTTTTTGAACGGGAATTGGTGAATGCGTAGGTTTTTCTTTTGTTTCTTCAATTTTCTTTTTAGTTGTTTCAGGTTCAATTATGGTACTTTCAGCAACTTTTCTTAATTCTTCTTTTTCTTCAATTATTTCTTCTTCGTCTTTTTTTCCGAATAATTTTTGAAAAAATCCTTTCTTTTTTTCTTCTATCTTAGGAATTTCTTCTTTAATCTCTTCAGTTTTTTTAACTTTTTCTTCTTTTGTTGTTTCAATGGATTTTATTTTTGTTTCTTTGATCGGTTTTTCTTCTTTAATTACTTCTTTTGATGTTGCTTTTATCTCCTTAATTGTTTTTTCTTCTTTCTTTTCAGGTTTTGTTTCAACTATTGTTTCTTTTGTTTCAACTACTGCTTCTTTCTCTACTTCCTTAGTTAGTTTTCCAAGTGCTCCTTTTAATTTATCTTTTAGAAATCCAAACATGTTAGTTACCCTTGTAATTCGTCAACGTTATCTATCAACTTTTGTAGTTGTGCAACTACTTCTTTTTTATAATTTTCAATATCTTCAAGTTGTGTTTGCATCATTTTAATGGTGTCGTTAATTGTTTTTTCAACAACAACATCACTTCCTATATTGATTTTTAATATTTTATTATCTGTTAATTTTCCTTTTGCAAATATGCCGCTTGCTATTGGAAATAATATTTCGTCATTAGTTTCAAGTTTTTCGAATTCAACTAAAGCTTTGGCAGTATTATTTATTTCACTAAGTTGAGAGTCAATACTTTCTATTACTTTTTGTAATTGTTTTATTTGATAGTCTAAGATTTGCATTTGTTGATATTTGTCTTGTTCCATTTTATTCCTCGAATTTTCTAAGTATTTTTAAATGTTTAAATAAATAGCGTACTTACTGATTTATCGTTGTGTATGTTATATATAACATCAGATAATAATTTAGCCATGTTTATTACTTTAATTTTATCTTCGGCAGTACGATTAACCATGATGGTATTAGAAACAACTATTTCTTTAGCTTTAGAATTATTTAATCTAGTATAGCAATCATCACTAAATACTGCATGTGTTGCGCAGATGTATACTTCGCTTGCAGTTTTGGAAAGCATTTCTGCGCAATA
>CAVZPN010000065.1:0-23916 GCA_963777125.1 uncultured archaeon | reverse complement strand
TTTGTGTGCATCTACTGCATTTGCTCAAGACAAATCTAATCTTGGTCGTTCTAAATTGGGGATCGATTTTAATTTATGTAATGATGTTAGTTACGGAACTTCAAGTATAAAACAAACAATTTCTACTAATTGGGAGCAGGGCTATGTACCTTCTGGAGGATCTATGACTCTAAAGAATTTCGATGGTGGTTTATCCTTAGATTCTGGAATTGAAATAGAACCTTATTTTAAATCTTCTAACAATTGGAGAATTGGTGTTCCAATAAATTATAAATTATCAATTTTAAATTTTAATTATAAAAATTTGTCAATAGATAAACCTATTGGCGCAAATAATGTTGAATGGTGGGATTCAGTTGCTTTAACGAGATTAAGAGTTAAAAAAACCACTCCTGCAATTGGTATTTCAGTTCAAAAAGGATTTATGAAACTTGAAGCAACTGTGCAAGAATATCAATTACTTCAAGAAACTTACAAAGGAATAAACAATGTTAATGCAATTAATGAAGCAGCTTCAGTAAACAAAACAACACTTGAAAAAGGATTAAGCAAAAGAGTAAGTTTATTTTATCATAATATAGATGCTCCTGGATCTGTAGGAATATTTTATGAAGAAGTAGGTAAAAATGCTTCAATTGGTGGAATTACATTTAAATGTAAACTTAATACTACGAAAAGACATTATTACTTATGAACAAGTGTTATTAACTCTTTAGAATTATAAATTAAATATAATTTAATAAGAAGTTATCTTAAATCTTTACACTAGTAACTTTAGAAATGCCGTGTTCATTCATTGAAACACCATATAAATTATCTGCTTCACCGATTACAGAATCGTTGTGACTAATAATAATGTATTGTGCTTTCTTTGAATAATTTTTAACAAGTAATGCTAATTGTTCTGAATTCTTTTTATCAAGAGCTGCATCTACTTCATCAAATATATAGAATGGTGCTGGATTGTATTCTTGAACTGCAAAGATAAATGCAATTGCAGTAAGTGTTTTTTCTCCGCCAGATAAGGATTTAATATCAAGGAATTTTGTTCCACTAATTCTTACCTTTATTAATAATCCTCCATTGAAAGGATCATTTTTATCTTCAAGTTCAAGTGATGCCTCGCCCTTACTTGATAATGCGCCAAATATTACTTTGAAATTGTGATCAATTATTTCGTAAGTTTTCATGAATAGTTCTTTTTTCTTACTATCAATTTCATTAATCATAACTAATACATCTTCACGTTCATGTAATATTTTATCTTTCTTTTCAGCAAAAGTTTTGTATTCTTTCTCAATTTTTTCATAGATTTCAAGTGCACGCATATTTACTGCGCCAATATCTAAGATTATTTTTTCGAATTGTGCAATTTCTTTTAATATTTCAGATTCTGGTTTATCTTTGAATAATTCTATGCCCTCGTATTGTTTGTATTCTTCAATCATTCCAGCTAATTGAGCACGTATTTCAGCGCCTTGCAGCGATACTAAATTACCTTTTTGTTCTATTCTTCTTGATTCGTCTTGTTTATTGAATGCTTCATTCTCTTTTTTGCTAACTTCTTCTGATAATTTATTACGTTTATTGAATAATTCTTTAAATTGTGCAAAGAATTTAGCTTCGATATCTTCTTTTTCTTTTAGTGATGCTTCTTTTGTTTTAATCTCTTTAGTTAAATTATTTTTTTCATCCTCGAATCCTTGTTTTTCTTTATCTTGTTGTTTTAGGATTTTTGCAATATTTTCTTTTTCAGGATTTAATACGTTGCTAATTTGAGCATCATTATTTTTAATTTCCATACGATAATTGTTTATATCTTCACGTAATTGTACTTTTCTTTGTTCAAAAGCATTTAATTCAGCAAGTAATGAAGGATTTCTTAATTCGTTTATTTTATCTCTTAATTGCTGTTTTTTAATTTTTAATTGTGCAAGAGCTCTATTTTTTTCTGAAGTTTTAGAGATAATTATATCAAGATTTTTATCTATTTCAGTAATAGATTTTTTTAATTCTAATTTTTGTTTTTTATTAACATCTAAATCATTCGAATCAAGATGTAATGTTTTTTCCATAACAATTATTTCACCATCAAGATTGGATTTTAATTGTCTTAATCTATCAATTAAATCTTCGTTATCGAGTTTCTTTTGTTCAAGATGACTTGTGATTCTAGTTAAATCAGCAATTTCTGCTTCAAGCTTTGTGATTCCATCAGAAACTTCTTTTTCTTGAAAACCAACACCAGTTTTTTGTCTAAATCCGCCCTGCATTGAACCACTTGTTTCAAGAACATCACCATTCATTGTGACCATTCTATAATTTCCAATGCCGATTTTTCTTGCAGTTTCAACATCTTCAACAACAAGAGTATTTTCAAATACAAAACTAAATACTTTTTCAAATTTAGGATCATAAGTTACAAGATCAATTGCAAGACCACGAATACCTGGAGATTTTAAATTCTTTAATTCAGGTTTTATTGAAACAGAACGTATCTTATTCATTGGTAAAAATGTTGCAATACCAAGTTTATTATCTTTTAAGTATTTTATACATTCAGCAGCAGTTCTATCTTCTTCAACAACAATACTTCGTATTCTGCTTCCTGCAGCAACTTCTAATGCTAATGCATATTCTGATTTTACATTTCCAAGAGTTGAAACTAGACCATAAATTTCTTTTTTAGTACTCTTCATTTCAAGAATTCTTTGAACGGCAACGCCTGCAGCAACACTTTCTTTAATAGTATTACTTTTTGCTTGTAATTTCATTAATTCTTCTTTTCTGCTTAAACCCTTTGTACGTGCATTTTCTGTTTGAGCCGCAATTGAAGAATTTTCAGAAAGTGCAGTATTTAATTCTAATGTGATTTTTTTAAATTCATCTTTTTTCTTCTTTAAAGTTTCAAGTTGTTCTTTACTTTCTTTTTCAAGTTTTAATACATTTTCTATACTTTCATCAATGTTTTTTAATTGTATCTCGCTTCTATCTTTTTCTCTTAATGCGTTTTGCTGTTCTTCTCTAATTTTACCTATTTCTTCTTGTAATAATTCGCTGTTTTTATCTATCTCTTCGATTTCTTTATCGATTTGTGAAACGTTATCTAAATTATTTTTTTCAAGGAAATGTTTGATTTTTAATTCTACTTGTTGTAAATCTTTGTCTTTATTACTGATTGCTCCTTCAAGGTCTTTTTTGTCGGATTGTAATTTTTCGATTTTAGAAATTAATTCAGTATAGGATTTTTCTAATTGGTCTTTTCTTTCTGATATTTTAACTATTTCTGCATCAATTGCTGTTACACGTTGTTTGTGTAATGCTAATTCAATTTTTAATTTTTCAACTTCTTTGTGAACTGCAACTTGTTCTTTTTCTCCTTTCTCTTCAATTTCTTTATTTATTTTTTCAATTTCATGCTTTTTATTATCGATTGATTCTCGTAGAGCAGTTACTTCTTCAGTTAATTTTGCAATTTTACTATTTCCGTCACTAATCTCTTTTTGTATCTTATCTTTCTCAACAGTTTTTGCGTTAATTTTAGAATTAAGTAATGTTGCTTTATTGCTTTTTACTTTATCGTTTAAGTCTTTGAATTTTAATGCTTGATCTCTATCTCTTTTTAATTCTTGCAAGTGTGTTTTTCTTTCAGCAAGTATTATTTCAACTTCATTCATCTTTTCTTCAACACGTTGAAGTTCTCTTAATGCTTTCTCTTTTTTATCTTCATATATTGAAAGGCCTGCAATTTGTTCAAGCATTTGTCTTCTTTCAAGTGGAGTCATTTCAATTAATCTAATTATTTCTCCTTGAAGAACAATGTTATATCCATCTGGATTAATTTTTGCAAAACTTAGTAAGTCAAGTATTTCTTGTCTAGTTTTAGATTTATCATTTATCTTATATACTGACTGACCATTTTCTTTAATTAATCTCGTAATTTTGATTTCGTTAGGATATTTATCTTCTTCAGGTTTTTTTCTTTTACTTAAAGAATCATCACGAATTTGTGGGAATACTTTATTAGTATTATCAAAAAATATTGAGACTTCTCCTTCCTTTGCAGGATTTTTTAATTTTCCACCATTATATATTAGGTTAGAACTCTTTTCTGCTCTCATATCTTTACTTGAGCCTTTACCTAGAACAAAACATAGAGCGTCCATTACATTAGACTTTCCTGAGCCATTTGGACCTAAAACACAGTTAAAATTATCTCCGAATAATAATTCTGTTTTATTAGCAAAACTCTTAAAACCCTTAATTTCAAGTTTAGTAACTCTAGTAACTCTTGACATATATTCTTGACTCCTCATGTGTTATTAGTATTGATAAATCGTATAATCAATCATAGTACTAATTATATTTTAGACGATAATTGTGTCTGTCTAATTCAAACTCACCAAAATAGTCCAATTTATCTATATTTTATATATAAAGTTGATTGTTTTGTATGATATTTTATTTCGCATATTCTGTATTATCGTAATATCCTTCGAATAATTGTCGCATTATTTTTGCAAATGCTTTATCTTTAATTAACATTGTAGTGTTTGATTTAATTAATCCGATCATTACTTGTTCATCATCAACTATGGACATTGCAACACCATCATTTTCAATTGGTTTAATATATTTTATAACTTTTTTCCACTCTTTTACGGATTTTTGAGATTCTAAATCTATTTTACCAATAATTCTTTTATCTACTCCTTCGGATAATTGTTCTTTTGTGCTTCTCATCCAAGTTGGATTAGTTTCAAAAGAATATTTAACATTATACTCGTAATTATTTGTTTCTTTCATTTCTTTAACAATTTTATAGAAATTACCTTTACCTTTTGCTAAAACTACTGGTTCAATGTCATGTTCATCGTAGATTTTTTTTAATTCTTTAATTTTTGTTTCCATATCTGTAAGATTTTGTATTCTGGAAGTTATTATTTCGTGTAATTTTTCTGGATCAGTTGCAACGTATTTTTTTGTTTCTTCCGGTAATACTTTAACTAATCCTTTTTCTTCAAGTGATGCAAGAACTGTATATATTCTTCCGTATGGAACTTGCGCTTCTTTAGAAATATGTCCTGCAGTTGTTTTTCCAAGTCTTAAAATTGTTTCATAGACTTTAGTTTCATTTGGTGTAAGTCCAAGTTCCTTAAAGTCCATGATGATTCCTCAAATGATTATAATGTTGTTTTTAATTATTTTTTGATAATTGTTGATGATATTTTGATTAATGATTATAAATGGCGTCTTTAGCAAAGCTTGCGATACGATTTGGCGAATCGTGCTTTTGAAGGCTATCACGCAATCCTATTCACATGATAAAAGTAGTTTTTTGCTAAAGACAATACTTGTTCTAATTGTTTTATCATCGAGGTTATTTATAAACTTTGCGATTGCAACCCCCTTTGAGGTTGCAAAGATATAAATAATGGTTTATTGTTATAATTATTGTTAATTAGCGAATGAATTAAGGTGAATTAAAATGAGTGAAATGGATATGAATGAAATTGATTTTAGAGGAATGCTTGAGAATAAAATTAAGGAATTTGAACTTAATGGATTTAATAAAATTGCTTGCGATTATAGGTATGTTCCCTCGCATTCGACAAAAGTATATGGTCTTGATGGATCTGAATCTTTACAAGTTTATTCTGGAGAATTTAGATTTAGAATAATGCTCGGGGATACAAAAACATCTGATGCAGGTAAAATTGAAGATATGACTAAAAAAATATTTTATGATTCGTTCGTAATGAATCAACCAACTTTTTTTGATGATGAGATTGAAACGAATATGAGTTTGGTTTCTTATTTTATTCGACCAAATATTATTCCTACTATAGGCGTTCTTACATGTGGTAATGATACTAATTATCTTAATGATATATTTAATAATAGAATAATTGATACTAAAAAACTAATAGAACCAAGCGTATATGTTGATGATAAAAAAATGATACGACCAAGTATATTTGGTGATTTAGAGTTAGTATTGGTTAGAAAATTCTAGTAAATATGTGGTAAATTATCTTTCTTCAATTTCAACTCGCAAACTATTTATACTAGTGTAAATCCTCAAAAGTTGATATTTGATTTAATTAGGGGTTTGAATTATATTTAATATATACTATTGGGGTGTAAATAATGAGAATAGAATCTGAAATTTTACTTGATTTTAAAGATGTACTTATAAGACCTAAAAGATCGAAATTAGTTAGTCGAAGTACTGTTAATTTAACTAGAGATTATACTTTTAAACATAGTAAGAGAACTTGGTCTGGAATTCCATTAATGCCTGCAAATATGGATACAACTGGAACATTTGAAATGGCTGAAGCATTATTTAAATTTAATATGCCTACAGCTCTTGATAAACATCATAGTGTAGAAAAATTAATAGAATTTTTCAATAAACACACAGTTGAAGAATTATCTTTAATATTTTATTCTATTGGTGTTGTAAAAGAAGATTATGATAAATTGCAATTAGTCTTAAAAAGTATTGATCAAACAAAATTACAAAATATTTGTATCGATGTAGCAAATGGTTATAGTGAATCGTTCTTAGAATATGTACAAAAAGTAAGAAAAGATTTTCCTGATAAAACTATTATGGCAGGTAACGTTGTAACTGGCGAAATGGTTGAAGCATTAGTTCTTGCAGGAGCTGACATTGTAAAAGTTGGAATTGGTCCAGGCTCAGTTTGTACGACAAGAAAAGTTACTGGTGTTGGTTATCCACAATTATCTGCAATCATTGGTTGCGCTGATGCAGCACACGGAATGGGGGCATTAGTATGCGCTGATGGTGGCTGTACTATGCCTGGCGATGTTGCTAAAGCATTTGGCGCAGGAGCCGATTTTGTTATGAGTGGAAATTTATTTGCAGGTCATATTCAAAGTAGCGGCGCATTAATTGAAAAGAATGGTAAACAATACAAAATTTATTATGGTATGAGTAGTGCAACTGCAATGAATACGCATTCTGGTGGTGTTGCACATTATAGGGCTAGTGAAGGTAAAACTGTTGAAGTTAGATTTAAGGGAGATGTTGCAAATACTATACAAGAATTACTTGGTGGTTTAAGATCTGCATGTACTTACGTTGGCGCATCAAGATTAAAAGATTTAACTAAGTGTACGACATTTGTAAGAGTTACGCAACATCATAATGTAATTCATGGAGATGAATAATAATACTTAGGTGTGTTTTATGTCTGCTAAAGAAGTTTTGACTTATAAGATGCATTTAAGTTTAGATAATTTTATTGATGTTTCAAATGGCTCTAAACAAATTGAAGCAAGACTTTATGACGAGAAACGTCAGAAGATAGATGTTGGAGATAAAATATTATTTTATAATTTAAATAATTCTAATGAGATGGTGAGTGTTAAAGTTGTTGATTTATTTTACTATACTGCTATTAGAGAACTTGTTAATTTTACTCCTATTAAATATTGGGGAACTAAATTCACGAGTAAAGAGCAATTACTCGAGGCTAAATGGCCTTATACTGATGAAGAAATAAAGAAATATGGATTACTTGCAATACAAATAGAATTAATGTAACTTAGTATGCTTTCGTAAGTTATCTCTTATTTATTTCTAGTCTTTGACCAGTATTTTTCTATAAAGAATATTATTCCAAATGATACTAATAATACTGCGACAGCATATATCTTGTTACTATCGAATTCATTTATTTTAAAGAGCATTTCTCGAACTAAAGATATTATTCCTAATTCAATTACTCGTTCAACTTTAATATAATGTTTTACTAGATATGAGTATAATATGGTAAATAATTCTATTAGTATTAATGTTAATAATAAATCGTTAACTATGCTTTGAAAATCTCCTTTGAATAAGTCTACAAAAAATAGTACGTATAATTTATACATTATTGTAAAGAATAATGCAATTATTAACAACAGTATAATCATATTGCTCATAATTTTTAGTATTGGTAAGATTTTTTGTTCTATAAATTCATTACTTCCAATTTTAGTATTTGATGTTTTTTTTCTTGACATTTTAATAATCTCCAAGTCCTTTCTGAGAATGTTTTTTAACAATTGTTTTATATGTTGCCCAAGATTTTCTAATAAATGGAGAAATTTTAGGATTATTCCAATGTTGTTCAATGAATTTTTTAGTATTAGGATCTGATGGATAACCTGAACCAAAATCCATATTTAATTTCTTTTTCATTTTTTCGAGAGTTTTCTCACGAGTAACTTTTGCAACAATTGATGCAGCTCCAACAATTAAATGATTAAAATCTGCTTTATGTTCAACTATTAATTCAGTTTCATTATTATCGACTTTTGCTCTTACGTAATTAGTATATGCTTGAATGTTAGTTGATGGACAATCAATTACGCATTTAGAAATATTATTATCAAGTTTTACATCAAGTTTATTGAGTAATGCTGCGCCATAGTCTGCTTCAAGCCAATTAAGATTAGTATTCGGATTTGCAAGAGCTTCATCAATCTCCCAAGGTTCAATTACTTTAATTTCATAATGAATGATTTTTTCTAAGTGTACAAGGATTTCTTCACGTTGTTTTTCTGAGAGTAATTTAGAATCTTTAACACCAAGAACTTTTAATTCAGGTATTTTTTCTTCTGCAATTGCAGCAACACATATTACTAATGGCCCAATTAATGGTCCTCTTCCAGCTTCATCAATTCCTGCAATAAATCTTGTCATGATAATGAAGAATTATTCTTATTCATAAATGTTATTTTTTTAATTTATCTTTGCAAATAATGCTTTTATTTCTTCTATTGTTTGTGTTGTTGCAATTTTTGCTCTAATCTGTGCTCCACCTTGCACGCCCTTCGTAAAATAATTTGCTTGAACTTTAATATATTTAAAATTTACATTGAATTTTTTTGCATGTTCAAGATATTTATAGAATATTTCAACGTGATCATTTGTGTTATATTTAGTATAGCTTCCAGTTTTTAAGTAATCATCACATTGTCTAAATAATAATGGATTACCTCTTGCTGCTCTTCCAATCATTAAATAATCGCAGTTAGTTTCATCAAGCATTTTTTTAGCGTTTTCTGGGCTATTAATATCTCCATTACCAATAACTGGAATATTTACTGCATCTTTTACATCTTTAATATGTTGCCAATTTGCAACACCAGCATAACCTTGAATTGCAGTTCTTGCGTGTACTGCAATAGCACTTGCACCATTATCTTCTATAATTTTTGCTATTTTTACTGCAACAATATTTTTAAAATTTATTCCTGCACGAATTTTAGCAGTAACTGGAACATTTGAAGCTTCAACTGTCTTATATATTATCTCGCCGATTTTATTTGGTCTATTAAGTAATGCGGAACCAGCTCCTTCCTTGATTATTTTTGTTGCAGGACAGCCAAAATTTACATCTATTGCATCAAAATGATATTTTTCTGAAATAATTCTTGCAGCTTTTGCAAAATGGTCAGAATTCTGGCCGAATAATTGTAATATTACTGGTCTTTCTTTTGGTGTTGATTCAAACATGAATTCAGCTGCTTTATTGTTTCTTGCAATTGCATGCGCTGAAACCATTTCAGTATATATGGCGCCAGCATTATTTTCGTGGCAGAGTAATCTAAATGCGACATCATTAATTCCTGCCATTGGAGCAAGAATTGTTTTACCTGTTAAAATAGGAAATTTATGCATTTATTTTCTCCTTAGTATTTAATATTTCTTTTAGATTTTTTAATACTCGACTTGGTTCTTTAATTAATATTGCATTCATGCCAAGCTCTTTTGCATATTCGATATTTTCGAAACTATCATCAAAATATGTAATATCATAATTATTAAAACCTGTTACTTTTGCAACCACGTCTAATAATTGCGGTTTTAATTTTTGATATTTATAGGATAGAACTACAAAGTCAAATTCTTTTAGAAAATCAAATCTTTCATTTAAGATATCAATTCTTTCAGGGAAATTATTTGTACAAATAATCTTTTGAATATTATGTGTTTGTAATAGTTTCATTATTTCTTTCTTTTTTCCGTTAAGGTCGTATCCTTCCTGTAAAATGTGTAGTATTTCTTCTTGTGTAGCATGTATTTTCCATGTTTTTATAGCATAATTCCAGAATTCAAATCCTGAGATTAATCCTTGTTTATATTTTTTCATCATATCTGATTTCAGATATACATCTTCAATATCTTTTACTGGAACAGCATAAATTTTATTGATGTTTCTAATAAAATTCTCTTTGCCATTCATAAAATATACTCCATCTAAATCAAGTATGACTGCTTTCATTACAAGAACGAATTTATGAGCATTTATTAATATTATCTATTAATAATAACAATATTATCTATTAATAGGTTTAATTTTTTTATACTTATGTAAATTCACAGAATATATAAATAACCTATGATGTTTAAATATTATGGCAATTCAATATAAACAAAAATGCGCTAAATGTAAAAAGAATTATGTGCTTGCAACATCAAGATCATCATATGTATTATGCTATGATTGTCAGAAAGCCTCATTATCTGGTGAAATTACTAATCCAGAATTTAAAAAATTATTCGATATTCCAGAGGAATTCTATAAAGAAAATGCATTCTTAAGAAATATCAAAGCCAATTATCTAAAATATGGGACACTTACAGAGAGTCAATATTCTGCTTTTAAAAAAGTTGTAGATAAAGTAAAAGCTGATAAGAAATTAGGAATGTAATGTGAAATAGTATTTATTATTATAATTTCTAGTTCAGTTTACCATCTGAATTAATGTCTAATTCTTAACTTTCATTCTATACAAATTATCGTCAGATTGAAAATCTTTTAAGTTATACTCTTTTAGAACATCAACTTCTGATGATATTATGTCGATGTTTATTCCTAGATATCTTGCCATTGCTGAATTTGCAAATGCTGCAGTTTTTAGATAATCTTGACCTTCACCAATGGTTTCTTCATGAATTACGCCTGCTGCAAACGAATCGCCTGCACCATTAGTGGAACTTTTGTTTTGTTTAATTTTAGTATTAATATAATCTATTATTTCAGGTTTAATTCTAAGATGATAGACTTTATTTTCTATTGATACTAAATGTCCTTGTTTTCCGAGAGTTACATAAATATTATTTGTTGAATCTTCAATGTATCTTTTAACACCATGTTCTGTCGGTATTCCGTATCTCATTTGTGCAATAACTTTAATGATTGGGCTGTAATCTTTATTTAATGGGTTTTTATCTGCTCCAATAATATCATAGATTTCTTTTTTAACTTCTTTACTCGTACCATAAAAATTATTAATTACATCTTCTTGATTTATTATTATTCCAGTATATGGTAATATTTTATCAATTAATGTGTGTCTCGGAATTTTAGAACTATTAGTAATTACTGTCATAATTTTTCTATGTTTGTATTTTGAAAGTCTATTTGTATTACTCATAACTTCTTCAATTTTAGTCATGTCTTGAAGTTTCATATCTTTATAGAATGATTGATTTTCGAAAAATACGCTTTGTACAATAAACTCTGTCATTGATTGATTGTTCAATGAATTAATTAATATTCCGTCGCTAGAATTCATGTAACCTAGAATGGTTTCCATATTTTCTCTACTTAATTTAAAATCTTCATTACTTGCAGGCTTATTTCTAACAACTATTTTATTTTCGCCGCTCATTACAATATTATAGTTTTGTTTAGTATAATTTAACATACAATGATTAGCATTATTTTCAACAAAGAAATCAATAATATCTTTTACTTCTGCGCCAACCTTTAGGTATGGTCTTGATGGGGTCATAATTGTAACACCCATCTGACTTGTTGGAACTCTCAAATTAAATAATGTTTGAGCACTATTTATTGCTCCGCCACCCCACCTAAACATGTGGCTATATCTTTCTATAAATTCGTCAAGTGGGATAAGTGATGTTACTTTATCATTATCGTTTGATGGTGTACTGTCTGTTGGAATGTGATAATGTTTATTATTGTCTCCGTAAATTTCTAATCCATTATTGATGAAATCTAATTTGTGTGGTTCGTTTAATACTAAATCTCCAGAACTTCTACCTACAATAAGAATTTCAAATTGACGATTATTAGTCATATTATCCCTCATTAAATTATTTGTACTTACAATAGAATGGTAATATTATCTGATTTAAATATTTTTGTATATGTGCTTGTATAAGAACCAACGATTCTCACATGTTTATAATTTCAAGAATTTCTTCACCATACTTATCTATTTTAACCGGTCCTAGGCCATATATAGTTTTTAATTCTTGCAAAGTCATTGGCATTTTTTGTGCAAGATCGATTATTGTTGCATCATGTAATATTATATAAGCGGGTTTTTGTTCGCGTCTACTAATTTCGCTTCTCCATTTTTTTAATTCAGAAATAATTTTTGTAGCGTTATTGTTTACTTTAGCAGGATTATGATTTACAACATTAGTGTTATAATTTATGTTGTTTTTATTTTCTGTGATGCGAGTGGTGTTTTTGTTATTTTTTGTATTGATATATTCTGTATCTTTGATATTCTCTTTAATAGTGCTGCTGCTTTTATTATTTTTGTTATTTAATATTTTCGTTACAGTGTTAGTGTTTAGTATTGTTTGCATTTCTTGTGTAATATAAGATGTGTGTTTATTTCCGGTGTAAGTTAAATATAGTGATTTTTTTGCTCTACTCATTGCAACATAGAATAATCTTTTTTCCTCTTCTTCCTTATCATATTCTTCAAGTTTAATCATTTCAACAACAGGATGTTCAGTTCCTTTACAAGGAAAATTAACATAAGTACATCCAATAACAAATACCATTTCGGCTTCAAGACCTTTAATTGCATGAATTGTTGCAAGAGTAATATCTTGATCTCTTGCCTCACTAGTTTTCTTTAATTCATCGCTTCTAATAATATGTGAGATTCTTCTTGCGTGTAATAATGTTGATAATTCTACTAATTGTCTGTTTGTTCTTGCAAGAACAAATATTTCTTTTCTTGAAATATTAGATGAGATTATTTTTTGGATTATAAATTCGAATTCAGCACTTTCATTATTGAATTGTAATAATTTAATATCTGATTCACCGTTTACTGAAGATTCTAAATCGATTAAACCCATTTCTTTTATTGATGAATTTATAAGATTTACAATTGCATTTGTCGATCTATAATTTTTTGTTAGCATTAATATTTGACAATTAGGATATTTTTCGCTAAAATTAATTAAGTATCTAACATCAGATCCCCTCCAGCCAAATATTGATTGTCTTGGATCTCCTACAGCAAAAATATTTTCAGAATTTAATATGTCGATAAGTTTTATTTGAATAGAATTAACATCTTGATATTCATCGATTAAGATGTGGCTGAATTTTGGAATAATTTCGGGATGTTTTTCAAACAAATTAATTGTGTCAATTATCTGATCTGCAAAATCTCTAAGGCCATTAGTATACATGTACGCGTCTATAAATTTACACACACTGAATACTAATTTTGCAGAAGTATTATCGGAACTAATTGAGTCTATGTCATATTTTTTTAATTTCATATAGTCTCTAATAAAAAAACAATCGTTCATGAAAATATTAGTTAATTGCTCTTGCGTTTTTGAACGTTTTTGCTGCGCGGTAAAATAACTATTAACTGCTCTATCCATCGTGGTATTTAATTTACTTAGAGCTTTACTCATTATCATATATTTTTCACGATATTCGATAACTCGAACAGCCCTATCGTATATTTTATCGTTATATGTTTTAAGTATTTGTTCACAAAAGGAATTAAATGTTTCAATTTTAACTTGAGAGGTATTTTCTATTTTTGAAAGTCTATTAATCATTTCAGTTCTAGCTTTTCGAGTAAATGTTATTGCAAGAATATTTTGTGGTTTAACTGACTTGTATTTGATTAAAAATTCTATGCGTTTAGTTAGAACTGTTGTTTTTCCTGAACCTGCTCCAGCTATACATAATATCTCTTTGGCATTTGAAATAATTGCCTTTTTTTGTTCATCATTAAATCCATCAAGAACTTTACCGAAGGCTGCAAACATTTTAATATCTTCATCATTAACTGTGCTAACTTTAGAAGTAAGGTTAGTGTGAAAATCAGTTGATTTTTTTGGTTCTAAATTTAGAGTCGGATTATTTAGTTCAATTCTACCTTTTGCTGTTAATTCAAGTACTTTCCAGAATTTTTTACCATTGACAGTAGTATAATGTATGATGTCTTTTGCAAGCAGTATATCTAGAATTTTTTCAATTTCAACATCAGTATATGAGAGTGAGCCAAACGATCTGTGATTAAATAATCCATTACGTGCAATAGATTCATTATCTTCATTACCTTGAAGATAGTCTATAAGGAGTTTCTTACCTACTGCAAACGGTATATCTGAAAGTGCAGTTAGTATTTTAAGATAATCCTTTTTAGAATCCATAATCTTAAGAACTTAGAACTTATTTAAGAATGTTATTGTCTTTAATTGTTATTACTTATCTAAATATTAAAATTAATAAAAAAAATCTTTTAAATACTATGCCCTATAGATTTAACTTGTTTTAACTAGAGATACTTATCTTCTAGTGTATGTTGAGTCTATTTTGTTTGCTTTCGCTTCTAGATTTGCCGTTTTGTAATTTCTAGCGTAGGATGTAGTATCTACAACATTGGTTTTAGGGTCTATAACAACAATATTTAAATCATTATTTGTTAATTTAAATTCTATATTATTAAATTTCCCTGATTTTTCTGTTGGATAAAATAATACTTTATCTTCGGGTCTAGCTTTGAAATTTACTGTTCCTAGTACGTTAGTGTACATTTTTGTAGTATCGTTGTTATGTATTATATCAACTCCTGCTCCTTCAGTAGGATTTACTCCTCCAACATCAAATAAGAATGTATAGTCCTTCATTGCTGCACTTGCTTCTGTTTTTAGACTGTTTTCTCTTGTTGTCGGGGTCTCTTTTATTGCAGGATTTGCGCTTAATGCTGTCAAATAAATTCCTGCTGCTAATACTAGTTCGTATGTTTTCATATAAATCACCTTGTTTTTCTTTTCTGTTAATAATGTGAATGGAACATTAGATATATACTTATGCTATGTAAGGTATATAGCAGAAGAAAAGCTTATATAGCCCGTAATTATTCTTTGTTATATTGATATTATTTTAATCTATAGCGTATTATTATAGCTAGATATATTTTATGAGGGGTCAAAATGGAATTTAGAAAAATACAATTAGTAGGAAATAGATCGTATGCAGTATCGTTACCAAAGGAATGGGTGGTTTCAAATAAACTTAAAGCACAAGATGGAATATATATAGATACAACTAAAGATAACAAACTTATGATCAGTACCAAACATGCTGAACAAAAAAAGATTATGGAAGTTAATATTGATGATATATACAATATTTCTGATTTTATAATGTTTGCTTATGTAAAAAATATAGATAGACTTGTATTAAAATCTAAGAACTTAACCTATGATAAGGTTATAAAGATACGAAAGATAGTGACTCTTCTTGAAGGATATGATATTGTAATTGAAGAGCCTGGCAAAATAGAAATAGCTTTCTTATTTAAGGACGTACAAATAACTATGCAAGATATTCATAGGAGAATGTTGTATCTTCTAAATACGATGCTTGAAGCAATGTGTAATGCAGATTATGCGACTATTACTGATAGTGAAGTAAATATGGATAAATTATACTATTTATCTAAAAGAATTGTGACTTCATGTATAAATGATTCAGAATTACAGAAAAAAAATCAATTAACACAATTAGAAGATTTGTTCTTTCTTAAAGACGTATCTAAAAAATTAGAGAATATTGGAGATATATTTGTGGAATTTGCTCATCTTAAATTAACATCAACGCATCAAGATAAAATTAAATTATTACTAGATGCAGTTGCTCAAATGATTTCTCACAAAAGAAATTTGTATAAAATTAGTGAGGTATTGAAGAATTTTAAGAACACTGACACTAGTAAAACTGGAATAATGATTACTAAGATACACACTCGTTGCAATAATATGTTTAGAAATGTCATGTATCTAGAATATAATAAAAACTATTTTAGTGAATGATACTTTTTAGTATTTTTTACTTCAAATCGTGCTATAACGTCTATTGCTGTATTTATTCTTGTGTTGCAGTCTTTTTATAGTGATTTTTAATCTTACTAGAATGTCTGGCAGGGTTGATTTTTTCGTATTTTTTGCTTGCGTAAAATCTATCGAAAATACTATTAATGTAATAATAACTTTGTAAAATAGTAATTTTTAACAGGTATTTATAGGATAAATGTATCTTATGAATTTTTTAATATGATTTATTAATTTATTTTCTAATTATATCTGTCTGAGTTATTAATTGACATTGAGATGGAGTAATAGGTGTGTTTCCATTTAAATTGACTGTGCAATATAATTTATTGGTTTTTAAATCACATTTTATTATATAGAATGTTTCTGAATCATTTATATCGGATACATTATATGCTCTGAAATTTGTCTCATCTTGAATTAATGTAGCAGGATTTTTAGCGGAGAATAACAATCTACAATCTTTAGGAATTCTAAAATAATCTTCTTTAAGAATACCATTTAACATTGGTGATTTAGATGAGGTAGTATTTATATTAGTTATGCTTGAGTTACTATATTCTCTTTGAGATGTACAACCCATAACAAATAAAGAAATAATGAGGGTAAATATAAGGTATATTTTCATAATGATTTTCATCAATAGTATTTTATGATTTAGATTATTTAAATGTTGTTCTTTTCTATGTGTGGAGTTTATTCTGCAACAAATGTTTTTGTAATACTCTTTATAGTGTGATTTGATATTATGTAAAAATCGTAAGCTTTTTATTGAGCAGTATCTCTGTCCTATTTATGTATGAAAAGCTAATTGCATTAGGACTTACTTCTAGTGAGGCTAAAATCTATGTTTCTTTAATTGAGAATGGTAGATTGCAGGCCGGAATGATATCGAGAAAAACAGGAATACACAGAAGATCAGTATATGATTCTCTTGAAAGATTGATAGAAAAAGGACTTGTAAGTTGGATTAAAGAAAATGATAAACGATATTATTATGCTGAAAATCCGGAGAAATTATCGGATATAGTAAATATGAAAAAACAACTTGTTGATAGTATGCTTCCAACATTAAATATTAAATTTAATGAAAAAAAAGAGAAACAAGAAACAAAATTCTATAAAGGACTTGACGGGATAAAATCCATACTTGAAGATCAGATAAATACTGAAAAACCAGTATATATAATAGGTGCATCGTATGATGCAAGTAAAATTTTAAAATATTATATGCCTCATTATACTTCTACTCGTGTAAAAAAGAAACTAAAATTATATTTAATATATGCTGGCGGTAAAAGAGAATTTGCCATTCCTTATGGTGAAACAGCTTATCTACCTGAATCCTATGCAAGTCCAGTAAGTACCAATATATATGGTGATAAAGTAGCAATAGTTGTTTGGAGTATTGAACCTGTAGCGATACTGATTAAAAATAAGAATGTAGCTGATACATATAAAAATTATTTTGATATACTTTGGAAGATAGCTAAAAAGAAAAAAGAAAAACCTGTAAAGCGTAATGTCTCTTTTGAAGTTTGAGTATATTGTTTCTATTTATGTTTTTATACTATTTTATACTCATTATTGTGAGTTACTATGTTGCTTTTGTTGATTATTTTGCTCCAAGATAATACTCATGTATTTGTGCTGTTGATGTAACTTTGTTTTGTTTAGTTTTATCCGTTCTTAATTGTTTATATGTAGGAAGTCTTAATGAGTGTGCTTTTACGCCATCATAATTAAGACCACAACTGTGCCAATTATCACTATAAGTTACATCTAATATTTTTATTTCTATAATTGCAATATCATCTTTATTATCGTATCTTATTAGTTGATTTGGGATTTTACGTGCTATTTTTGCCATTTCTGGATTTATATGTATATTGCATGAGTTGTTAGCAACATTTTTGTATAATCCTTCTGTAGGAATTATATTTTTAAGATGACTATATATTTCTAATTGGTCTTCTTTTGATCCTACTTTCACTTTACCCATTGTTTCAAACATATTTGTTTCAGAATTATAGGTTCCTACAAGTACTGCTGAGAATGGTTTACCTGCTTTTTGACTTTCAGGCGTTTCATATAATCCAAGAACTGCTAAGTCAAGTGTTGTGAATTCTTTAAGTTTAATCCAATCATTATCTCGACTTCCAGGAATATATAATGAATTAGGATCTTTAGCAATTAGTCCTTCATATCCTTCATTTATGGCCCATAAAAACTTTTGATGGAGTGTTTTTGCGTCATTAATGTTCCATTGAGATATAAGATTAATATGGGTTTTTGTTTCTATATTATTTTCAAGTATTTTTCTTCTTTCATTTAAAGTATTGTTTAATAATATTTTATTTTCATATCTTAAGACATCAAATATGTCGAGTTTCAATGGATATTGTTCTAGTAGTTTTGATGTAACATTTTTTGTACTCTGTTTCGGTCTATTCGAAATTGCTACAAATTCTTCAAGTGATTTGAAACTTTTTGCAGGATTAGGATTTAATCCTAGCATTTCTGCATGATAGTATCCTGATGGTTGGTAAGATAATTCTTTAATTATTTCTGGAAAACAGTTTGGATTCCATTCATTTGAGTCGCTAGAATATATTCTTATAGGTTCAGAAGATTTATGATCCACTATTACGTGTACACAATTACCATCACTCTTTTTTTCTATTATTGTATTGCCTATTGCTATTGGGTGTTCGAAACTTTCTATATTGTTCTTATCGAATTTGAATTCTATAGGTTTTTTTGGACTTACTGGCGAGTATAAATCGTTTTGATGCTGTCTAATTGTTTCTAATTCTTGTATTCTTCTGGCATCTTTTTTTGATAGCTCTTTTTGAGTATTTTTATTTGTCATTTTATCCTCAATTCTAATTTAGTATTTTTCTAGAGTATAATTGTGGGTTGTTTAATCTAAATTCTGTTGCTGTTATTATATCTTTATAACTTAATATTACTTCTCCAGCCATATATTCTATTTTGCCACGTGTAATATCAGAAAGTTTAGGATTTTGACATAATTCAGTTAATCTATATGATAAATCGTATGCACTAGTATTTTTTGGATTTTCATTTTTGATAGTCTCTGCTATTTGTTTAGTCATCCCTTTAGATTCGTACATACTAAAATATTCGTTTAATTGATTAAAATTAAATAATTTGTCTCTGCTCGACTCAACTGCATCTTCAATCATATTTACTGCATATACTAATTCTCTTATTGTTTCTTTTGGCTTATCGTTATTAATATGGATTATTCTTCCTTGACTTTCTTGCATAAATTCTTTTAATGAATTTCTTAAAAATATTGTCCAGTTAGAACAAGTTTTATTATACCATGAAATACTATAATCTACTGCTTGCTTGCCTGAGCCACCGTATATACCGTAATTTCCTGTGTTAACATTTATATGAAGTCCTTTAAATCTATTATCTATTGGAAAGTTCATTTGTAAACTTTCATTATTTTTAAAATATCTTATCGTAGGATTACTGTGAAGTATGTCTGAAACTTCTGTTAACAGTTCTGATGGCTTTATTTCCATAAATTTTCCAGTTACAACAGATAATGGTCTTTCATCAGCGTATCTTAAGTATATATCTTTTTTATTGTTTGCTTGTGCTATTCTTTTACTTAGATTGTCTCTTGAGTATTCGTTATCTAATATTAAAGATTCTACGCCACATTTATTTAAAAATTCGTTATGTAATGAAAAGGGTATGACTATATTATCATATACTATTCTTGGCTTCTCGCCGTATCCTATTATTGTAGGTTCATATTTTGGTACAAGTACCATGTTTGCTTTTCTTTCGATTATATTATTTAATATTTCAACCATTTGTTTCACCATGCTGTATAATTTTTATATTTTTGTAAAATCTGTCTTCATTTCTAATTTGAAAACATCATTTAGGATAATCTACTGGCTATATTAATTGTTGGGGGGATATACCTCACCACATAATGGTTATATTGGTTAAAGAATGTTAGAGATTTTTTTATAGAAATTTTTATTTATGTAGGTGTTTGTTCACCGCTATTTGTGAAAAATAGTGTTTTATTGGCTGATGAATCATAGACTCTAATTCTTGCCCTATTAAAGTTGTATACTTCAAAATCAAAACGCCAATTTTCAAATAATAACATAGAAATGATGCTTGTTTGACAACCAAATTTTTGTATATGTGCCATAAAATCGTAGTCAGAAACACACATTTCAAAATATTTGTATGGTGATTGAATAATTCTTGATTTAACATCATAAAAATTAATACTTAAAACTTTACGATTAATTTTATCTTCAATGTAAAATTCGATTAAATCAGAATGCAAACCATTACAAAGTAATTCATTTACTGCAGGCATAACATTTGTACAATCTAGCTTGTATTTAGTAATGATATCATCAACAGAATCAAATTGCCTGCAACAAAATATGAAATTATGTTCGTTTCTTCTTCTTAAAAGAATTCTTGCAGTATTTTCAAGAGTTGCACCACGTAATGGGTAATCGTTTAATAAATTGATTTTCATGATATTTGAAACACGGTTTTCTTTAATAGTTTTGGCATAGAATTTTCGAATGATTTACGGTTTGTATTGAAGGATTTACGAAATTTTTTTCACACATTTATAATGTTGTCTCATTTCATGATAATAAAATTGATTCATAGCGGGGTAAGTTTTTTGTATTTTTTATTCCTAATTATATTGTGAAATCTATTGTTGTACTTATTCTTGTGCTCGCAGGGCTTTTTATTGTGTTTAATATTCTTATTAGAAAATCTAGCGGGGGTTGGATTTGAACCAACGACCTCAGGGTTATGAGCCCTGCGAGCACTCCTGTCTGCTCTACCCCGCTACGAAGTAGCTATGTAGAGCAGAAATTAGTTTTATTTAAAAAGCTATTGATACTATTAGAATGATACTAATGTTTATTTAAAATTTCTACAACAATTTTAATGGTTTAACATGGTTTTATGTTGTTAAGTCTTTAGTTGCGAGTTTTTATTTACATATTTTATTATTGTTTTATGCTTTTACACTAAATGTTATGGTTGGATTTGAATCAACGACCTCAGGGTTATGAGTCCTATGTACATTCATGTCTTTCTATGATTATGAGTAGGATATTTAGATTAAAATAGTGATTAAAAGCTTATCATATGTTTTTTTTCATTTTTAATCCGCTAATTCTAATAAACTTTAAATAATCTCATTTATTCTAGTATCTTATGAGAAAAAATATCATAATAACAGGCATACCTAGAAGTGGAAAATCGACTTTATTAAAAGAAGTTATCTCAAAATTTGAACATAAAGTTGGTTTTCTTACTAATGAAATTCTTACTAGTGGCGTAAGAACTGGATTTGAAATAGAAACTAGTTCTGGTGTTAAGTCTATTCTTGCAAGTGTAGAGTTTCAGACCGATTTTAAGGTTTCTAAATATTTTGTTAATACTGATAATTTAGATTTAATACTTCCAACTCTTAAAAAATTTAATAACGATGATTTATTATATGTTGATGAAATTGGTCAAATGGCGTTATATTTTGATACGTTTAAAGATTTTGTAATTAATTATCTTAATTCCGCTAATATCTGTATTGCAACAATGTCTTGCGTATATGATGATAAATTTATTCATTCTATAAACGCTCGAGATGATGTGTTTTTAATTGAAATCAGTGCTGAAAATCGTGATGCTAAAAAACAATTTATTGAATTATTGATTAAAAAAATAGAAAAAGCTAGAAGATATTTACTTGATTCTAGCAGATTTATCGTATCATCAGATGAAGTTAGTATGCGTACTGATCATGGTATTAGGACTTTAAATAAACGAAAACATGGTTGGGTGTGTAATTGTGATTTTTTTAAAGAATATTCTGTTTGCAGTCATTTAATTGCACTTGAAGAATATTTGAAATAATTATTATATTATACTCTTATCTTTTTGAATTATAATAAAAATGGCGCTAAAACGCCGGGCTTTAGCCCGGAGATACAGCGCCGTTTTTAGTATCCTAAAAATTCGCGGTTAAGAGAGCGTCCGGTCAAACTCCACACTTTAGTGTGGAGTTAGGACGCTCTCAGCGAATTTTTATGATTTTTTTCGAATAGCAATTATAAATGTGCCATCAAGGATTTTTTTATTATTATAGCGGGTGATTATTGTTGTATGAAATCCTTGTTTTTTAAGTATTGGTATTAATTCTGTTTTATTGTATTCTCTTGTTGGCCAAGAGTCTTTTTTTAATTGTCTTTTGAACGCTAATTCTGGATTTTTAATGTCTTTTGGTCTAATTAATGTTGATATTAGTATTGCTCTTTTTGTAACTCTTGTTAATTCTAATAATAATTTTTTATAGTTTGATACACATTGAAGCGTACCAATAGATAATACTAGATCAAATGTTTGATCTTTAAATTGTAAATTATATGCATCTTTTACCATGAAGTTTATTTTTGGTTGTAATTTTTTTGCAGACTTAATGACTTTTTCTGAATAATCTATTCCTGTTACTTTATATTTCCTATCGTTTAACATTTTACAATATCTGCCATGACCGCAACCAACATCAAGAACGGTTTTTAAGTCTTTATTAGAATTAAGTTTGTCTATTATATCTACTGTAACTTCGAATAATTGCTCGTATCCATCTTTAGTCCAACATGACTTTTTATGTTCGGGCATATTTTTTAATGCCCTAGTTTCATATATTTTTTTCCAAACTTTATCCATTGTGATTTTACTCTTTTAATTTATCTTGTATTGTTATAATTTAATATTTGTTTAAAAATCTATTTATAGAATTTGAAATATTCACTATTTACGTAGAATATTTTTAGTATTATGTATTATTTACTATCATCTTTTATTTTAATAATTTTTAGTGCGATAAGCATTGCCATAAATGATGCTCCTAGCAAATCAAATATTATGTCCCACCAAGTATCATACATGACCAGATCATTGTCTATCGATGAAGGTAATAAATCTCCTTGACTAAACATTGTTGGACCATATATATGAAGATATTGTTGACCTACAAATTCCATTAATTCTCCTACTGCTCCAAGACCTAATACTATTAGTATAATAACAAATAATTTAAGAGCAATAGTTCTAGGGTATTTTGATACCCACGCATATATTACTAATGTAACTAGTGCACAATTTAGAAAGTGTATCATTTTATCATAACCAATTCCGAGAATTGAAAATGAGTAAAAATTAAATGCTAATCCAACAAGATTTAACATTAGAGGTATAATTGCTATAATTATATATTTGGATTTTAATGGATATTTGTTTTCAATAAAATAAGATAGTGTTAATATTATTAGTCCAAATATGCAATCTCTTATATAATCAGGATTATAGATAATAAATATTATTAGAAACAAAACAATAATAAGTGCACTTACAAAAAAGATGATATTTTTACTTTTATCATGTTTTACGTGTATCATTTACTTAGAAATGAAGGAGTCTATATATACTTGCTGCATTAAGATTTTATTCTCTGTGTTATTTTATCTGTTATTATCTAGAATTGATTATATTTATTCAAACTATCTTACTAAACCTATACATTAATGTCCTTTTAGGTGTATGCCATTCGTATTTATTGGTAATATTGTGTTTTTCTAAGAATTTTATCATTCTGATATTATTTGCGTTAACGTCTGTTACTAATGGGACATTTAATTGTTTTGCAAATTCTAAAC
>CAVZPN010000064.1:0-16606 GCA_963777125.1 uncultured archaeon | reverse complement strand
ACGCGCATCGAGCAACTCAGCGCGGAGCTGAACCGGCATTTGCACGCCTATCATGTGGAAGACGCGCCCACCATCCCGGACGCGGAGTACGACAAGCTGTTTATCGCGCTGCAAAAGCTGGAAGAAGAACGCCCGGAGCTGGCGCTGCCCGACTCGCCGACCAAGCGGGTCGGCGCGGCGCCACTGCCGCAGTTCGAACAGGTCACCCATACGGTGCCGATGCTGTCGCTGAATAACGGTTTCAGCGACGAAGACATCGAGAACTTCGACCGCCGCGTGCGCGAAGGCCTGGATACGGCGGCGCTGGTGGAATATGCAGCCGAAGTAAAGTATGACGGCCTGGCCATCAACCTGCGCTACATCGACGGTTTGCTGGTGCAGGCGGCCACGCGCGGCGATGGCTACACCGGCGAGGACGTCACCGCCAATATCCGCACCATCCGCAGCATTCCCTTGCGCCTGAAGACCGACAATCCGCCCGCCATCCTTGATGTGCGCGGCGAGGTGCTGATGTTCAAGCGCGATTTCGAGGCGTTGAACGCGCGCCAGCGCGAAGCGGTTTTGAGGTAATACGTTTAAAGTAATTACTCCTATATTGGTTCCTTTAGAGTTAGTATTTTTTTGTGTTGAAACTTCAGTAAATACTGCCCATGTTCCAATTATAGATATTACTAATGCCAATATTATTAGTATAGCAATTGTCTTATCTGATATTTCCATATTACTCATTATTACACGTGTCCTATTTATATTCCTGTTCCTTGAGCAAGTATTGATACTGTTCTAATTCCTGAAGCTGCGTCGTTTGGAATTGAAATGTTTATTCCTACTCTTAATGTGTCTGTTGTGTCAGACCATGATAGGTTTGTACATGCGCTTACTGAACTGTTTTCTGCTACTTCTGTCCATCCACCGTTTGTTATTGCGCCTACGCATGATGATGATTCATTGTTTGATACTGCATATTTGAAGAATCTTAATGTTGTGTTTCCTCCGATGAATGATGCTGCGTCTTGTGAGAAGTTTAATGTTACGTTTAAGAAGCTTGTTCCTGCATTTTCTAATATGAATGCATCTGCATTAGCACTATTATCGTTAAATCCTTCACATCCTACTTTGTTTATTGTTGATGAGCCGTTTATTGATAATATGCAATTGTTAAATCCTCCAGAACTGTTAACAGATCCTGAACCAAAACTTACTGTACTAATAGCGTATCTTAATATTACTGATTGACTAACTTGAACTGATGCAGTACCAGTATCATTGTATGTGAAATAGCCGCTGCTTGAGACGTTATTTAGTTTATATAAGCTAAGTAGTGTTCCTGCAAATGAAATCACTACAGCTGTTATTACTAACCATGCTAATGTTTTATTAGAAATTTCCATTTTGTTTATCTCCTTGTTTTATTATTTTTAAATTATGTTATTTATCTATAAGTTATTATTAACTGAGAGATTTTATTTATAAATCTTTTTATTTTTTTTCTGCATCTTTATTACTGCTATTATTATTAATATTATTACTATTAATACTCCTATTCCTATCAACGTATTTTTGGTATTATTTTTCTCGGCTACTTTAACTTCGTTATTTGGTATGACTGTATTTTGTATTTCTATTTTGTCTTGTGTTATTGTTGTTTGATATTTTTGTGTTATTGTTTTTTCGCTGTTAGATATTTTTATGTTTATAGTGTATGTTCCTGTGCTTATATTTTTTGTATCCCAATATAATGTGATGGTATTTTTCCCTGGTGTTATTGTATTTTGGGTTTTGACTTCGCCTATTATTGTTTCATTTTCATTTAATATTATTATCTCGCTGTTGACGTTTTCTAAAGCTGTATTCCATTCATTTTCTACTTGTATTTCGAATTTTGCTATTGTTCCTAATTTGAAATTGTTAACACTAGTTTTTAGCACTGTTATATTGTATTCTCCTATGTCGAATTCTTTTTGTATTTTTATTGTTTTTTCATCATACTTAATATTGTATTCTATCTTGTATGTTCCTATTTTTTCTATTTCTATTTGCTTATCTATATTTATAGTGCTTGCTTTTTCTAAATCTGTTTGTTCAGCCATATTACTTTCGTATATATTATTATTGTTTATATCTAATATTTTTATTACTCCTGTTATACTGTTAATTTTTTCTGTTCCGCTATTTCGTATTGTTAGTCTAGCAGTTACTGGCTCGTTTATTGTGGTTGTTGATGTTGATATTTCCGTTTCTATATTTTTTGTTGCATAAGGTATATTTATTTGTAGTTGTTGTGTTATTGTAACTATCGCATTTATTGTGTTGGCATTTTCTGAATTATCTATTTCTGTTGCTAAAATATTTATTTTTTGCGTTCCTGTTTCTAATCCTTCAGGTAATTTTAATGTATATATAATTTCTTTTTCTGAGTCAGTGCTTTTTAATGTTATTATTGGTTCTGTTATTGTTACATATTCTGATAGTGGTCCTTGTGCTGTTAATTTTATTGTAATATCTCTTTTTTCAGTGTTTATTATTCTAGCTATTATTGTTTGTTCTTCGGTTGTATACTCTATTATTTTTTTTGATGGCGCTATTCCTAATGCATAGGTGTTGTTCGATGATAATATTATTATCAACATTACCAATAATATGATTTTTTGTTTTATTTTGTTGTTTTTCATTTTTACCTTTATTATTTTTTTATATCCAGTTGAATGTTATGTATATATTTTTTCTTCCGCCTGGTTCTTGGTTTGGTACTGTTATTTTTATATGTATTTTTGTTGTGTCTTGTATGTCTTTGTAGTTTAATTGTTTTATTAGATTGTTGTTTGTTGTTTGCGCATTTATCCATGTTGTTTGTGAGTTTTGGTTGTCTATTGCTCCTGTTTCATTTTCTTGTGCCATTACTTGCATATATGTTGATCCTAGTGGCGCACTTGTCCACATACTTTGATTAATTATTGTGGTTGTTAAATCTGCCATGGTATTTCCATCATTTTGGAATATGAATGGTGCTGGTGTATTGTTTGTCGTATTTAATGTTTCATCAGGTAATAATGTTTGGAATGTTACGTTATTATTTAGTAATGTTATTGCAAGATATGGTTCAATACTAAAATTATATATTGCTGATTTATTGCTGCATGCTTGCACATTACATGCTCTTATTGTCCAATTGTAATAACTGTTTCCTGTACATTCTGTTTGTAAATATAATTCTACTGCTGGAGTATAATTTCCGCCATTTGGTAATATATTTGTTTGATTAGTGTGAATTGCTGCGCAATGATTACTTGTTAAATTTATTTCATACCATGTTGTTATTTCTGGTGTCGTTGTAGACCAGATAAATGTTGGTTGTCTATCACGCACCATATAATTATTATTTGTTGGAGAAATTAATGTTGGTATTGCAGGAATTAATGGTTGTATAGTAATTGTTGAACTATTTGTCCATGAACTATTTATTATTCCATCGTCGACTTTACAGCTTAGTGTCCAATTTTGTCCGACTGCTAATAGGTTGCTGCTAATATTTGCAATGTTTATTTGTGTTCCTTGTGCGTATCTTCCAATATTTCCTGATGCATTTGCGACATTGTTTAAGTACCACTGATGATAGTATTGTAGTGTATTGTTATCGATATCAGTTGCATTACAATAACCTCTTAATGATTCGTTTGTGTATGCTGGTTGTGGTAAAATACTAATTGATGATATTGTAGGTGCAGAATTACTAAATGGTGTTAATGGTGCATAATCTGTTACGCCTGTTACTTTATTTAATGAATTTGCATTATTATACGGATATCCAGAACCACTAGTTCCGATATGTAGTCCTGTAATTGAAGAATTAGCTAAACCATTAATATTTACTAATCCTGTAATAACATTTTCATAAATATTACCTTGATTTTTACCGTCGATTGTTGTATTGTAATAATTGTTTCCATTCAAATCATTAACATATGATCCTGCTGTGTTAGTGAAATTATTCCAATAAAAGGTGTTCGCGCTTGCACTTGTATCAATGTATAATAGTGTAGTAGCGTTCATTAATGTATTATTGATAAAGCGATTGTTAGTTGTGGCTCCGCTCGAGAAGACAACTGCATACGTACCTCCCAAACCATTTATAGTGCTGTTTGCAACTGTGTTACCATACGAGCCACTGTAAATTGAGAGTGCACCTACTGTGCTTTCAACGCCTTTGATTTGAGAGTTGGTGATTGTATTATTGCTACTTGCACCTGAGAATACCATACCACTCATTGCTGCCGATATGCCTGTTGAGTTGATTATTTGGTTGTTTCTGCCATTATCATAAACTTCAATACCATTTTGTGTACTTGAATTTCCTGTTACGTTAATAAGTATATTATTATCAGCATTTCCTCTAATAATGAAAATGGATTTATATCCTGTGTTTGCTGTGAAGTTTGTAATTGCATTGTTTTTACTGGCGTGTATAAGTAATCCCATACCGACACTTGCATATGCGTTGCTATTTTTTATTGTGTTATAATTTGCTCCATTATTAAGTGTTATTCCGCATCCAGCTTGTTCCCAATCACCAGATGTTTTTGTTGTGCTCGTATTTGTGTTCTCTATTGTTCCATATGTGGCTCCATTAAAATTAATGCCACTGTCAAAATTGTTTATGTTACAGTTTTTAATTGTAGTATTAATTTGATTAGAATAAACTCCGTAAGTATTACTAGTATTAGTGCCTGTAATTGAATATCCGTTACAATCTATTGTTACATTTTGAACATTTATATTGAAGCATGTGGCGCTGTTAACTGTAATATTATTTCTCAATGTATATATTTGATTTGCTTGTAGTAATGTAGAACAATTTAAGTTTCTTGTTGTTATGGTATTGCTAATTCCTGTCATATAAGATTTAGTATCTGATGCAATAATTAATGTTTGCCATGAATCGCCATCTCTTAATTCTTGTGATACTAATGTATTAACTGATCTTCCAGCATTTTGTGCAGTATAAATTGCAGATATTTCTTCATTATCTATTCTTCTATCTAGCGAGTGCAATAAAGCTATAAAACCTTCCTTTTCCTCTCTTAATTTACTTAGTTCGGATTGTTTATCTGATAAATTCATTAACTAAATCTAAGGCAAAATAGTACAATTAATTAATAATATATTTTATTATATTTTTTTATACAAATGTGTCTAGATGATATGCTTATTGTATAACATTTTTAAGCACAAATGTAACGTATTAATTAAAATACTACGCTTAAATCTACCCCCCAACTTACAACTATCAATATAATTCATTTTTAGAAATAGATATTTATAAATGTATTGAAAATTTAGGCCTAATAATATCTTAATTTATTGTCTTTAAAAACCTATTAATTAAGTACTACTACAAAATTACTTTTTATAGTATTTTACTAGTAGTTGTAAAAAATAAAATTAATCAGCGCAAAATGTTCCTGCTAGCACGCTTACATAGATTTAATACAAAGAAATTGCGCCGGGTCTAAAGCCCCGCACTTAAGTGCGCAATTTCTTGTTCAAAGAAATCTTATGAGATTTCTTGAACTAAAAATCATCGTGATTTTTATGTTCCAAAACCCAAAGAAAAGTCTTACTTTTCTTGGGCCCAAAAATGCTTCGGCATTTTTTGGGTTTCGCGATTAAGAACGTGCCGTGTAAAGCTCCGCCTTTTAAGGCGGAGTACGGCACGTTCAGCGAAATTTTGTTACTTTGAATTTTAAATTAGGTTAATTGTAGTAACAATATTTTCTTAAAGTTCGCTAGGTGCAAAGAAATATGTTTTATTTCTTACACAAGAAATCTTGTATCTAAGATTTCTTTATGCTAGTAAATATTAATCATGCTCACTAAATATTAACTTACTATTCCTACGTAAAAAGAACTAGAGTAAAATTCGTTCGTTTAGCCTTGTTGTCCATTTTTCACTCTAATTTTTTTATAATTATGATTATATTAGAACAATTCTTTGAAATTATAGAATGTTTTATCGCTATTTGTTTAATCTTGTTTGTAACACATACTTTTCTATTGAGTCCATTTTCTACGAAATATTTATAAATGATTTATTTATTCTGTATATTGTTGCCCCCTTAGCTTAGTGGTGGAGCGCGAGACTGTTAATCTTGAGGTCGGCAGTTCGATCCTGCCAGGGGGCGCGTTTTTTTATTATTACCATCACATTATTTGCAGATTATTATTAATCTATAATTTCATTGAGCCCGTAGCTTAGCCTGGTGGAGCGTACGACTGATAATTGCATCAGTCTTGAATGCATGACAAAATGCATCATAAATCGTAAGGTCCCGTGTTCGAATCACGGCGGGCTCATATTTTTTTATTCTATTTTCTAATACACTTCACTAGACATTCTTGCAGTATCTTTATAAGTTCTAATATGTTCCTTTTATTGTTATGAAATCTGAAATTGTACTTATTGAAGATAGAAATTCTGATGCTACATTAAATTTAGCTTTAGATACTGTTTTAATAAAAAAGCAAGGCATGATATTTGTTAATAATAAAAGAAGTACGGAAAGTATTGCTGAAAAATTATCGCAAATTATATTTAAAGATAAAAAACATAATTATAAAAACTTTATTGATATAGAAAAACTTTCAATTATAGCATCAGATATATTAAAAGTAGTTCCTAGTCCAACTAAGCAATGTCATAAACTTTCTGAATGTATAAAATATGGAACTGCATTTCATCATTCGGGGTTAGTTTCTGAACAAAGAAAAATTGTTGAAAATGGTTTTAGACAGGGTTTAATAAAAATTATTGTGAGCACTCCGACGTTATGTTTATCTGCTGATACAAAAATATGGCAAGGAATGTCAGATTCAAGCGTATCTACTCTAAATCTTTCACGCAAACTATTTGTGCTCTCAAAAAATAATTTAAAAAGTATAAATGCACTTAAAGTTCAAAAAAATATTAATGCTGATAAATTAATAGAAATATCAACAGCATCAGGATATTCAATAAAATTGACTGCTAATCACAAAATTTTAGTTAAGCGAAATAATAAAAAAGAATTGATTATGGCATCAGAATGTACTATAAAAGATCTCATTGCTACAATTGGAAAAATTCAATTAAATAAAACATCTTCACCTAAATTTTCTAATTTTGTAAAAAATTATACTTTACCTTTTAAAAATAAGATTTTAACTAAAGAGGATTTTTATTTTATCGGCGCTATGATTGGTGATGGTTACTCAGGAGCAGAACATTCTAATAATACTTTAATTTTGAAAAGTAATCCGTGTATTGTTGGTAAGGATATAGAGATATTTGATCAAGTAAAATATTTTTGTAATTCTCATAATATTAATTATAAATTTAGAATTATGCCAAGCAAGTGTGATGGTTTAATATTATCTAAAGCTAATTGGTTACGAGAATTTTTATGTAATTGTGGTATTGAAAAGGGAGAAAATAAATATATTTCAGATAATTTAATGAATTCATCAGAACAAAATATATCAGCTTTATTAAGAGGACTATTCGATACAGATGGATATGTCAATAAACTAAATGATGTAGGAATATCTAGTATATCAAAAAAATTAATTTCTAATATTCAAAAATGTTTATTACGCTTTGGAATTGTTTCTAGATGTAGGGAAAGAGACGGAAAAGATTTAAATATTTCTGGCAAGATTTATAAAACAAAAAAATTTTATGAATTAGCTATTTCTAATAATGTTTCATTGCAACGATTTTATGACTTTATAGGATTTTCTATTGCAAGAAAAAAAGATGATTTATTAAAACTTTTAGAAAAAATACATTCTAATAATTTATATGTTGAATGTAAAACTTGTAATTATAAATTATATTATGATTTATTTGATGGAAGAAGTAGAGAACATAAATCATGGGCTGAAAAAAAAATAAAAATTATTACTTTGTTAGGTAAGAGAGGATTGATGACTTCTAATCAATTAAAAGATATATTAGGATTCTTGCCCAGGAAGAATGACGAGCGATTAAATCATCATTACGTATTAATAATACGAAAAAGACTTGCTGTTAAAAAAATAGAATATTTATGGTCGTTAAATCCTTTAGGTTTATTTATTTATGAAAATATTTTGAAGAAAAATTTGCAATTTAAAGAACTGTTTACTTTAAAAGAATGTCCTCTTTGTGATTCGGATTTGAATTATGTTAAAAAAAATACTTGGAAAACGGATTCAATTGATGGAGATATATATTGGGATGTCATTAGACATATTAAATTTGTTCCAGTTGAACAGATTGTTTATGATGTTGTTCTTCCTAGTATTCCTAGTAATGATCACTTATTTGTGGCTAACGGTATAATTGTTCATAATTCAATTGGAATGGATCTTCCTGCATTTCGAGTAATTATTCGCGATCTTAAAAGATTCGGATTATGGGGTATGCAATATATTTCTGTATTAGAATATATGCAGCAAGCAGGCAGGGCAGGAAGACCTTCTTATGATAAATTTGGTGAAGCAATATGTATTGCTGAGTCTAATTCTGAAAAACAAGAATTAACTGATATGTATATTAATGGTCTACCTGAACCGATTGTTTCAAAACTTGCAGTCGAGCCTATTATGAGAACTTACATTTTAAGTATTGTCGCTTCAGAATTTGTAAGAACAATTGCTGAATTAGAACAATTTTTTTCAGAAACATTTTATGCAAAACATTACGGTGATACTGATAAATTAAATCAAATTATTATAAAAATAGTTGATCAATTAGAAGAGTGGGGATTTATTACTGTCGGTGGTGTAAGTTCTAAAAATAATAATGATGCTAGTGATTTAGATAATATTAATTCTAAACATAAAAGATCTTCTAAAGATATGTCAATAGATTTTGTTTCGGCATTAAAATTATCTTTTAAAAAATCTAATACTAAAGATGTTAAAGAAGATAAAAAACTTTCTGCAACATTACTCGGTCATCGAGTATCTGAATTATATCTTGATCCATATACTGCACATAATATTGTTGATTCACTACGTTTAGCTGTTGTGAAAAAATCCGATAAATTGTTTACTGATTATTCTTTACTACATTTAATTAGTACTTGTTTAGAATTGAGACCATTACTTCGAGTTAAATCTCGCGAGATGGATGATATTGTTGAAAAATTAAATCAAAACTCAGATTTTATGTTAACATCTATTCCTGAAATGTTTGATGAAACTTATGAAGAATTTTTGAATGCAATTAAAACCTCAGAATTTTTCTATGAATGGCTCGATGAAAAAGATGAAGAATATTTATTTGAAAAATATGATGTTAGACCTGGAGAAATACATTCTAAAAAAGAACGTGCAGATTGGTTATTATATAGTGCTGAAGAACTTTCAAAATTACTTGCATTACATGATTTAATAAAAGATATTGCAAAAGTTAGATTTAGATTAAAATATGGTGCAAGAGAAGAATTGATTCCTTTATTACAATTAAAAAATATTGGTAGAATGAGAGCAAGAAAGTTGTTTGATAATAAAATAAGAGATATTTCTGATATTAAAAATATTGATTTAACAACACTTGTTCAATTAATTGGTAAAAATGTTGCAATTGATATTAAGTCGCAAGTAGGACAAGAATTATCGGATGAGAAAATTGTTGTGAAAGAGCATAAACGAAAAGGACAGAAGAATTTAGGCGATTATAATGCTTGATTGTTTAGTTTTAGAATGAGTTATTATTATGTGCTTTTATTTAATCATCCAAGCTTCTGAACCATCTATAATTGCTGTTATTGTTTCATTTACTTCTAAATTTTCTGTTGGATTCATAAGTCTTGCTTGATAGTAAGTGTTTGGATCTAATACTTCGTATTCAGGATATTTTTTTATTATAATTAATTCAACTGGTTTTAATACGTCGTATGAATCTTTGTGTGGGAAAAGTGTTTTAGTATTTGTATTAAGATTTAATACATGAATTTTTTCATCCATACTAATTATTCTATACAATTGTTTTTCAATTTTTATTACGTCATTTTTACTATATTTTGGAAATTCTACCAAGACATTTAATCTGTATAAGTTTTTACTTGTTTCCCAATCTATAGAGAATAATTGAGCATTATGTTTTACGATTGCACCAAAGTGTTGTCTTAATTTTTCTGCAATTATTCTTAAATATTTTTTATCAGTATAATAATAATCTCTGTCTTTTCCTTGGGTATCAATAATAATTTCTTTAGTTATATGTACGCCTCGAACTTTATTTCTAGTTAAATCGTGTCTAATAAAATTGTATATTTCATCACTAGCATTTCTTATTTGTAATATCCCTTCAAAATATTTAGTGCCTTTCTTACAACATTTAGGACATAATGTTACATCGATTACTGCCGGTAAATCAAACTTTTCTCGACCAATACTAATTTTAACAATAAAATCTTTATGAACTCCTGCTTTATATGATAATAATGTTTCTTTAGTTATCTCATCTAGATTATAGTATTTGAATTCTTCTTTTACACAATCAGTTACAATCATTTTTACAACAGAATCAACATCTTGGAATTGTTTCCATTTATTCTTATAATTGTAAGATTGACAACTATTACATGTGAATAATTTAATTTCTTTGAAGTCGAAGTCTGTTCCGCTACATTTTTTACACAAAGAATTATCTCCGGTAAGAGTATTTCCGCAATTTGGACAAAACTTTACTCCGTATTGTTTATGTGTTGTTTTAGCAGGTTTTGATTCTGATTTAGTGTGATTTGTCTTTGAATTATGCTCTGGATTAGCCTTTGATGCTGCTTTATGTGTTGCTGTTTTGTGTGATGCGTTTGTATGTTGGATTTTTTTAGTATCAGCAGTATGTTTAGTGTTATGAGTATTCTTATGGCTATTAGTTGCGTGTTTTGTTTCTTTCGAGGATTTCTTTGCATCCTTCTTCTTAGCAATCTTACTCATATTAATGTGTAAGTATATATTATTTATAAAGGTATTTTTATGGAGTTGATTTGTAGTTAATAATTATAAAACAAATATTTATTAATGCTGATGATTTTTTGATTATATGGGTTTATTAAATACTTTTTTTAAGTCAAAAGAAGCTTTGGCGAAAGAAATTAAAGAGGATGATGATTCTATAATTAAATATTGGAAGCATTATCTTAGTACTATTTCTAGAAAAAAAGAAATTATTACACAATTAAATTTGGATCATATTTCTATTGATGATTTACGTGAATTAAAAAGATTATTGGTGTTAGATTTAGTAGATGTTTCTGATGAAGAGAAGAAAGAATCTGAATTAATAGCTGATTTAGACATTATTGAACATTCTCAAAAAATAAAAAAGATACATAAGTTAGAACAGTGTTTAGATTATGCTAAAACAAAATATGATTATCTGTACGAATTATTGTATAAATTACATTCTATTTTAATATTGCAACTTGAGATATTAACAAAACTACAATTAGAAACAAAAAATATGGAACAATTATTATCTCATCTTAAATCGCAATTTGAATTAGAAATTACTATATTGAATAAAATAGAGAAAATTGAATCATTTCAAGAATTATTTTTAGCATTAATTAAAGGAGAACACATAATTAAAACTATGGATTCAACAGAAAAAATAATGCTTGAAAAAATGAAAATTGGAGTAGGTCAAATATTTTCTAATGAACTTACTCAAGGAATAACCTGTGATTGGGCAATGACTGTTTTTGATGCAATTGAAGATAAAGTTAGGGAAGGAATTTCTAATGGAATGTTTTTAGGTTATCATCAAGATATTGATTTTGAATTTGTAAATAGGCCTGAGTTTGTTGATTTAGCAAGAGATAGTATATCTCACTTAAAAAAAGGAACTGTTTCTGAACAAATGATTACTGTTTTTGTTCATTTATTTAGAGAATGGTATAATCATGAGAGAGATTGAAATTGTTTTAATTATTTTTTAGGATTGTTACTCGGTCGATATATTTCTGCTAGTCCTTTTGAAGTTACGTAGCCTTTTGTTATATCGTTACGTGTCAGGTATATTATTGGTTTTTCAATTAATGAATTTAAATTATATATTCCTAGAGTTTTACTACAATTCATTTCTTCTAAAAATGGAATGTAATTTTGATATCCTGTTCCTATAGGATTTCTACCAATATTTAATCCTGTAGCGTATGCCTTATTTTCGCATTCAATAACACCATCTAATGCATTTCCTTTATTACTAAGAAATTTTCTTTCTAAAATTTTTATAGATTTTATTATTCCGAATTCTACTTTAAGATTACTTGAGATTATGTGCTCTAAGAATTCTTCCGATGTAAATTCTTCGAATCCTGATCCGTAGTATATTTTCATAGTTATAATTATTTATTTTGATTTATATTTGAAAATTGCTCACTTTGTATACTGATTGTGATGTTTTTGGATTTTGTATTTCGTATATTTTTTCAAAACTGATTCTTCCTTCATCTGATAATTTTGTAAATAATTCTTGTACTGGCTTTCGTGTGTTATTGCAAGGAAAAAATGCGTCATTATATCCTTGTTTTGCGAGCCATTCAAGTCTTAATTCGGTAAGTAATGTACCGTAACCTTGTCTTCTATAATCTGGCATCACAATTAAATCGCATAACTCTGCTCCAGAAAATATTTTTTCATTAGTATTTGGATCGGTTAATGTGTTTTTTACTGTTCCTGCTTGACCAATAAAATATTTATTGATGTGGTCTCGTGAATTTATTATTTGCTCAAAAGTTAAATTATTTTCGCCAGTTGTTAGTATAAAATATACTCCAAAATTATCTTTAAATGAACCATTGTGTTTTTTAGCGCTCTTTTTAAGTTCATTTGCATCTATTTGTTCGATAGTTAGTTCTTTGTTTTTGAAAGATATTTTTCTAAGATTACCCATGTTATACATATGTGGTTTGCATTTTTAAATCTTTTGGTTTTATAGTAATTTTCTAGTAGTAACATTAGGTAAAATTTATAAATGTCTTTTGAGTTCTAATATTATGGTAAAAAAATATTTGCTTTGTGATGTCGTAAATAATTCTATAGTGATGATTCGTTAATTATGCCTTTGGCTGTTAAAAATACCTTATTTGATATTCATGCGTTATCTTTGAATTTTCCTGATTCGGTTGTTGACTTAAGAATTGCAACTTATGATCTAGAAGAAAATCAATATAAGTTATGTTTTCTTTGGGAAATAGATAAGATTTTTAGAAGTACTAATGCTAAATATATTGCTTATGATAAACAAAAAGATGATTTTTTTAATTGGCTGACAATAAGTTTTAGAGAAGAAAGATATGATTCTAAGCAATTACTAACTTATTTTCAAGAAAGGTTTTCTGAATCTAATTTTAAGTAATATTACTGGCTCAATTAAATTGGTTTCATATTTAGTTGGTTTTATATTTTATTATATTCTCACAAGACATTCATCCATAAATTATATAAAGAATGTTAGGCTCTTAAGCTTATGAAATTCAATTTAGTCTCTTCATTTAAACCTGCAGGAGGCCAGCCACTTGCAATTAAACAATTAGTTGATGGATATAGTAAATTTAGTCGTCAGACTCTTCTTGGAATTACTGGATCAGGCAAGACATTTGTTATGGCAAATGTTATTAATAAAGTTCAGAAGCCAACACTTGTTATTGCGCACAATAAAGTTCTTGCAGCGCAATTATATACTGAATTAAAAGAATTATTTCCAAACAATCGCGTTGAATATTTTATCTCTTATTATGACTATTATCAACCAGAAAGTTATATGCCGACAAGTGATGTATATATTGAGAAAGAAGCAACTGTTAATGAACAAATTGAAAAAATGCGATTACATGCAGTATCAAGTTTAATGTCGAGAGATGATGTGATTATTGTAGCTTCCATTTCTTGCATTTATGGACTTGGCGATCCACAGGATTTTAAGGATATGAGTACAGAATTTATTGTTGGTTCAAAAATTAATCGAACGAATATTATTTCAAGATTAATTGAAATGCAATACGAAAGAAACGATCAATCCTTAGAACCGGGTAATTTTCGTGTACGTGGAGAAGTTATAGATATTATTCCTGGTTACGAAGATACTATTATTAGAATAGAGCTTGATGATGGATTAATTAGTAAAATATCTGAATTAAATAATATTACGAGTGATTTGATTTCAAAACTTGATAAATTTGTATTATTTCCTGCAAAACAATTTGTTGTGCCAGAAACTAAACAAAAAAAAGCAATTAGCGCAATAGAACAAGAACTCGAAGAGCAGTTGCCAAATCTTGATTTACTTGAAGCTGAAAGATTAAGAAAAAGAGTTAAGTATGATGTTGAAATGATTGAAGAAATGGGTTACTGTAATGGTATTGAAAATTATTCGAGACATTTTGATGGCAGGGCAAAAGGCACACCACCACATGTGCTGCTTGATTATTTTCCAAAAGATTTTCTTTTAATAATTGATGAGAGTCATCAAACAATTCCTCAAAGTAATGCAATGTACAAAGGAGATTATTCTCGAAAAAAGAATTTAGTTGATTTTGGGTTTAGACTTCCTTGCGCGTTTGATAATAGGCCATTAAAGTTTAATGAGTTTGAAAAATATTTTAATCATGTAGTGTTTGTTTCAGCTACACCTGCTGAATATGAAACAAAAAGTTCTGGTCAAGTTGTTGATTTAATAATTAGACCAACAGGGTTAATTGATCCAATTGTTGAAATGAGGCCAATTAAAGATCATATTAAAGATGTGATTTCTGAAATAAAAAAAACTATCGAAAAAGATTTTAGAGTATTAATTACAACTCTTACTAAAAGAATGGCCGAGGATTTAACTGATTATTTATCAAAAGAAGGAATAAGAGTTCGATATATGCATTCTGAAATTGAAAGTTTAGAAAGAATTGAATTAATTAGACAATTACGTGCAAAAGAATTTGATGTACTTGTCGGAATAAATTTACTTAGAGAAGGACTTGATATTCCTGAAGTTAGTTTAATATGTATTTTAGATGCTGATAAAGAAGGATTTTTACGTGATGAACGCTCATTAATACAAACTATCGGAAGAGCCGCAAGAAATTCTGAAGGAAAAGTAATATTATACGCAGATAGATTAACTAAATCAATAAAGTCTGCAATGGAAATTACTAAAAATAGACGAAATATGCAAATTGAATTTAATAAAAAGAATAATATTACTCCAATAACAATTATTAAAAAACTCGGCGAAAAGAAATATGATTTGAAAGGAATTAAACATATGTCTGGAATTGATGTTGAGAAAAAAATAATTGAACTAGACGCGCAAATGAGAATTGCTGCTGAGAAATTAGATTTTGAAAAAGCAATACAACTTCGAGACACACTTGATGCTTTAAAATCTCAGCTTACAGGAGTAATTGAACAGAAAGATTATGTTAATTCTAAGAATGATGCAAAAAAGGAAGAAAAATTTGCGAAAAAAAATCGCATTAGAAAGTAATTTTAGTGGTATTGGTATGATATAATATGCTGGTTATTTTTGAGAATAACTTTATAAAACTTTAATTACTCCCTTATTTTAATTGGTATGATATTATGCTTGTAGATACTGAATTAAAAGGATATTTGACTGAGACCTCCACTTATTTTGGTCGACATTGTAATAGTTTTAGAACTTTAGAAAAAGAATTAAAAAAAGAAAAACCTTCTTCACTTTCTTGTTTGATTATTGGTCCAGGAATTGATTACGGGCTTTATGGTATTGATTCAAAATTTACTAGAACATATCAGCCATTTGAATTAGCAAACGTGTTAGCAAAAGCTCAGATACTTGATTATAATATCGATATATTAGATATTAATCCTGATGTTATTAACGAATTAAAAAAAGATCCTATTTTATTAAGTGTGCCTTTAAAACCTAGTAATTTTACTTATATGCATCAAGGTAAACTTGAATCGCAGATATATTTTAATTCGTTTTTTGAAGATAACACTATTTCTCATGATAATCTTAATCGTGTTGTTGAAATATCAAAAAATGTTTCTTCAAAATTCAATTTAGAATTAGCAGATATAATCCAATATGGGTTACCTGTGGAAAAGTATGATGTTGTGATTTGTACAGTATTGTTGTCACATTATTCTCGCGATATGACTCGAAGGTTGTATAATCCGATCCCAGCAACATTAAAGAAGATAGAGAATTCTATAAAACCTGGCGGGTATCTGATTGATACTGAAAAAGATCCGTTTGATACTGATGATTGGAAATGTATTAAACATTTTTCCGTAAATACTCCTTCTATTCATTCTGAATCTACTAGTTTGTTTAGAAAGAGATGATTATAAATACGCTTGATTTTAATTCCGTTGAATTCGATAGGTTTAGAAAAGTTGTTAGTGGTTATGCCTGTATTTCCACACTGGACTTTCCTCCATAAGACTTATAAATTAAAAGTTTCTCCCTATAGTATATTCTATGATGGTGATGTGAATGATAACGCATTAGAATGATAATGTATAACAGTATAATAATATAATATGAATAACAATTGAAACATGAACGACAACATCGTAATAAAAGGAGCAAGAGAAC
>CAVZPN010000063.1:0-27445 GCA_963777125.1 uncultured archaeon | reverse complement strand
CGGCTTCCATCACATCACTTATGGGAGATATAGAAAAACTGACTTTTTGAGTATGTTCACTACCAATATTTCCACCTAATCCAATAACTTTTAAATCAACTTTTCCTCCTCCTTCCATAGTATGTACGACTGATAAATCAAAATTAATATCTTTAGAAAGTTTATATCTTTTAGGTAGTCCTGATTCAATTTGTTCTATCGTAGTGCTTATGAAATTCGGTATTGTACTTCCAGTAATTGTACCTGCTGTTAGTTCTTCTGCCATTTTTATCCCCCCTAAATGCTTTGTAATAAATTTACTGTTTGTCGTCTTTCATGTCTGTTAGACTATTTAATTAATAAATGTATTGTCCTATGATCTTGATTTGTAAAAATAATATAGTTGGAATTTGGATGAAAACCTCGTTAAATAGATACTATATAATACTATATAAGAATAAACTTTATAAATAGGTATTGCTTTCTAACCTATTGTGATACTAAAATGAGCATATTTAACAATCAAGAAAACAGAATAAGATGTGGTAAATGTAATACTGAATTTGATTTGATGAAAAATAAAGACGGATGTCCAATGTGTGGATTCGGAAAAGATTTCAGCAAACCAATAATATCCACTACTCTGAATTCAATTACTGCATCTGAATATATGAATGTTCCTCCATTAACAAATCTTAAATCAGGCAAGCCTATAATTAATGCAGAATCAAATGTTTGGGGAGCATGGCTAATGTTTAATGATTTCTTTGCTCCAAAATTTATATGTAGAGTGCTGGTAGGAAAAATGCACCACGAAAAGAAGGATTACATAATATTGGAAGATTTAATGGCAGATTCTATCTCGATGATAAAGTCGCAGGGATTATCAAAATATAAAGGATTTCCAAATTTACAAAAAGACAGCAAAGGTATGAGGTTAGTAAATCATTTCTTAATAACTTTTGTTAAAATGGGATTAGTAGAAGCCAAATCAGTAAAAGGCAATCCAAAAGATTTATGGACTGAAAAATGGGGGAATATAGCTGTATCCATAACAAAAGAAGGATATGAGTTTGCTAAATTAGGCAATAATATTTTCGATTATCATAAAGATGAACAAACATTAACAAAACAAGAAAAAGAATGGTTAAAAAATTATCTTGTAAAAATAGATGCACAAGGTTATAAAGAGTATTCTGCTTTGAAAGAAGTTTATGATTTTCTCAAAAAAGGTAATAACGGTAATAGTGACTTATGGAAATGGTTTGAAAATAATAAGAAAATTCGCGAATATATTCTACAAAGAAGTGAAAGAGCAAAGGCAGATCCTGAGATTTTCAAACAGCAGTTATCAAATTATGCAAAGACATTTTCGTCAGCAAAAATTTCTTTATTGAGAGAATTTGGGGTGGTAAGAGATAAAAGAAATGATTATACAATAATTGGAGAACTATAAAATGACAAACATACCTATATTAGAAAACCCATCTAAAGACCAAGTAAATGCAATTTTAGATAATATTGCAAATTTATATCATGACCCTGAAGCAATAATCTTTGAATATATACAAAATTCTATTGATAGTGCTTTAGAATTTAATAAAACTTATTCAAAAGAAGAAATGAGAAAAGTATTTGTTCATATAGATGAAAAAAAACAAAGATATGTAATACAAGATAATTGTATGGGTATGACCACTAATGAAATAGAGGAACTACCTAAAAATGTGTTTAATTCTCGTAAAAAAAAGTATTCCTGGGTAGTTGGTCAGTTCGGATATGGTATTCAATCCTTTCGTTCCAGATTTGAAAAAGTCACAATTAGTAGTATGAATATAAATGAATTTAAGAATAATACTATCATATTTGAAAAAGGCAGTAATAATGCACAAAAAAAACAAGATAAAATGCTTCCTTTTGGAAGATTGTATCCTTCTAATAATCAAATTAAATGGGACATTAGAAAACATGGTACAGATGTTATAGTGGAACACATGCTAAAAAAAGATGGTAGAAGAACTTCATTTGATTATGTTTCTGCAAAGCTAATGGAAAAAATACCTCTGCATTTCGAAGAGTATGTTGCTAATAAACAAATTCAAATTATTATGGTAAGATGGCAAGGTAAAAGAGGTCGTTCACAGGAAATTGCGTGTCATGTTAATTCTATAAAGGCTTTAAACTATGTAGACATACCTGGAAAAGAATTTGAAGGAACTGTTACAAAAGATAAAAAGAAGATAGCAGAATATTATTTTAAAGTAGTTGATAATAAATACTTGAATGAACAAAAATCGTTAGCTAATTACAAGCCGACATTTAAACGATTAGGTACGAGCATTAGTAGTATTTCAGAAATGACCAGCTTTAGGAAATATTGTCAAGAAAGCAATCATGATTTGACAATATGGAGCAGACCTGAATTAATAGGTAAAATTAATATTACAGAAAAAATAGATATAGATATTGATAGAACGGATATTTCTGCTGGAGATGATGCTGATTTAATTTTTGAAAAAATGGTAACAATCTCTGAAGAAATTAATGTTTATTTAGATGAATTAGAGAAGAAAAATATAGAATCACACGAAAAACAATTATCTGAAATAATATCTGATGCATTTACTGATATCTCAAAAGATTTGGATCGATTTTTTACAAGAAAAAAACAAATTTTATCTCGGTCAGGAGAGACAGCAGGTACGAGTCCTGGTGGTGCAGGGTTTATGGAGTCAGATGATGACACAAAAGATGTTGTTGGAATTGGTGAATCACAAAATAATGTTAATATAACTATATCTCCAGAATCTGATAATTCTGATATAAATAGTGATTTGAGAAATGATAGAGATGAATCCCCTAATATTAAAGAGCAAGGAGACGCAACCTACAAAGATGTCAAACGTAGAGGAATAGAAATTCAAATTAAACCTGTGGGAGAAAACATGGATCCATCATACTTACTTGGTGATTCTGTTATAATGATAAATTCTACACATCCCTTTTATCAGGAAAGAATTGATTCATCAAAGAGAAAAATGATAACAAAAAGATTAATTTCATATATTGCTCTTGTTTCGACTCCTTGGTATTTGGATTTATATTACAAAGCAAAAGGTGTAACAGCAGATAGTAAAGAGAAAAATCTATTAATTATTTCTACCGTTTCAAAATTTGAAATTATATTGTTAAATAAACGTGATGTGATTGCTAAACAAGTTAGTGAGGTTGAAGGTGATGAATGATTTAATAATCAAAGAATTGCAAAATATAAATTATGAATATAAAAGTTCCAAAGACAGTAACAAAAAATTGCAATTATTATGGCAAATGGGAGAATTGTTGTCGAAAAACAACATAGTTACTCAAAAAGAATTTTGGGAAATGCAATCTAAAGGGTTTTATTTAAATAGGTCTATTTTGCTTCGGTCAAACTGGTTAAGAAATTCATTTACATTAGAAGAAATAAAAAAGATTAGATTACCTGTTTCTAAATTATTAGAAGTATTGCCTTATTTGGCAACAAATTCAAAAAAATTAACTTTAGATAAAAAACAAGAACTCAAAAAAATGATTTTAGATAATAAACTTGTTACTCCACAAAAAAACGTTAAAAGAAAAAAAGAAAAAAAGGAAACATCAAACTATGCTCACGATATTAATAGCTTAATAAAACATATTCCTTCTTCAGAAATAGATATATTTCATCAAAAATTTTCGCAGGAACAACAAAATGATTTAAAATTAGCATTGTTTGAGTTATTAAGGTTAGATCTTCCAACACAAAAAACCAAAAACACAATAAGTATGGCATTAGAGTTGTTGAAAACAAATGATTGTTCTGTACTATCTGAAATTTTTCAAATAATAAAAAGAACGGCAGATTTAACACGTATAGATTCAAAAAAGGTTATGAAGATTACTTTAGACCCACAAATTATGATGCCATTGTTAGACTTATTATTTTTTAATAAAAAGAATTAGTATTATCTACACTTTCGGCAATATGATTGGGGTATCTTTTTCTGATTGACTATTCTCCAACCAAATTCAGTCTCTATTTCGTTTACTCCTTTTGCTCTTTTTCCACAACGAGGGCAAATAGTTTCGATTATATAAGGCATATTTTACCTCAAGTGACAGGTATATTTAAAGTTTGTTGTTCTGGTTTTGGATATATTATTAGTAATTCTTTGAGTTTATTTCTTTTTTTCCCTTGACAATTTATCATCCATCTTGCATCTATTTCTATTAGTGTTAGTTTTGGATTAGAATATAACATTTTTATTAATTTAGTACTACTGTTGCTTAATAATAAATTATACTCTCTGTTTGTTAATTTTATAAATAAATCTCTTAATTCTGTTTGTTCTTTTTCTGCAAACTCTATTTTATGATAACTTGTAAATCCGTTTTTGTGTGGCTCTGACCAATAGGGTGGATCAAAATACGCAAATGCTTTTTTTGGATAGTTTATTTGCCTAAAATCTTTTATGTCTAATGTAATATTGTTTAATAAAGAGCTGGCTTCTCTTATAGTTTTTTCATTAAAGATTTTTACTGTTTGATACTTTCCAAATGGTACATTAAATTCTCCAATAGCATTAACACGATATAATCCATTAAAACATGTCTTATTTAAGTATATAAAAAGAGAGGCTTTTCTAATCTTATCACGAAGTTTTGTATTAAATTCAGTTCTTCTGTCATAATAAAATGTTTTAGGGTCTTTTGATGCATTATGCTGTTTCTCTAATTCCGTTAAATATTCTATAAGTTTGCTTGGTTTATCTCTAACTTGTATATATGTATTAATTAATTCAGCATTAATATCGTACGCATATACTTTTTTTGGATTTTTATATTTAAGACAATAAAATAAAACTGCACCACCTCCTAAAAAAGGTTCAATGTAAGTATTCGTTTTTTCTGGAAAGTATGGACTCATTTGATTAATTAATTTAGACTTTCCTCCTGCCCACTTTAGAAAAGTTGGTAATTCTATTTTTTTGGAATTTGAAGATTTCATGATTTTGAGAATGTACTAATTTTAAATAACGTTAAGTTGCCAATATATTTTTGTTGGTGCAGATACTTTGGTATCTTTTCGAGTATATATTCTATTACTGCCTTCTATTTTGAAAACTACGTATCTTGATTCTATTAACCCAGATAATGCTCTGTGTACTGTTTGCCAATGTAATTTAATGTCTGCTTGTTCCAATAATTCAGTAATTTGATTTGTAGTCATCCATATATTATCTCTAACAGCATTTTCATCAAGTATTTCCAGTATTTTAGTTTGTGTAGGGTGCATTTTATTCGTCCTTTGTATTACAAATTGATATTTGGATTTTGCCTGGTTTTTGATTTTCTATAGGTATAAAAAATTTGAAATATTGTCCTTCTGTTAATCCTATGTCCTTCTTTATTTCTAATGGTATACGAATTAGTAATGATTTTTTATCGTTACTTATTTTTGCATATTTTGTTATTCCTCTTGCTTTAGGTTTTTGTATTTCTGATTTTAATTCTTGATATGTACGTGGATTTTCTTTTGCAATTCTATTATATTCTTCGAGTATTGCTAATTTTTCTTTTGCACTTAATTTGGATTTTTTTGTGTCCATATGTACCTCAAATACTTTTAAATTTATATGTTTTCTTCTTTCGTAATACCTGTTTATATTAATACATATAAATATTTATCGTTTTAGACAACACTACGTACGAGTGATAAAAATAGCATAAACTTTATAAAGCTAAAAGGTTTACACCAATTGTACGAATGAGCTAAACAGCCATTCTGGGGGTATAAACATGAATGAAAACATCGAAAATGTACTTGTGTTTGATTTGTCGACTATGGGATTAGAACCCATCAAACATAGGATAATTGGTATAACCACTAAATGTGGAGCTGAAGAAAGAATATTTGCGAATAGAGATGAACGGTCTTTACTAATTGCATTTTGGGAGTATGTTAAGTCGATGAGGTTTACTAAACTCGTCGGCTTTAACTCTTCTGAATTTGACATTCCGATGTTGATGGTTCGTAGTGTAATTCACAAAGTTCCAATGTCCGAAATTATCCACGAATCTATTGATTTGAGAAAAGTTGTATTCAATGGTTTGGGAAATAAATGTGGTAAATTGACGGAATTTCAGGAATTGCTCGGTATAGAGTTTCCAGAATCCAGATACAGAAAGATGGATATGTTCCTGCTCTGGTCGACACCAGAATTGCATGATTTGGAACAATTTTTGTTACGAGACGTTAAGATTACATGGACGTTATACGAGCATACAAGAGAAGCAGGTTTGATATGAAGAAGAAAAGAATTATGCTGATAGATATCAATGATTTGGATTTATCAGAAGATGAATTACAGGCAAAGTATAACCTCAAAGTAGATAAAAATAAAAATATTATTGAGGAGGAAAATAATATCGATGAACCTCCTGTTGATGATATTGAAGATTTACGTCAAGAAATAATGGACGATTTATCTGTTTATCATCACACCGATGACCCTAAAGGTCAAACAGTATTAGAACCAGTAGTTGATTCTCCTCCAAAACTTGAGAAGAAAAAAATTATTAAGAAAAAGCAAGTGTTTGAGAAAGATTATTGGAAGAGATATTATAATGCAAGTCGTAATGAAAAATTTATTGTATATAGAATTATAAGTGATGCTGTAGATTATTGTCAATTAGATTATGAATACAAAGGAAATGGAAGACCACCTGCATATTATGGTGATATTGCAAAAGCATACTGCTACAAATCATTTACGAACCTTTCATCTTGGAGAGCCGAAGATGAATTTCGTTTAGCTAAAGGAATGGATTTAATTGATTTTGTTCCTTGTCGAAGCACTATTAATAAGTATGCACAAAGCAAAAAACTTACGAATATACTTGATGCTGTTTACAAAATAATAGCTGAACCATTAAAAGATGTTGAACATTATTTTTGCACAGATGCATCAGGGATCAGTAATAAATACGGGAATGTTCGATGGAGTACTATTAGACATACAAAAGAAGAAGAAAAAATGCGTCGACATTTTTCTAAAGTACACTTATTTACAGGATATAACACTAAAATAATATCTTCTGCTATGGTAACAACAGGACATGTACATGAAAGTCCACTCTTTAAACCTTTATTCAAAGAAACTTTAAAAGTTTTCAATGTTCGAGAAGTATATGCTGATGCAGGTTATATTTCTAAAGATAATGTTAATGCTGTGAGCAGAGCTGGAGCATTACCTTTTATTGATTCGAGAAGAAACATTCATGTGCCGAGAAAGGGAAGAAATACTGCTTGGGCATCTATGCTACAATTACGAAAAGATAATCCTGATGAATGGTTTAAACATTATCATCGAAGACCAACTGTCGAGTCAAATATATCTGCACTAAAAAGAAAATATGTTGAATATTGCCGTTCTAAATTACCTATTACTCAAAAAAATGAGATTTTAGCTAAAATTGTATGTTATAATGCTTCGATTTTGGGCAAAGCCATGTTAAAATATGACTTAAATTCTGGCTTTCTTAGACGACAGAAATAGGGTAGGTTTATGGTCAATCCTCAATCATCGGCTCCGTGAAATAATAGCGTCCTGTGAAATAATTAGAATTAGACCATAAGAACAAAGAATTTCAGGTTTTAAGTCGTTTCAAGATTTAATGTTTGTGCTTAACTTTTCCGCAAGTTTTTCACATATTTTGTAAATATATATTCATTAGAAGTTGTTGTTTAGTTATTTGTGTTTAATATTTAAAATAAAAAGTTAAAAAATAAGAACATTTATATATTAATATAAATGGGTTTAAGCAGTGGATTATTATGGTGTAAACAATGGTAAAAAATATTAAATCGGAATTCAAAAAGTTGAAAAAAGAAATTGAAATTGATAAATACAATACTACCAATCATAGAGTTAAAGATAAGGTAAATGCACAAAAAATAGAAATGTATCTTTCAGAGCAAGGAAGTATTATTAGTACACTAAAACTACGATTAGGAATGTTAAAAGATAATGTTACTGCTCTTTATTCTGAATGTGATATTTTGAGAGAACAAAAAACAAAATTGACTTTTACATCTGTAGAAGAACGAAGAGTATTACTAAAGAGAGAATCCAATAATATTCATGCAAAAGTTAAAAATGTATTACTTTCTATTGCTTTTCTTGAAGAAATTATCGGAAAATCTTGGCGTCTTATTTTTAATGTCCCTTATAATGTAAATTCTGCACTTTCTAAATTTGATAATATGATATTTGTCTTCAATCCTGAAACGAATGAATTAGAAAAGTGTTTGTCTGACTTGTATAATAGTATTGCACAGATTAAAATAATTGTATTTCATGATAAATGTTTTGATAATCAAATAGAAATTTATGTTGATGCAATTAAAAATATAACTGAAATATTTGCTACATATACAAATCAAAAGACTAATGCTTTAACGCGTCAAACCAAATATGCTTTGGAAATAGAAAAAGCTGAAAAAGCACTTAAAGAATTAAGATACGATGTTAAATTTCTTAAGAAAAGTGTGAGTTAAATTTCTTAAATACTTTTTTACATATTATTTGAATATAATTTACTGATGTATTAATTAATAATTGAGAAGCCAGTATTCTTGTCCATTCCATTCTTCTTTGATTACTATTTTTTTTGGTGCTAATGATTTTGTAATATAATTTTTTACTGTTCCCCAAGATAATCCTGTTTTTTCTGCAATTTCACCCATCGTCATTGATCTGCCGTATTTTGATAACACTTCTACTATTTCATCTTCCTTTGCAGTTAATTTGTGTTTCATCTTAATGGTATTTATCTTTTATTTTGTTTAACTATCTTTTTGGCTTCTTCTTTATCCATAAATTCTACTAATAATCGGAATTTAGGTTTTTGAGGTGTTCCCTCATTCGTTTGAATAAAAAGAGCACCATAATTTGATTCTGCTGTTAATTTAAGATCTTTAGCGAATTTTGAAGGTATAGTTATTTTATATTGTTTTAAATTATTGTTTTTATTTTCTGTGATATATCCGACTTCATAATCTGATTCGATCTTTTTTTCTTTTTTCATATTATTGATATATTCAATTAATTCTTCACGAGACCAAGTTTCAATATTTTTTTCCATCAAACAACCTCACACTATTTTGTAAAGTACTTGAATATATAAATTTTGTGATAAAAAAGTACTGTTAGTGCCGTTCAAGTACTGATATATCACAAAGTTTATAAATGATGTTGTTATTCGTTAGTTATAAATTGCGTAATTCGAGTACTTGAATAACGCGATAGGAGGAATTAAAATGAATGAAGAAATAATTGTTGTCGACCTGCACACTACAGGAACAGATCCTTTTAAGGATTTTATTACTGCTATTAGCTGTAGATGGTGGAATGGTGAAATGATATTCACAGGAATCGAAGATAATATCTTAAATACTTTTAGTAGTTTTGTAGAGAAGGGTAAATTCAAAAAATTAGTTGGTTTCAACATCGATAATTTTGATGTTCCTTTTTTGAAATTAAGATGTTTGAAACATAATGTATCATTTGGACATTTAGATATTCAATATATAGATTTACGAGCGGTTTTAGCAAACAACCGTGAGAGGGTAAAAGGAAGATTATGTGATTACAAGAAATTGCTCAATATAACTGAGGAATATCCGAAGATAGGTGTAAATATTTATTGGAGTCCTGAAGTTTTATCAAAATATAAAGATGTGTTGCTTGACGATGTGCGAACGACTTGGGCATTATATGAACGATCTATTGAGATAGGATTGATATGAGTAAGAAGAGAAATATGTTTATCGATTTGGATGACATCGATAAAACACCTGTGGAGATAGAAGAAAAATACGGTATTAAGGTAGATGAAAATAAAGTTATCGTCGATAATGCGGATGAGTTTGGGACTATAGATAATCCCCCTGATGATGCTGTGGAAGAATATCGTAAAGCTATAATGAGCGGAGAGATTAAATTAGATCCCTCTGAAACTTTCGAATCTTTGAGTAAAAATAACTCTAAACCTGCAGGAGAAAAACTCGTATTCTACAAACACCCCTCTAAACAAAGCACTTTAGCTCCAAACGATTATACTCCAAGAAAAGATCGACCAAAAAGTAAGCGAAGATGTCAGAAGATACCTTATCCATTAGATTTATTACCTAAAAAAGATCCAAATGCCAAGAAAGTTCGTCATAAAGAGAATAATAGAGCATACGATTTAGCAAAAACAAAGGAAACAACAATGCTAAAAAATATCGCTCAAGAATTATTACAATTGCGTATTAGAGAACCAAAACATGATCATGCAGGAAGAAAAGGGTTTAAATTAAAAGAAAAGTTATTATGTTTAATACTCCTTAATTATTATCAACTGGATTATCGTAAATGTGTATCTTTTCTTGAGAATTTAAAAAATGACGGAACTATGCCAAAAACAATAAGTTATCATTCTATATGTAATTTTCAAAAAGATCCAAAGTTAAATAAAATACTTGATGACTTAATATTACTGACGGCATTACCCTTAATGTCTTTAGAGAATGGAATAGGGCTAATTGATGCTACAGGATTTTCTTTATATCGTTACGAATCATGGAATAGGGTTAAATGGCACTCAAAAGATGATTCAAAGAAAAAATCTAAAAAAAATAATTCAAAGAAAAAAAATATTCCTGCTAACAAAGAGGAATGTGTTCCAAAAATATCTCGTAAACTAATAAAAATGTTTCAAAAAGCACATTTGTTTACTTTACCAAGAACTAATGGAATAATGGCGGTTCGTGTTACTCAAGGTCATGTAAGTGATACCCGAAGAGATATAGTAGAAGATTCTGATTTCTGAATCTGCAAAAAAATTTCATATTCACAAAATTATGGGTGATAAAGCATATTCTTCAAGACCATTATTCAACATATTTGGAAAATTAGGGATAAATCCTTTAATTCCTTTCAAAAGAGGAGTTGGTGGAGAAGCAAGAGGTGTTGCATTATGGCGAGAACAATGGGGTAAGTTCTATACTAACACTGAAGAATATATGAAAGAGTATCATATTAGAAGCAACATTGAAGCAACAAATAATATGCTGAAAGCAAAATTAGGAACTACTCTTAAAACAAGATCGCTAACAGCCAATATCAATGAAATAAAAGTCAAAGTTTTGTGCTTAAATATATGTATTCTTATACGAGAAATATTCGAGTCAGGTCTCGACTTGGATTTTTCATTATTTTCTGTGAAAAAATAGCTACAATTATTTCACGGAGCCTCAATCATCATAATATTTATATATAACTTCGTTTCTGATAATCAGATAGATACTTAGTAAAACAGTATATTTATCCGAATAAATAATTATATTTATGAAAATAAGATTAATATTCGGATTTTCAGAATAATGCGTTATAAAAAATGAGAAAATTCGCAAAAATAATTCAAAGCGATAAGCGTGGACAAATTGTTATTCCAAAAGATGTACGGCGAGATTTAAACATTGACGAAGGAACAGGATTTTATCTATATGTAATAGAAAATGAAGGTATTCTTCTAAAGACAATTCCAAACAAGGAATTATCGGAACAAAGTCATCTTGTAAAGGAAATTGAAGTCAATAGTGATAAAATTAGTGTAAAAAAGTTAAATATTGACAAAAGTGTCGAGAATTATAAGAAAAAATCGAAAGGTAATTTCGAAAATATATCCTAGCATCACAGAACCTCACGCTTAGGCGGGGTGGTTCCGAGTGGCCAATATAATTCTTTTTAAACCCCCAACAATTAAAAAGAACCATTCGGGATTCCGCCTGTTATTTTTATTCTAATATTCATTTTTAAGATGGTTCTTTTTAAAAGTAAAATCTTGCGATTTTCCAAATTAAAAAGAACCATTCGGGATTCCGCCTGTTTTATATTACTCTGAATCGAATTCTTATTTCTATTATTTATTTTTATGATGATGTTCTTTTTAAAAACGTAAACTTCGTTTCCGTAAATTAAAAAGAACTATTCGCGGATTTTGCCTGTTTATTTTATTGGTAAAATTATGAGAATTTTTCTAAAAAGGAATATTCGTCCAATCTTCTGTTTCTTTTGTGTGATTGACGTATATTGCAAGTATTGCTTTTGATCTATCGTCTAGATTTTGCGGAAGTTTTTCATTATGAATATTAGTGTGTGAGATATGTTGTGGTTTAGTTAGAATGGATTTATCATAAACTATTATTATTGGTTTTAGTAGTTCTGTTTTTTCGCTAGTTATTTCTGCTCGTTCTACCCAATTATTTATTCTGCTCCTATTTTTTGCATATATGAACGCCCAATTTGTTTGCCTTGGATAATAATCTACTCTTGTCCAACCAAATTGTGAATCAAAGTCTAATTCTGTTCCATCTTTTAATATTTGTCCAATATCCTTAACTTCAAGTTTTATGATTTGTCCTTCGGATCTATATGATAAATCTATAGTTCCATTTAATGAAGCGATAGCTCCTCTTAATGGAATTGGAAAATATTCTTTAAATTGTTTATTGATTAATGCTGCTACTTCTGCAATATCTTTAACGTGAATTATTCTATTGTCTTCCATTGTTTTTAGCATTATGTTTGTATCAATTTAGTAATTTATTCTTCTGTGTCTTCTACATTCAATTCATATTTTACGTTGTTATATGTGCCTGTAATTTCTTCAATATTTAGTCTTATTGGTTTATCTTCCGGTTTAGTTACTGTAAATTTTAATGGAGTTTCCGATTTTAATGAGTGATTCAATAATATTGGAATAATTGCTGCATCTTTATCATAGTAATTACTTGTATCGCATATAAATGGTATTGTACTCGTACTATCTTTCAACATTCCACTATATCCTATGTCTTTGAAATCATACATTTCTGTAACTTGTGCTTCAAGAATATAACATGATTCATCTTTTATTTCTATTAATTCATCTATAGTTTTAGTCAGGTTCGTTGGAGTATTATTAGTTCTTGATTCTGATTTAATATTGGGGTTATTTATATAAGAATTTGTTTGTGCGTCTTTATTCTTTTTTGTTAGAGCTTTAATTACTGCCCAACCTAATCCTGCTGCTGTTGTGATATACAATCCCGCATTTATTGCTTCAGGATGATTATGGTATATTTCTTTAGCAGATTGTATTATATCGTTTAATGTTTGTATTTCCATTTGTTTCACCTTCTTTTATTATATTTATGTTTTGACTATGAATTACTATAATCTTTAAAGTTTATAAAGTTTACGTTTTATTTGTTACTTAGCGGTAACAACATAATTCAGGAAACATTTTTATAATCAACTCTAATCCTATTTAATATGATAAAAAAGATCCTTATTCGAAAAGAGAAACGTGAATATATTGAAGATTTAAAGAGATATGTTGTAGTTTCTGAAGGAAAAAAATATTTTATTGAAAATATTGATCAGAATTTTCATTGTGCCGAAGGCATAATTCTTAAAAGTGAACTTGCAAAAGAAAATGTCGTTATTAAATCAAATCAAGATAAAGAATTTTTTATATTTAATGCAACTTTTATGGATTCATATAAAGGTATAAAAAAATTAGCACAGACCATTCCGTTAAAAGATTTAGGATTTATTATGGCTGAAACTGGTATTAATTCAGATAGTGTCGTTGTTGACACAGGTTCAGGAAGTGGTGGAAGTGCATGTTTTTTAGCTAGACATGTAAAAAAAGTATACACTTATGATGTTAATGAATTGCATTTAGTTCAAGTGAGAAAAAATATTGAATATTTTGGTTTAACAAATGTTGTAGCTGAATGTAATGATTCTTATGAAAATATTCCTGTAACTGATGCTGATTTAATATTATTAGATCTTCCAGAGCCTTGGCGAGCTATAAATTCTGCGAACAACGCTTTAAAAATTGGGGGGTTAATTGTGGCTTATTGTCCGCAGGTAACTCAAGCTCAAACGTTCATAAATGAACTTATGAAAAAAGAAAATTATATTCAAGTAAAGTCTGTTGAAATGGTTGAACGTGATTGGAAAATTGAAGGTCAAATAGTTAAACCAAGATCACTTTCAAACATACATTCAGGATTTATTACTATTGTTCGAAAAATAAATTAACTAATTTTTATTGTTTCTATCGAATTTTTATGATTTGTAAATTAAGGTTAATTTGTATCTACACATGTTATATTTGTTTTGATCTCAACATAATACATATCTTCTAAGCTTATCATTTTTTCACCTTCTTAATCTTTAATAAATATGCCATTCTTCTATATCTAATTCCGGATACTTGCAGTATGCTTTATCTATTAATCCTTGTCTTTCCCAATTGCTTACTCTTTCTTCTTTCATCATAAGTTCTTCGGCAATTTTTTGTCTGGTATTCATGTTTATCACCTTTAATTATCATTTTTATAATTATCTTTAGTTAAAGGTTTATTAATAGGTTGCTAAGCATAAATACGTATGATTACTCTATACTTATCTTTAACAAGTGTTATAAATGCGTTATAGCAATTATGATTGTTTTGTTTGTTGCCATCCGATCTCCTAACCGTGCTAATGCGGGTGGCAATAATCTCTTTAAAGAATTCTGCTTTTTATGTTATAATCTTTTATGTTTAAATTTTTCTATACCGTATGATATTTGTTTAATCATATATTTACTTCCTTTAGTAACTTCTTCTATTGCATATTTACTCAGACCTGCTTGAATTTCAATAAGATACGCTAAGTATCCTGCAGTCCATGTATGATAATTTATTGTCATTCCAAGTATTTCATTGTGCGCATCTTTTGGTATTCCTGTATATTCTATAAATTGCGATGCTACTGGATAGATTAATCCCATTCTGATTAGTAGACTTCCTTGTATCTTTGGGAATTGTGTTATGTTAAGTGCCGCTCTTTCTTGAAATGTTCCGTAAAGATATGCGTTCTTTGGATTAATACATCCATTCCAATATTCTGTTATGTTATTTTTGTATTCTGTTATAGTCTCTTTTATTGTTTTTTTTGTATGATTTTCATTTTGTATTTGTTCATCTAAAGTCATAATGTCACCTCAATAATCTCATAATAATATATCGTAGTTAAACTATATAAAAGCTCCTTTCCCCTAGGTAGGGTAAAGTTTATATATTTGTGTGTGTTTTAGTTATTATGAATACAGAACCTCTTAGACAATTAGGTTTAACAGAAGGAGAAATTAAAGTTTATACTGCATTAATTAAGTTAGGTGAATCTACAACAGGTCCAATAATCGATCAATCAAAAGTATCTGTATCTAAGGTATATGTTATACTTGAAAAACTTGCAGAGAAAGGACTTGTAAGTTATATTATTAAAAATAAAACAAAATATTTTACTGCTTCAGAACCCAATCGATTATTAGTGTATCTTAAAGAAAAACAACAATTCTTAAAAACACAAGAAACAGAATTAAAACAAATAATTCCAGAATTAGAATTACAACAATTACTTTCTCCAACGGCTGAAACTGCCAGAATTTACGATGGTCTAAAAGGAATACAAACAGCACGTGAACGAACATTAAATATAATGAAAAAAGGTGAAGTCATGTGGATTATTGGAATAGCAAAAACTCCTTATGATAGATTAACTCCGTTTTTTGCTGAATATCACGAAAGAAGATATAAAAAAGGTATTGTTTGTAATTACTTATACAATGAATATGCGCGTAAACCTCATGGTGAATTATCTGCCACATATCCTTTAAGTGAAGTTAAATATATGCCTGAAGGATTAATAACTCATGCTTGGATGGAAATATATGCGGATACTGTTACAATTGGCATAAATAAAGGTAAATCATTCTCTATTGTAATAGAAAATCAAGAAGTAGCCGATTCATTTAAGATATATGCTCAACTGTTATGGGATACTGGGCATGAATGATTATATAGATATTAATTTGTATTCCTATTAAATTCTGCACTAAGTATAGATTTAGTTATTTTTCTTCGTTTATATTATTATTTCCATTATCTATGAAAAATGGGAATGTACCGCTGCTTTCAATCATGCCTTGATAGATGAAATTATTACTTTGGTCAAAAGTTATTGTACCTTGCATTTCAAATTTGTTTCTCTTATTTATGTATAACATATCTTCTAATTTTTTGTTATCCATTGAATCGCCTTTAGAGAGTTTCTTAAATAGTGAATCACACATCTCTTGGTAAATTTTATCTCTCATTGAAATGCTGCTAGAAAATCTAGTCATTTTAGAACCAAATATTGCTTCTTTTATTTCTTGATAAAATCCATCATCGCATCTATAAACTATCTCTCCAGGTTTTCCATATATGAATCTATGTGTTATTATTCCGTTTAGACTAGCGTTTAGATCTGTATATTTTGTTAATAACGGATTGCGAGTAAAGGATAATAATTGCGAGGTATCAGAAAATTCATTATGGTTTTGTCCTAGGCTAAATGACGTATCAAATTCGTATAGAACATTTATTTTTCCAATGGTCGGGATTTCTATTTGCGGATGATTAAATAAAATCAGGTAAAATGTATCTTTGTTTTTTTCTACAGGTACTGTTGTAATATTTGAATCTCTTATTTTATAAAATTGTGACAGTCCGTTCAGATTGAATGTTTCTACCCCTGCCCCTGAAATGCTTACTGTGTGTTTTATATGTTTGATATTATAATCCGGTTTTTCAATAATATGTTTAATACCGCAATATTTTTGTTTATCCATTTCATTAAAGAAACTTCTTATAATAGCATATTCGTTATTAAGCTCAAAATATTTTTTATCTATCATATCTGCCAAAGTTTCTTTAAATAAAATTTTATTAAAAAATCTTTTACCTATCTGAAATTTAATTTTGTTCTTGATTATTTCTTTATCTATTTTTAGAACGTGCTTATCAAATTCAAAACCTCTGATTTCTGTTATCATTGTAGAATGGAATTGGTTTTGATATTTATATTTGCTGTTTTAAATACGTTAATTACTCTGTTTTTGTTTTCCATAACATTTATATACTCTTGACTTTTACTATCTTTTAGTATGTGGTCTAATCATCCATATACATTCAGCCCGACACAGAGAGTACCTGTGGGAGCTAACGGCAAAGCCAAGCTTTGAACACGGGGGTTAGTGGTGCGGGCAACAAACCTTTTATTATGGTTTGTCATTCAATGATTAAGCAAGTTCACGATTATTATTTCATCAAGGTGACAGTCTGATGATATTAAATATTTGAGGTATTTACATTATTATATTATTTAGTTTTAGGCCTTAAGTATAGTTTAGCGTGTTCTAAAGTTTACTCAATTGAAGCAAAGTGATTAATATTTATTAGTTATAATAGCGAGAGTGAAAAAATGGGAAAGATAAATCCAGTCAGTTCAAAATATATAGTACATACATCTATTCAAATTGATGGTGTTGTAGACAAACCAGACGTAATTGGTGCAATTTTTGGTCAAACAGAAGGTCTTTTAGGTTCAGATTTAGAATTAAGAGAGCTTCAAAGATCCGGAAAAATTGGTCGAATTGAAGTAAATTTAGATACAAGAGGCGGAAAGACTAAAGGAGAGATTATTCTTCCAAGTTCAATGGATAAAGCAGAAACTGCAATCGTTGGAGCAGCTCTTGAAATTATTCAAAGAATAGGTCCATGTAATGCTAAAGTTAGAGTAGAAAATGTTGAAGATGTAAGAGTTAGTAAGAGACAATTTGTAATCGAAAGAGCAAAGGAATTATTAAAAACTTTAACAGACAGTGTACTTCCAAATTCTCAAGAAATTACTGAAGAAGTTGCAGCATCCGTAAGAGTTATGGAAATAACTGAATATGGTAAAGATAGACTTCCAGCAGGCCCAGATGTAGCTGATTCATCTGAAATAATTGTTGTAGAAGGAAGAGCAGATGTAATTAATTTGCTTAAAAACGGTTTCAAAAATGCTATTGCAATTAATGGAACTGGAATTCCAGCAACTATTGTAGAATTATGTAAACAAAAAACTGTTACAGTATTCGTTGATGGAGACAGAGGCGGAAATTTAATTGTACAAGAATTATTGTCTGTTACAGATATTGATTTTGTTACAAGAGCACCTGATGGTAAGGAACTTGAAGAATTAACTAAAAAGGAAATTCATAAATGTTTAAGAGGCAGAATTGCAGCTGAACAAGTTAAATTAGAAATTGGTGTTAAAGATAATGCTCCAGAAAATGCATTAGATGATGCAAAATCTGAGCAATTAAATGGAGATACATTTAGTGTAATGAAATCTTCAAAACCACTAATGCCACAACAAAGACCACAACATCAACAACAAAGACCGCAGCAGGGCAATGGTCAACAAAATCAACAGCCGCGACCTCAACAATCAAATCAACAAAATGATCAACGCAGAAACAATAATGGTAATTCACAACAATTTGATAGACCACAACAACAATCTGCGCCAGTACAAGCTCCAAGACCACCTGCTCCAGCTCCTGCAAAAAAGCAAGCAACAGCACATGAACTTGAAAGCTTTAATGATATGATTGAGGATTTAATTGGAACAAGAGCTGCATTTATGCTTGATGATAAATTAACTATCTTAGGCAAAATTCCAGTATCCGAATTAATTAGTACAATTAAAAGTTTGAATGGCGGCATATATGCTGTTGTACTTGATGATGTAATTGATAAGGATTTACTTATGGCTGCAGAAAGAGCAGGTATACAATTCCTTGTTGGTATGGATTCAAAAGTTAAATCTGATAGATTAACTATTCTTACAACAGATGACTTGTAAATAGCTATTATTTTTTTATCTTTTTTTAATAATTTTTATATTTGTTTTTCTAGAATGTGAGATCTAAGTCTTTATATTTGATTTTTTTAAAGTATTAGTTATTTTTTTATGAATTATTAGTTATTTTGATTATATTCTGCTAATGTATTCATAATATTATCAATATTGTCTATCTCAGACAACTTATCCGCATATGTATCTACTTTTGAGATAATTTTCTTATTATTGTATAATCTTATTTGATTTCCAAAACCACTATTTTTCAATAGTTCTATCCTAATGTCATAAGGCTTTTTATCTGTTAATACATCTGCTCTATAGTCATATATGTTAGTAAAAAACCGCAATTGTAATTTTGCTTTATTGATAGAATTTATTAACGAATCTCTCGAATATGCTGTCATACATCCATAGCTACCATTATTTTTACTTACAAATAATATTCCCTCTTTATAGCTTAGTTTTGGCTCATTATCTATTTTACAATTTATATCTGCATTTTTTTCAATGATAGATTTTATTATATTATATTTTTCTTCTGCAATATCTTTTTTACTGTGATAAAATATTTTAGGTGTATTCTTGCTCGAGAAAAGTATATATGTGTCTGTTCCTTCAACTCTTTTAATACAAGCATCTTCTAATTCGCTAAATAATACCTTTGTATGAATTATGTTTTCTGTTATAACTTCTTTTCTATTAATTGCTAGTAAGTTATGATTGTCAGTTTCTAAAATACTAACTTTACCTTCAGTATCGATTGATAGATTATTTTTCGTTAATAAATATACTGTATCTTTAGAAGATAATGCATCATCTATTTGAAGATTATTTAGCCACATAGCATTTATTGTTCTATCTTTATTTATGATTTTAAATAGTGAGTGATATTTTTCGCTAAAAATAATATCTTTATCTATTAACTTAATTTTTTCTCCTAAATCGAGTTTGGAAGAATGAGTATCATGTTTTACATCGCTGTATGGTATCATATAGTCATAGCCCCTAGATGAATTACCAAAATTCCATACTTTTGGATCATAGACATTTTCTTTCGATTTTTTACCTTGCATTTCTATGGTTTTTTCCAAATCTATAATATCTAGTTTATTCATATTAACTTTGTTATTAACTAACATTTCTAATGCCACAGCATCAGCAGATTTAGTATTTCTATTAATTAGTTCTAAAAAAATTTCTGTATTACTTGGAGTATATGTAACATTTTTTTTACAATTGTGTACCATTATTGCTGATGTTAGTGTGCTTGCAGATAATATTGCTGTGGCAATTATTTTGGATATTTTTCTGCAATACGCTTTATTGTTAAAATGTATTGAATTTGCAAGTTTTTTGATTATGCTCATTGTTTGGCCTCTTTTAAAGGCGATATGTTGTTATTAGCCTTATTCAATATATTATTGTTAGTATTAATTAATATAATATTATCGATGTATGATTTAGTATCCCAATAATAATTTTTAGATAATTCTATATTTTGTGGTCTTATTGTTTTTTCTTCATACTGTTTTATAAGAATATCTGCTTGTTTTTTTTCTACGACATGATTACTAGAATCTATCTCTGTGATTAATGTGGCGGCAACTAATGATCCTACTACTGATGCTGCTTGAATGTTTATTAAATTTTTTAAAAACTTTTTATTAAATCCTGAAAAATAATCTTTTATTGTGCCTTTTGTATTTAATGCAGAATTATCTTTAGCTATATTGTAGGATATTTTTTGGTTTAATTTTGTTAATATATTTATTAATCTTTTAGGTTGCATCTTTGATGTATTTATGGATCCGTTATATTTTATTTTGTTATCTTTGTTTTTATGGTTCCATTCGTCTTTAGCAAATTTATATATAGTATCAATACCTGTTATAACATAGCCAGTATCATCTTCTTTAACTACTGCTCTATTCCATGTTAATGATTTACATTCGAAATTTTCATTAGTTGCATATTTTCCCAATAGTATTCCTTCAATTGGGGGATTTACGTCTCTAGTTTTTGTCAATACTTGACTTCTTGATCCATTAATGGTATTTACTTCACTTGGAGTATATGTTTTTTTGTCTTTTGATTGTTTAATTATTGAATAGTATTTGAAATCATCCATTTCTAATTTTTTAGTTCCACTAATAAATCCTTCAAGTTGTTCTATTTCTGATTTTTCCCCAACTTTTTTTATATATGGACTTAACCATTCGTAAAATAATTCTAGATATGTTTGAGCTTGAATTTTTTTTATTTTAGAACTTCTTTGATTTATGGTGCGTGAAGTTGTAAGTATGTTTTCTAACGTTAACATCGTATATCTTCCATCAGGTAATAAGTTTGGTGTGTAGTTATTTGTACTTACCTTAGAAAATTCTTTTACTATTATTGGAAAATAATGATTTTTGCTGGCTAGAGAATATGCTCCTAAGAGTAAGGCTGTAGCACGAATTTGATCTTCATTTGTTAGAGAGTCTCCTAGAAGTTCAAATCTGTTATTACCTTTTAATCTAAGATTAACCCCTACGGACAATGGTGTTAATCCGAATAATTGAAATGGTATTGCAATATTTTCATAAAATTGATCTGAATCTCCATCAGCTGTCAAGTTCCAATGCATAGAATATCCTGTATGTTGTAATTCTGGCGAGTTTGTTATTATGTGATTTCTTCCAACTATTAATGAATCTGTGACTCTCGATGCAAATCCTTTGTTTATCGGTATTGGTGGTGTTAGTATTTCTATTTCTGATCCGTCAATATAATATCCATTTCCAGTATCTGTTCTTATAGATGTATCTGAATGTTGGTAATACTTTGTTTTTAATTTATCGAAATCTGTTGATCTAAAAAATATTTGCTCGTTATTTTCAAATGTTATTAATTCATTTTCTATTCCAATATATTTTTGTTTACCCACTTTATCAGGATATTTTATTCATTTATAAATCTTGTTCTCCTTATCTACTAAGCAGTGGTTATAATATTCGACTATGCAACTATTATTAATATTTAGAACACAGGAGTAATAATGCTGCTCTTATTTACTTTAATTGAACTCTTCTTTATAGTAATATTGCGCGTAATTAGTGCTTTACCACTCTAGAGTGATTAATAATCGTAAACTTTATAAATCCTTATTACTGTAAGGTATTATTGGGGGAAGGATATAAACGTAAGATTAATTATGAATAAAAATAATAATATTGGAAATGAATTATCGAAGCAAACAGTTGGTGCTTACTTTAGAAATATCGCTAAATCTACTCTTATAGCTGCATCATTACTTGAAAGCATACTAATGTTTCAAGGATGTACTACAACAGATAAGAGAGATGAAGTTATAGGGATTAAAAAAGGTACGGCAATAGAACGATTTTACGCTCAGAAACATTCTTCAAATAAAAAAGTATTCGTATATGATCAAGGATTGAATAGTGATGTTTTAGAGCATAAAGTACTTGCAAATGCTGATTATGTATTGCCTCATTTATTCGATTTTAAAATTCATACATTTAATCTAGTACAATTCGGAACAAAAAAATCAAATAAAAAAGACAAGAAAGGAAATTTTATTACTATTCCCAATTACAAAAAGATTCCCTTAATTAAACATGTGGATTTAAATAATGTTCCTATATTAAAATCTAATCTTGATGAATTAGTTAATAATGCGAGAAGAGATAGCGTATATATTGCTCCTATGGTTAGTGCGTTTGATGATGATGTTATTAAAGAAATACTTGCAAGTCCACATAAATATGCTACTCTTATTGCTGATAAAATAAAATCTTTGCCTGTTCAAGGTGTTTCTATTGATTTTGAAAATGTTAAAATAGATTCTACTTATAGTGCTAAATTGGTAAATTTTATGAAAATATTAAGAAATGATTTACCAGCACCTTACAAAATTTCTATTGCTGTAAGTCCGAGATTTGCAAAGAGTAGTAAAAAAGGTTTTCCTCATCACGGATTTTATGATTATAAAGAGTTAGCAAAATATGTAGATAATATTAACTTAATGTGTTATGATTTTCATAAAGGTCGCATAGGTCCTTCGCAAGTTTTACCCGAAGATATGTTTTTAAAAGTATTAGATTATGCAAAAGAGAATATTCCCAAAGACCAAATAACACCCATACTTCCACTTTATGGTTATGTTTGGATGAAAACTAAAAACGGGTTTAAACCTAAAGGCACTCTTAGTTCAGTCAATGAAGAAATATATTCACGTAAAAATATTATTTCTAGTAAATATATTAATGGTGAACATCGTATAGAAACTAAAGATAGAATAATTTATGAGCAAAATGCTAAAACTATAAATAGACGACTTAATCTCTTAGATAAAGATAGCATATATAATGTTGGTGCTTGGAGAGCTAATCATGGTTCGGATAAGGTATATAGTTCTATTAATAGTTGGAAAAGATTAAATAGATGAAATGGTGTTCCGTTTTATGTTCTAGTATTCATTAATCAACTTTATATATTCTGCTTTATTATGGTTTATTATGAATAAGAATCGCGAGATATGGAAAGTTTATGGTAATGTATTTACGAAACATGCTATAGATTTACTTTTTCAAATGTCTTCTCAAGGATACTTTGAAGATCTTGAAAGTACTATTTCTGTTGGTAAAGAGGCTAATATATTTACTGCTGTAACAAAACATGATAAAAGAATAATTGTTAAAATATATCGTCTAGAAAATTGTAATTTTTCTAAAATGTATGAATATTTAAATCAGGATCCGAGATATACTTCGTTAAATAAAAAAACAAGATTAATAATATTTGCTTGGACTCAAAGAGAGTATCGTAATTTAATGCTTGCGCGTGAAGTAATAAAGGTTCCAAATCCTATTGCATTTAAGGATAATATTTTGTTAATGGAGTTTATTGGTGATAATGATCCTGCTCCTGAATTAAAAAATCAGGCACCTAAAAATCCTAAAAAATTTTATACTAAAGTAATAACTAATATGCATAAATTATTCAAAATTGGATTAATTCATGGAGATTTGAGTCCATTTAATATTTTAAATCATAATGAAGAACCTGTATTTATTGATTTTTCTCAAAGTACTATGACGACAGCCAATAATGCTAAAGAATTAATAATGAGAGATGTTAAGAATATTTCTATATATTTTAGAAAGTTTTTTACAATTACTGAAGAAGATGAATTAAAAGTGTATAATAAAATTGTCGGTAAAAAGAATTTAAAAAAAGAGTAATCGCGTGTTTATTTTTTTAATACGATTTAGTTATTGTCTTTCAGGTTGAATTATTATTCTATTATTTAATCGTTTGTAACGTCTTTTTCCGTCTGTACTTTTCCTGTTGCAATCATTTCTGCTAATTCTTCTAAATTTTTAGTTTTAACATAATACATTCCGTAAGACATAGTATCTAGATTAATCATTAATATTGCAATAAATATTACCATACATATAAGTAATATTCCTATGATATTAAGATATAAATTCACCTTTGCAAATGTGATAAATGCAATAACCATAATATATAAAACGGTGGTACTAATAAATACCCATTTAGTTTCTTTAGTTAAATGTTTACTTCCAAATATTTCAAGTTTTTCTCTAGAACTTGCAAGGCCTTCGATGTGAGATAATATTCTTGAATAATGTTGTGATTCTCTTGCTGTTTTTACTTTTAACTCTCTAGTATTTTCATATAGATTATTAATATGATGTTGATTAAGATAATATTTTGTTTCTGGAAGTTTATTAAACGATCTAATGAATGTTGCTAGTTCAGATTTTGTTTTACTAATGAAATTTTTATTATTAGTTAATAATGCAACATTATATATTGCTTGGGATTTTCCGATTAAATCTCCTAATGCTATTCTAAAATTTAAATATTTCTCATCTAAGAATTTGAATAATGCGTTAATAAATAGTCCGTAAAAAAACGTGTATACTGTTCCAAGTATTCCTGTTTCTATTGCAATACTTGAATCAACTATTTTAGTTATTATTAATGCTATTGTTAGAAATAATACTACCCATATGACTATTTTAGCATTAAATATTTTTTTATGAGACATATTTGTTATTTAGTTAGGGTCATTTAAAATAGTTTTGTATTAATTTAGTAGTTGTTAATATTGTTTCTTTTATAAACCATCTACTTTAAAAACGGCTCTTTATTCCTATTACTTATGGCTGATGAAGAATATAGTTATGATTTACGAATCACTAAAGATAGGATTGCAGTACTTATAGGTACAAAAGGCGAAACTAAGAACGATTTAGAGAAAGAAACTGGTTGTAAGATAGATATTGATAGTAAAGAAGGCGATGTCGTAATTACTGGTAAAGATGCATTACAATTATTTGTTTTAAGAGAATTAATTAAAGCTGTTGGAAGAGGATTTAATCCCGATATTGCAAAACAATTATTAAAGCAAGATTATGCTCTTGAAGTAATATCCTTAAATGATTATTCTAAAGAAAAATCAGGTCAACAAAGATTAAAGGGGCGAGTAATTGGTGCCGATGGTAAATCAAGAAACACTTTAGAATCATTAACTGATTGTTCAATATCTGTATATGGTAAAACTATTTCTATTCTTGGTAGTGTAGAAAACATTGGAAATTGTAAACGTGCTGTTGAAACATTACTTTCTGGAAGTCCACATGCTAATGTTTACAAGTGGCTTGAAAGACAAAGAAAAGTTGCAAAGCAACAAGATATTGCAAGTGCAGGATTCTAGATACTTTTGTGTATTTGATGGATTTTATTTAATTATGTATTTTCTTAATAGTAACAACAAAATTTTTAAAGGGTTTTATTTTTATCTATTTTAATGACTAATCCCTTAGTTACCGTGCTTATAACATCTTATAACTCGAAATATTTAGATGAAGCAATGCAGAGTGTGAAATGTCAAAATTATTCTCCGATAGAATTATTATTGGTGGATGATGGTTCAGATAAATTACCTATTAACTCTATTTCAAATGTAATTTCTGATAATCAACGATATATATTTATGGAACATAAAGGATTACCTCATGGTCTTATTAAAGGCATAAATGAAGCTAAAGGAAAATATGTTGCAATACTTGATCATGATGATATTTTAACACAAGATTCAATTTCTAAAAGAGTTGAAGCGCTAGAGAATAATTCTGACGCAGCAATTGCTTATGGTGATGTAATATTCATTAATTCTTCTGGAAAAAAATACGGCGTTAATAATTTTAAATCATATACTGATAATAATAAGTTTATACGCGATTTATTATTAAATCCGATAGCTCCAATTCAACATACTGCTATAATGTTTAAAAAAGAATTTGTTATGGGAGTTGGAAATTATAATTCTAATCTTAAATCCTATTTTGATTTTGACTTAATATTGCGGCTTGCAAAAAAATATTCTTTAGTACATGTCAATGAACCTGTTGTTAAATACCGAACAGATGGTAATAATGCTAGTGGATTTATGTCTTATAGACTGGGTATATTAAAAGAAAAATTTGATGTTGTAGATAATTACTTAAAATCTGATTTAAATAATGTAGACTATAAAGCTAGAATATTTTTTTGGGCAGCATTAAAATCTATTTATTCTCTAATTGCATGTCATAGGCCTAATTTTATAATGTCTAAACTCAAGTAATTTTACTTTTAGTCTATGGATGAAATTTAATATATAAGATTTTCATACTTCTTATTCTTCAATAGAAATATTTATTAACCCCTTGCGAACTTCTTTAATTAATGGCAGATAAAGTTAAACCTGAAACTAAAGAAGATAAGGTCGATAAAGTTAAAAAACCAGTTAATAAACCAACTGCTGAAGATTTAGCAAAAGGACAAAGAGATATTAGTGTAGCTGAATTCTTTGAGAAAAATCGTCATTTACTAGGCTTTGACAATCCAAGAAAATCACTTCTAACGACAATTAAAGAGGCTGTTGATAATGCACTTGACGCATGTGAAGAATCAAAAATACTTCCAGAAATTAGTGTTGAAATAATTGAAATGGCCGAAAATAGATACAGAATTATTGTTGAAGATAATGGTCCAGGAATTGTAAAAGAACAAATACCAAAAATATTTGCAAAATTACTTTATGGTTCAAAATTCCATAGATTAAGACAATCAAGAGGTCAACAGGGTATTGGTATTAGTGCTGCTGTTATGTTTTCGCAATTAACAACTGGTAGACCAACAAAAATAATGTCCAAAACTGGTGCAAATAAACCAGCACATTACATGGAATTACATTTAAAGCCTCGCCCCATTCTGGCCGGCAGCTCCAGGTTCTGGAAGGTGTAGACCTCGCTGGGCGGCGCCTCCGACGCAGCTCTCACGCCGCGGTCGTGGCTTCGGCTGGCGTCCATTCGGTTCCCCAACCGCGTCCAGGACGGTACATCTCGTCGCTTGAGTGTTGCGTGAACTCCACGGCGAAACGGTCGCCGCGCAGCCCTAACATGTCGACACATGCATCGCTTAACGCCTGCGCCAGTTCGGCCCGTTGTTCGGGCGGACGGCCACGTCGGATGTCACATGTGAGCAGGGCTGCTGGTTCGGGATCGCCAGCACCACAGCACCACACGCCGCCTTCACCCAACTCG
>CAVZPN010000062.1:0-14615 GCA_963777125.1 uncultured archaeon | reverse complement strand
GGGGCTGGCCAACCTGGTCGTGCTGACGCTCGCCGGCATCGGCGGCAACATGTTCCCCCGCCCGCTCATGAGCGAAGGCATGCAGAAGCTGTCGCTCGTGGGCTTCAACTCGTGGGCGCTCGACGGTTACCTGAAGGTGTTCTGGCGCGACCTGCCGCTCACGGCGCTGTGGCCGCAGTTGCTCGTGCTGGCGGGCTTCACGGCGGTCTTCTTCGCGCTCGCGCGGCGGCTCGCGAGTCGCTGGGAAACGGCGTGAGCGGGGGCGCGCCGGGCCGCCGCGCCGCCCGCCGCGGCACCTGGCGATTGAGCGCGCGGCGCGCGGCACGGTAGGCTTTCGCGGCGATCGTCCCGCCGCCCCACCCGGAGCCGCGCCACCATGACCCGTTCCCGCGCGCCACGCGCCGCACCGCGGGCCGCCTCGCCACCGCCGCCCTCGCCCGCCTGGCTGGCGAGTTCGCGTTTCTTCCCGCTTCAGTAAGAACCAGCCTAATCCAGGATACGAGGCCGACGTGCGCGCCTTCGAAAACGATTCGATACACGGACTGGCGCGCGAAGCTCGCGGACGTGCCCGTGCGCCGTTTCCGGCTACGCCCAGCGACACCTACCTGCGCTGAGCCAACTTCCGCAGCAGCAGGGTATCATTGCCACCTCGTCACCAATTCTCGGAAAGGAGCCCGCCCGGTGAAGACCCTCGCACGAATCACCACAGCCCTCATCCTTGCAGCTCCCATCGTTCGGACAGAGCAGGCTCAAGGTCCGGCGTCCCACCATCTCGAGGGTGACGTCGGCTCAGTCACCAACGAGCGACCGGACAAAACGGCTTCGATATCAGCAAGCACGAGAGTGGATGACGCGGGAGGTGCTCGCGGCCATCGAGGGAGCCCGCGCGGCCGGTGCCACCGAATCCTCGTCGCCGATTTCCCCACGAAACCCGGCGAAACCTGCTTCTGGAGATACTCCCGAGCGGTGTCGAGCTCGTCCGGTCCTGGCCGCGAGCCGCTCGGCATGATGGAAGGCGTCGACGAAAGCTCGACGCGGCGCTCTTCATCGGGTATCGCTGGCGTCGAGCTCGAACGCCTCGGTTTGTTCGCGCGCATACCTACACCGGCGATCGCCACGCTGCGCAGCAGGTCGATGCGCCCATTGTAGATGGCGGCGCACGCTGTCTCTGAACGCCACCTCATCTTGGTCCGGCGGAAGATGACCTTGGCGATCGTGTAGTCGCCAAAGGCGCCAATGGCGCGGTGAAGCTCGGTGTCCTTGTTGTCAAAGCGGTAGCCGCACTTCTTGGCGTACCTGACGCGCCCTTCCACCAGATTGTCGAACTCGATCAGGTCGGCACCAGGCTTTGGGTAGGAGAAGAGCAGCGAGCTGATGCTGGTGGAGCGAACCGTGTTCTATGTGTTTGCGGGCTGCCGCCTCCTTGTAGCTCTCGCACCACGCCTTGGAAACGAGTGCAACGCACAGCCACGCGTCACCGCACACACAGTCCATCACCGTGTCAAGGAAGGCCTCTGCGATTGCGGGCGCGCGAGCAGAGGGGAAGATGCTGATTTGTGAGACATCATGATGACCATACAGATGACGAGATCAGGCGACAATGAGCGGAGGTGCCATAGAGTATCCACCTTGCTCGCTGTTGCGGCGTGCGAGGCGCACAAATGTTGGTGGGGTGGGGCATGTTGAAGCAGGAATTAGAGAGAGACAACAAAACAAGATTCGATTCGAATTCACCGCACTCACTGGGCAAGTTCCAGTGTCCAAACTGGACGGTGAGCTCCTTGTGTCTTCGCGCTGCTCCTGTGGCTCTGCCTGGTCGCGGTGCTGCTGCTCCTCCCGCTGCTGCTCTTGACAAGCCTCTAGTGCCTCTTTGCAAGCTCTCTTGCGTTTGCCGCGTCCACCCATGCTTGCAACGAACCTAGACGGTGCTCAGGGCTGTCAAGAACGTGTGGGGTCGCCTGCACCAATTTCTATTTTGTACTTCAAGGATCCGAACGCTTGAAGTACTCGGTGCCTATTTTGCACGCAGCTCCAAGTGTGAGACCTCCCGCGCCGGATCTCAAGCAGACACAAGCAGCTCCTTCTCTCCTCGGGCTCTCTCTGGCAAGCTCCTCCGCCCTGCTCAATCCCACACCGCCTACGGCTCAACACACTGGCAGCTTCGACCACGAGCGCTCCCAGACCGAGCTCAAGCATGCACGAGGGACAAGGCCCCAGGATCTTCAGACCACCGGACGCCTTAAAATAATCTGTAATCTCATATCTACCTGAAGGTGTATTATGATTAGGAACATTATGAACACTGGTATCTTCTGATCCTCTATCTGCAACTGGTTCTACTTTGAAATATGGATTATTTGATACGTCTCCAGCTTCTACTCGTTTCCAAAAATTGTTTTTATCCATGATATTCTCCTGATGCATAATTTTTGTAGAATGTTTTAGCTACATCTATTGCTCTTTTTGGTAAATCTTTAGCATTTTCTATTGGAATTACTGTTGCTCCCCATGATCTTAAATTTTTTGTTGCTTCTGTTTCGGCTCCAATTTGGAAATGAACATAAAATTTGTCTTTAATTAAATTTTTGAATTGATTTTTTATACTGCCCCAATTGTGTATTGAGCCATCACTTATTGTCATTAATATGCTTTCTGGTTCGCGACACTCTTTTGATAAGATATTCATATCTATATTTGTACTATCTCCGAATGTTGGTTGTAATATTCTCTCTTTTCTTATATCATCATAATATCCTACAGTGCCTGTAGTTTTTGTATCTTCTGCAAACGTTATTACATTATATCTTGTTCTAATTCCAACACCTAATCTATGTAATGCTTTTTCTACACCATAATATGCTAGAACAGCATAATGATATTTACTATTATCTCCCCATGGAAGAATATGTTTATGTCCAGTATCTCCTGTACTATCTGCACTCTCAAGCATGCTAGCTGAGATGTCTAATAATGCTATGTTTAATTCCGGATAACTGTTTATGCTTTTCTTATATTTGACTGCTTGTTCAAGATATGTTCTTGGAACTGCAAGTGCTGGCTTTCCATTATCATCAATTAATATTTTTCCAAAAATTATTTTTTCTAAATCATCTTTATCTTTATCAAACATTCTTGATTGTATTGGTGCAATTGGCATACTCTCGCCTTTTTGCATTGTTTCTGCTTTAATATAAATTTCAGATGCTAGTCCTTGATATAATAAATCTAGTGCTCTCCAATTATCTATAAATGTTGGAATAGATTTTCCTTGATTATTTCTTTTAACTAAAGATTTTTTTAAATTATCATTATCTAAAACTTTTTTTAGTATTGGATCAGTGACTGTTTCTGGATTGATTGTTCCTGAATCATCAAACTTAGCTGGCACCTTGTATCCTTTGCCTAAAGAACCCATTCCAAATAATATTTCTGGTGCAGGATTATCCATTAATTTAGATAAATGCTTAGAGAAAATATAAAAGGTATTATCCCAATTGTCTTTATTAAATAATATTTGTATATTATAATCCTTATCAGTACTTAATCGCATATCTTTCATACATAATGCTACAGCATCATCAATTTTCTTATCATTAGTATAATATTTTTTTAAAAATATTTTTTGTATTTTATTGCCCCATAATTCCATATTGAGTTTAGTGAATGCTTCAAATAAGGGTGAATGTTTTCCGCCGTTTAATTCTCCTTGTTCGCCAACGTATGCTGTTAATCCATCAAATTTTGTATATCTTGACCCATTAATATTATTAATAATATCTGAGATAGTATTTTCTAAGTATAATGCTCCGTCTTGACTGAATTTATGATTTTCTAGCATTCCTCTTATTGTTGCATCAATTGCTATTTCTTTATGTTCCATATCTTGGGGACATCCAAGACCATTAATATCATTTTCTAATCTATCATGACCAACTTCATGTATTGTTACATCAGTAGTTTCAGGAATTCTTAAATCATAATTTTTTGATAATCTTGCAAAATTATTCACTCTCTTGAATTGATTAGGATTCCAATTATACGGAACATTAATATTAATATCCTTAGTAATATTATGAATAGATGCACCTATACATTTTGCATCAGCAACTACAGTTAAACGTGGAGAACTATTTGACTTAGTCTTTCTAAGTGTTTTTTTGATTTGCGATTCAAGCATTGAAAAATCATCATTATTCATATTGTACCTTTGTTTCTTATGTAAATTTTTTTTTCGGGGCTACCAACAAGAAACGCGCATTGTCATTGAGGATATTATTACCACTAGCATTAGAATTATTGCCTACATTCCTGACATACAACGCCCGCAACTCATCTGTTGTAGTATTTTGTTTAACATAAAATCCCATTGCATTAGCTACATTTGGATTATTCTTTTTTAAAATATTAAATGTTATGTCTCTATATTCTTTTAATAATGTTTTATCTTTCTCTAGTGCTTCAATCCATGCTGGATGTGTTATGATTTCAGATTCTGATAATAAATTATTATATTTAGCATTGCTAGAATCTAGTTCTATGCCTGATATTTTTGAATAGTCAATTGGTAAAAAGTTTGCAGTTGAATTCGCCTTAATATTAATTAAATCATCGTAGATAGGTATAATTTTAAATTTAGTACTACCCTTATTATATGCTATTGCTGTACATGAATCAATCCATGTATTAAATAATGCTAGTTTTTGTTCATCAGAATTTAAATCAGTATTATATTCGTTAACTCGTGCTTCAATATTTTCTTTAAAACTTAATGGACGATAAATTTTTGAATTGTCAGGTTTTATAAATGTAGGATGAGCGTTAGGTCTAGCTTTAAGATTAGTATATAGTTGTTCAACACCTTTAGCGTAAGTACTTGTCTGAGGCATAATAATATATTCACCTAAAATATTGCCTGATTTAAAATCAGATTGAGTATAAGGTGGTGTTTGATTTGTTCTTGTACTTTCTTCGGATTGTGTTTTAAAGTACGGATTATTTGATACATCACCAGCATCTACTCGCTTCCAAAAATTATTGTTTGATACCATAATTTATACCATTATTTTTTTATTCATAATTAATATTATTTATTTCCAGCATGCATATTCTCCTGTGCAGGCATTTAACATACCTTGAGTATATGGTTTTCCTTCAGAGTTGACTTTTAGGATTGCTTGTCTTAAATCTGACGTTGATTCTAATCTAGTTTTAAGGATTGTTCCTATTTCTTTTGCAGCAATATAATTATTGCCTACAAATTCTTCTTTTATAATGTGTGGATTCTCAATTATTCCACCATATGGTGCTACTAACTTAAATGATTCAATAACACTATCTACAACTGTCGGATTAGCAGTTTCATCTTTAGCTTTAACATATTCTCTTAATGAACGTGCAAGTGAAATTATAGTCATACCACTTCTAATTGATGCTGGAAAAACTGTTCGATATAATAATCTTTCATCATCAACACCAATATTATTTTCTTCTGCTTTTGACGGCCATACTTCTTTCATTTTACGTTTACTATTATCAGCTTTATCAACAGGAATAAAATCTAATCCTAATGTTAAGTATCTAAATAATAATAATTCTTCTCCCCCATCTTTTAAGTCTGGAGTATAGGATTGTTGTCTCATATAATTAAATGCTTCAACAAAATAATTAGTATTATCTTTTGGATTTTCAACATCTTTTAGACGTACCTCTCCACCACTTCCAAGCATTATATCATCTAAATCTGATGGATTAGCACTTCCTGGATAAAAATTATCAACATCAATAATCATGTGTGATCTTTCTTTTAATGCCTTATCCATTGTAACAGTTCCAGTGTATTGTCCATTTCCAAAATTTGCACTCCACAAACCAACACTATAATTAGTATTTCTTGTGAATTCTGTACCATCAAAATCTCTAAATGTTTCAAGTTTTCCTCTACCAAGTGCATACTTTACACCATCAAGTTCTATAAATCCTTCAAAAACATTAAATAATTGGTTCTGTACAATTTCTGCACATCTATTAATCTCTTCTACGACAATTATTGGTTTATATATATCTTGAGTAACTTGTGTTAAATCTTTTTGTGAGACTGTTCCACCATTATTCATTGCATCATGTAATTTACTGAAATTTAATTGTCTAAATAATGCTTTAATATCAAGATCATTTCTTCCAAGAACGTAACCAGCATTATTTCCAAACATTCCTTGAACATCTGCAAACAATTGACTTTTACCACCACCAGCACCACCACCAAGACCAATATTTAATCTTGCTGATAAGGATGCCTTAACAATATCCCACATGTACAAGTCTACTCCTCCAATAGTTGATACTGGTGTAGTATTCTTGTATGTAGTTGATGGTATGTCTACAATATTTTTGAATGGTGAATTATTATTCATTTGTATCCTCCAATATTCTAATTTTTACTTCTACAACCATTTTAGGTCTTAACTTATCTTTTAGGAAAGTTGGTATTATAATCATTGATTGTGATCCTTGCTTCGAAATTTGTTTTGTTAAGATAAATTCAGTCATTTGTTACCTCTATTTAACCTGAAAATTTTTTTTCGGGGCTACCAACAAGAAACGCGCAACGTCATAGAGGTCACTACTACCATTAGCAATGGAATTATTGACTATATTCCTGACGTACAACGCCCGCAACTCATCTTCTGTATGGTCTGTTCTTATCCAGAAACTCATTAAATTATCGCTATCTTTTAATGAACGTACAATATCCCAATAATTACTCATTAATTTTTTATCCGTATCAAATAATAAATTATATCCTTGATGATTTAGAAATTGTGATTTAGTAAGCAACGAATCATATTTATCAAGAGCAGAATCTAATTCCACTCCTTGAAAATTATTATATGTGATTGGTTTAAACCCGTCATTAAAGCCTTTATTAATAAGAATTAATTCTTCACATATAGGTTTAATTTTAAATTTAGTACTATTAGCCTTATATGCAATACCAGTACATGAATCTAGATAATTATTAAACAATTTAGCACGTTCATCATCACTTCGATTATTACCATCAGCATCGATTTTAGTTTCAAAATCATCAATTCTAGCTTCAATATTTTCTCTAAAAGTTAATGGACGATAAATATTAGAACGTTGATCTTTAACAAACATTGGGTGAGCATTAAGAGTACTTTTTAGAGTATCTTGAAGTTTATGAACACCTTTAGCGTAAGTATCGCCCTCAATAAAAGAATATTGACCATTAATTATATTAGGTGTTGAATTTGCAGTGTTTTGTTTATCTTCACCTGTAGGGGTAGTATCTTGTGAACCTTTATCGCTGACAGATTCTACTTTAAAATACGGATTATTAGATACATCTCCAGCATCTACACGTCTCCAAAAGTTATTGTTATTCATTTGTATAAAACCTCTAATATCAACAAATTATATGTAATTACTATGTAGTAGACATAACTTATTTAAATAGTTTACGGTTTATAGCTACTTAGAAGTAACAACTATACTTTAATTTTATGCTTTGGAATATGATTATAAAATCTAAATAACTTAGTAATATAATTTTGTGATTTGTACTTTTATGTTTTTCTTGTTTGTTTTGATGTTTTTTTAGTAGATGAGGTATTAAATTATGACAACTATTATTTTATTATGATTGTTTACTTTATTGTTTTACTAAGTAATTTGATTGACAAACTAAGTATTTTGACAGTCATTCTCCTAGTTATATATTTAAGTGATAATGGCTTTTAGTATTAATGTATTACATTATCCTAGTTTATGTATTAAATTATTGTAAGCTAAAGAATTATTGTTAATAGTCATTTTGTATTACATTTTCCGACACAGTTATTTATAGTTTGAGAGCCTGATATATTATTATGGGGGTGCATTATGCCTTTTGAATATAAGCGAGAACCTTTAGAAGAAGATGAAATACTTGCTTTGAGAAAAGCTTGTAGTACTTTTGATGAAGAACTAATAATCAACGTACTATTAGAGACTGGAATGCGTGTATCAGAATTCTCTAAACTTACTGAGGAAGAGGTTAGTTGGCAGAGAGGATGTATTACAACGATTGGAAAAGGAAATAAGAGAAGAGTAATTCCACTAAGTAAGACTGCAAGATTTTATCTCATAGAATTCTTTAAAGATAAAAAGAAGATTAACATTAGTCCGAGATTAATTCAATTAAAAGTTAAAGCTGTAGCAGATAAAGCTAGAATTAAGAAGCCTGTTAGTCCGCATGTTTTAAGACATACATTTGCAGTATGCTATCTCCATAAAGGTGGCAACGTGCGCGCATTACAGGGCATTTTAGGGCATAGTAGTCTAATAACTACAGACATATACCTAAATTATAGTGGACAGCGTGTAATCGATGATTTTAGCAGAGTATGGGATAAAGAGCCAGAAAAAGTTGAAACAAAAGAGAATTTACTACATTTCTTACAATGAACAATATAGAATCATCAAAAGAAAATCCAATGATATATTATGCAATAATTCTATTAGCTTTAGGATTGGTAACATACAAGTGGTTAGCTGAAGTCGATAAAAAGATTATAATTGAAGGATTAATTGGACTGGGAATAGGAGTACTATTGATGTTATGGTGTTTTGCCATACTGTTTTTTAGTTTTAGAGGCTTCATATTAGACAAAAAGGTATCAAAAATTATTGCTAAAATATTAATACACTTAACCAACATAGTTATTGTCGCATTATTTGTTTACAGAATGTTGCACCCACATGTAATATCCACATTTTTAATAATACACGGAATAATTGTATTAATACTATTTTTATATTATAATTATAATATCCCCGTAAGTATACATAAATTAAAAGATAATTATACTTATAACAAATATATTAATTTAAGAGAGCATAATGAGATTGTAAATTTTATACATGCCGATTTGAATGAATTAAATCTAGACCAATTAATAATTAAAAGAGACAATTTTAAAAATAAGCAATATTCTAAAAAAGTAATAGAATCATTCAAATTAGAATTTAAGACACAATTATTAAAACTAAATTATCGAATAGAAAAACTATCAACAGAATCAGAAATACTTAAAATAAACAGAGATAAAGACATTGTTGAAAAAGAATTAGAACAAATAAGAAAAATGAAAAGGTTAGAAACTATGACTGAAGAATCAGAAAAAATATCGATACGCAACAATCTAACACGTAATGAAGAGAATGTAATTGTAAAAAAGGGATTAAGAACTATAGAAAAAGAAGTTCTACTAGAATTAGGATATAAACAAGTAAACGAATATTGTGTATACGACCAAAAAATAATTACAGTATTTGTTAAACCTATTATGGATCATTCTTCAACGCACACATTCTTAGTTTGGTCTGTAAAAAAGTTATTAGAAGACCAAAATATCAATAGCATAATAACGCATGATACTAGAGACGCCGATATAACATTCAAATATGACAACAAATTATATGCAATAGAAATAGAAACAGGCAATCTATTAAAAAAGAAGAAGATATTAGAAGAAAAAGTCGCTTACAATAATAGAAAATATAGTCATAGATGGTTCTTTATAGTATCAAATAGAAATTTACAATCAAAATATAATAAATATGGCTTAACCACTCAGAGAACTCGAGTGTACAAAATATTAGAAAAAATGCTACAAAACAAACATCCAAAAAAAGTGGGTGGAAAAGCAAAAACAGCGACTGAAAAAGTGTTGAAAGAGTCACTAAAATAAGTCACCGTATACTGTACCGAGACCCTATAAAATAGGTCGCCATTAAAATAGTTCTGCATTCTTATTCACTGCATTTATGGTTTCTATTCTCTCTTGCAATTCATCTCTTGTGATTTCTCCACTAGCGTAACGTAGCTTTAATACTTCTAAAGGATCATTAAACAAAGTATTCGATATGTTTGTTGTTTCTCTTTTTTGTGTTATTGTTTTATTGTTGAATGCTTTCTCAATTTTCTCTTTCAAGTCCTTACTACTAATATATGCATATATTTGTGTTGTATAAATATCGCTATGTCCAAGACTTCTCTGAATATAATATAAGTCAACACCTTTTTCTAAAAGATATGTGGCGTATGTATGTCTTAATGTATGAAAACTATATAGATGTCTTTTTTGTCCAACAGATGTTTTATTCCACTCAATTAATAATCCTGCTTTCTTTAGATAACTTCTAAACTTTAAAGATAAGTAAGCTGTACTAATTCCTTTAGTTGAACTTGTTGGAATAAAATATATAGATTCAGTAATCCTAAACCACTTCTCAAGTACTGGTTTAATACTAGACGGCAACATAACATATCTATCCTTACTACCTTTACCTTGTACAATTTTAATTTTACAATCAACTAAATCCACATCTTGTCGCTTGAGTTGACATACCTCACTAATTCTCAAACCACAAAACAAGGATAATAAACAAGCAATAAAAATATCAGTCTCTTCAATAACCGTAAACAATTCTAATAATTGTTTCTTATTAAACACGTTCGGAAGAATCCTTCCTTTTCCTTCGTACTGATTTTTTCCTCTTTTAAGCTTTTTAGAGAATGCCATTTACATCGACCTCACCAATTGTAAACCTTGAACTCTAATCGCGACACAAATAGAATTCTCGCTCTCGTGACGATTTTTAAAGTGCATATGTAATGCCGTCTTCTGATTAATCATTCCATTCTTCAACTGAAATCTAATTGCTTCAGGAATGCGTTCAATAAGACACCATCGATAAACTTTGAAGGGATTATGTCCTTTCTCCTGAAGAAATACGTAAAGTTCTCTATCCCTGCCGAGAAGCATCGACTTTTTCTTGTAGTGATACTGCGCAATTCTCGCCATTATCTTCGTGAAATTGCGAAGATATTCCTCACCAAAGCGAACTTCAACCTCTTTCTTAATTGACTCATACTCTACTAACCAATTTTTACGAAAATAAATTTCTTTCACGAATTCCAGCCTCCAACGTTTCCCAAAAAGCCGAAATTCAAGCACGACAAGCCCTAAAGCTCAAGAATTCGCACATTATAAATGTTCCGCTTATTTACTACTTATTAGTGATTATTATCTTAGGCATTTTCTAATCATATTATCGCTCGAACTCAACTACAACCCAAATATTTAAAAAAGAGAATAAATTCGAATAGTTAAAGCATTAAAAAGTAAAATAATAATTTAATAAAAAAAATAACATGAAACAAGAATTTTTCATCAAAAACAATGAATTAATCTCAGAATCAGATTGGATTACTAAGATAAATAGTTTTAAAACGAGTAACGAAGATGAATTAAAAGTTTCTGAAGATAAAATTGCTCTAGAAGTTCGAAGATTAACTGACGATGCAATAAAACAAAGAATTGAAAATCTGGATAATTTTGGAATATGTTTTTCAGGTGGTCTTGATTCAAGTTACATTGCTGCAGTATGTAAAAAATTAAAAGCAAATTTTACATGTTACACAGTTGGCTTTCAAGATGGACACTACAGAGATCCAGAAGATATAAATTATGCAAAACAAGTTGCAAAACATCTAAAATTAACAGATGATGAATTTAAATTTAAAGTATTTACATTTAATGAAATAGAATCAATAATTACTCAAACTTCAAAAATATTACAAAAAACAAAAAACAATACTGTCGTAAATGTTGGTGTTGGAAGTGTTGAAGTTGCAGCGCACTCCATTGCGAAGAATGAAAAAGTATTTTTTTCAGGACTCGGATCAGAAGAAATATTTGCGGGCTATGAAAGACACAAATTAAATCCTAGTAACGATGAATGTTTCGACGGATTATTACAAATGTATAAAAGAGACTTACTTCGAGATACTGCAATTCCAAAAGCTTTGAAATTTTCTTTTACAACACCATTTTTAGATGAAAATTTAATTGAGTATTCAATGAAAATACCAGTTAAATATAAGATAAATAAAGATGGCTCTAAAATGATCTTACGAAAAGCAGCAGTAACATATCTTGGAAAATATGCTGAAAGACCAAAAAAGGCTGCGCAGTATGGCTCAAATACCGATAAAGCAATTGAAAGATTTGCAAGACTAAATAAATTTAAGACTAAAAAAGAATATTTAGATAGTTTGTAAAGGTGAAACCATGGAACACGTATTAATATATTCATTAGCAATAATATTTTTTATTCAAGTACTATTCTTCATATTTGCGGCATTATTTAAAACCGATAAAGTTACTGATTTAGCATATGGATTAACTTTTGTAATACTATCATGGATTTTACTTATAACGAATAATATATTTAATTTAGTTAATATATTATTAACTTTAATGATTACATTATGGGGCATAAGACTTGCAGGGTATTTATTCTATAGAATACTAAAAATTAAAAAAGATAATAGATTTGATGGTATACGAGAGAATTTCTGGAAATTTGCCGCATTTTGGATAATACAAACAATAATCATATTTGCTATCATGTTACCAGTAATTTTTGTTCTAAATAATAATTCAAATAGCACATTATCGTTCATTAGCATAATAGGATTTTTTATATGGGGCATAGGATTTTTAGTAGAATCAATTGCGGATCAGCAAAAATTTTCATTTAAAAATAATCCTAAAAACAAAAATAAGTGGATTGACACAGGATTATGGCATAATAGTCGACATCCGAATTATTTTGGCGAAATACTATGCTGGATAGGAGTATTTATTTATTCGTTACCTTTGTTAAATTATCTTAATAATTTTACGTGGATCAGTATGATTAGTCCATTAAGCATTATTATTACATTATTATTTTTTTCAGGCATCCCATTACTTGAAAAAAGAGCAGATATAGAATTTGGTAAAAATAAAAAATATTTAAAGTATAAAAATACTACAAGCGTATTAATACCTTGGTTTAAAATATGAATCCGAACATCCCTAAAGAAAATATTGATGCATTAAGAATTATCGTAGATAAGTTTAAAGGTCAATATATTAATTGGACATTAATCGGCAGTATGTCGCTTGCAATACAAGGAGTTAATGTACAAGCACACGACATTGATATATTAACTGATGTTGAAAATGCAGATAAAATTGCCGAAATATTAAAAGAATTCATAATTGAACCAATGCATAATAAAACAAACTCACAATTCAAATCATACTACGGATTATTTAAAATTAATAATGTACAAGTAGAAGTAATAGCAGATTTAGAAAGAATATATAATAATGAATGGATTAAAGCTGAAAGACCTAGAATAAAACTCATAAAAAGATTTGAAGATATGACTCTACCATTACTCGAATTACAAGAAGAATATAATGCATATATTGCTATGGGTCGAACAGAAAAAGCAAACAAGATACTTGAAACAATAGAACGAGAAAAAAGTTATAGTAGAACATCAAGAGCATCTTAAAATTCTAAGGAGTATATTGTTTAATATGATGCGTAATGGAATTATAATGATTTAATGCACTTTCTATCATACCAAAATCACATATCTTTTTGCTTAGATAAGAATCAAATTTCCGAGGTTCAATAAATTTTCTTGAGCGAATTTTATTGGATGAAGGATCTTTTTTAGACTTATTAATATCTGATATTAAAGCAAAATACAAAATATTGTAACCTGAATCTTTAATATTATTAGAAAACACATCACCAGTTGACCTATAACCAATAATATGTGAATCAAATAATTCAACTGATGCTTCTTCAAAAGTTTCACGAATTAAAGTATCAACTGTTGTTTCAAATAATCTATGAGTGCCTCCAGGAATAGTCCAACCGGATTTAATATTTCTTTCTATAATCAATAGTTTACCTTCTTCATTAAAACATAATCCATGAACTTTCTTTACAGGATACAAATCCGCAATTTTATTACACGAAGTCCAATAATGACCAGCTTTAATATAGTTCGAATTATTATCAATCATATAATTTGAGAATAAAATAATATTTTTAAAGGTTTTGTAAATTATTAAAAAACCAACAAGAATAATAATAGAATAAACTACACTAATTAAAACCATCATTAACTATTTTATCCTATCTCTAAATAGAAGTAATACATTGTTGGATTATTGTTATCATTATGACCATCTTCTCCAACAATCATTTGGAAATCATAAGCATTACCATCAAATCCTATAGCTTCAGGGTCAATTATTGCTGTATAAATCATCAATGAAGAATCAGATAATAATACTTCTGCATACTGAGTTGATTGTGCGCCAGTATTATTATTTAGATGTATTGCATAACAATTTTGTGTATCATTAATTTGAATATCTCCAGTATAAAATTTACTGAAGTTCGAAGTATTTCTAAAAGTATTAGCAACAGAATCACTAGCATTATACATAACACCTAAAGCAATATCTTCCGAAGCTAATTCTGCACTATTTGCACATCTAACATTCGCCCAAGTAACACTCGGTAGACGCGTAGCATATACTTCACCATTTGGTGAAACCAGACTCCAATCATAAAATACGCTAGAACTTGCATCTACTAATTGTATCTTACCGACAATATTACCATAATAACCTTGCCAAGTATTAGTTATAGTTGATGCATCAAAGAATAATTCGGAAACATTACTTGCCTCA
>CAVZPN010000061.1:0-45587 GCA_963777125.1 uncultured archaeon | reverse complement strand
TAAATAAAACCGAATACGAACATGTTCCATTTCATAATGGGAAAGATTCAGACAACATGTTATTCTATAAGAAATCTAAAATAGAATTCGTAAATGCAAAATATATTCAAACATCATTAAGAGAATTTGCAGAATATACTGTTAAAGAAAAATTAACAGGAGAAGAATTTAAGATATTTGCAGTACACTTAAAATCAGCAAAAAACGGCATATCACAAAGAAGTCTAGAATGCAAATTATTACGAGAATACCTAAATAATTTAGAACCTAATTCCAAATTTTTAGTTGCAGGAGACTTTAATATTGAAGATAGTTACGAACCCGGATATATAAAATTAACAGAAAATTCAACCAATAATAATGGCAGAATGATTGATCCAATAAATGCTCAAGGAAAATGGCATGATAATTACGATTTTAGAAAAATACACACTCAATCACCAAGAAAAAGAGCATTTGGTGGAGGAGCTTCTGGAGGCCTTGATGATAGATTTGATTTAATACTAATATCAGAAGCACTACAAAAAAATACTTTGCAAGATACATACATAGCATATGGTAATGATGGCAATCATCTAAATGATAGTATTAATAAAAATCCAAATAAAGCTGTTGCGGATAGTATTGCAAATGGCCTTGCATACGCATCAGATCATCTACCAGTAATATGTAAATTCGTATTTGAGAAAAAATAAGAACTTATCTTAAAATAAGCACAAATGTAAGTCGAGAGCCGTGTCTTAAAATTAAGCACAAATCGAGCATAAAACATAACAATTAAATACTTAAACAGCTATTCCCTACTATCACGTAGTACGTGAATAGTGATTTACACAAATAAAATATTATCGGGGGCGAAAATATGGATTTAAACAACTTAAAAAATAAAGCAAAAGGATTATACAACAGTGCAAAAACAAACATCTCAGAATTAGTAGATGAAGCAGTAGTAGAAGGTAAAAGAATAAATGAATCTATTCAAGCACAAGGCGGATATAAAAAAGTTGCTCAAACAACTTTAGATACGGCAGTAAGTAAAATAGAAGGAATGTACTCAAATGTAAGCAACCAAATATTTACGGATGGAAAATATGATGCAAACAAAGTCAAAGCATTAGTAAAAGATGGAACTGCAGTAGCAAAAACATATGGCCAAAAAGCAGCTACAACATTAGTAGAATTAAGTAAAAATCTTGGCGACAAAGTTCAAGTTAAATACAATGAATTAATTCCAACTGATGCAGATCTTAAAAGATATGATGGCATAGGAACTAAGTATGATGGATTATTATTCAAACCACATTACGAAAAATGCATAAAATTTATGGACGCTGCAGATAAATTAATACCTAAAAATGTCAAATACAGAAGCACAGTATTAGAAGACATAAAATTAAGTGCAAGTGGAACTGTTTCAGAATTAATAGACTTTTACGCAAAAGGTAACGTAACAGATTCAAAAAAATATGATGTCTTAGACAAATATCTAAGATAAATTTTTTATTTTTTTATATTTTTTCTAAATAATAATTACAAAGAGAATTAATAGTAACTTTGCTTAGAATTTAATAATAATTACAAATCTTAATTTTTAAGTTTAGCAACTAATTCAACTATTGAAGGATTACCGCCTAATATTAAATCTTTAAAGGATTCCATTTGCACTGAAAAATCTACATCACCTTTAACTTTCATTACAAATCCTATTACAGTAATTTCATTTCCTTCTTTTTTAATAATTTGCCCACAATCATAAAATGAGATATATTCTCCACTTATATTTTTAATTCGGTATTGAGTTTCATAAAATTTCTTTTTACCAGCAATATGATCATACATTGCGTTCATAGCATTATTATAATCATCTGGATGAATAAGTTTAGTAAAATCTTGATAATAATTGAAGTCACTATCAGGATAACCTGGCATCTTAGCTTTAGCATCACCGAAGATAACTCTACCAGAAGGTAATTCCATCTGCCACCAAGTTACTTCGCCCAATAATACAGCCTTATTAAATTGTTTCATCCTAAATGGTTCTTCCATAAGCAAATTAAAACTATTTAATTTATAAATATTGATATTTAAAAGAAGCAATTAGACTTGTAATTAAGTAACTGTTAAAAAATAATAAAGAAGATAATCATAATTGTATAATAGCCCTAAAGAATTTCACGGAAAGATATATAGCCCCGCCAAAACCCGTTTTATAGACGAAAAAAAAGAACTATTTCTTTGGAAATTTACTTTCATCCATATACCCTATTTCCCATTGATGCCCATCTAAATCTTCAAAACTTCTCTGATACATATATCCATAATCATCAGGTTTTCGATATTCTCTGCCACCTGCTTTTATCGCAGCATTTACTAATTCATCGACTTTTTTTCTGCTCGATAATATTAACGCAGTTAATACTTCAGTATTCTTCTTTGCATCAACTATATGCTTATCAGTAAACCTTTGAAAAAACTTCTCTGCTAAGAGCATAACACAAAAATCTTTTCCAACAATCATACAGGTTGCATTTTTATCAGTGAATTTTGGATTAAATCTAAATCCGAGTTTCGTAAAAAATCTAATAGATTTATTTAAATCTTTTACAGAAAGATTAACAAACATTTGTATATTTGATTTTTTCATTTTATCCTCTTTATTGCAAGTAAGTATCTTTTTTATATCCGGAAGTTGATTTTAATTTATAAATATTATGAAGAATAATCCTATGTTGCTCTATTAGCCCCAATCTTTAAAAAAATTATAGTAGCCCCCCCAATATAATCATCTTTAATGTATATAATTTAGGGCGACTCAAATAATAACTTCAATTTTTAATAGGATGTAGTATAAATTATATAATAAATTTTCTATTATGCGCAGTACTACTTATATATGACTTAAATTATAAAATACTATGGATGAAGAATTTAAACTATTAGAACAGAAGATACAAGCAGAAGGATATATAGAGGTAGAAGAGTATATTCGAAAGAATAAAGATAAACTAACAGAATTTCAAATCAGAATGTTAGAAATAATAGACTTTGACTTTAAAAGATAATTCCCCATACATCCCTATTTGGTATTTGTAAAGGGTAAAACATCAATAAATTCCCCCTACATTAAGCTTTTCTACTTGTAAAGGGAAAGATTTAAATACTTAACTAGTTTAATAACTAAATATGGTATTTATTCACAAGAAAATTATTGGAAATCAAACATATTACACTTTAAGAATTTCTGAAAGAAAAGGAAATAAGGTGATTACTAGAGATATCTGTACGTTAGGTACAAATCTTTCTAAAATTAGTTTAGAAAAGCTTGAAAAAAAATATCATAACGAAATTCGAAAATCCCATAAAACACTAAAGAAATTTTTAGAATCAAATATCTATGAAGAACAAGTACACACACTTAAATTAAAAAAATACGAACTCCTCACAAACAATTCCTTAGAAACAATTGAAGCAACAAAACTCCATTACACCCACAAATTTCTCAAACTCGATAATAAAACACAAATAGATATTTTGGAAAATTTTCTTATAAGATTTGCAGTAAACTCTACAGCAATAGAAGGAAACACCATAAGTCTAAAAGATGCAGTAAGATTATTACAGGAAGACATCCTACCAAAAGATCACACTATGCGTGAAGTATATGATTTAACAAACACAAAAAAAGTATTTTACGAACTAATACAAAAAAAACCAGAATTAGATATAAAATTAATAATAGACATACATGATAAACTTCTTGAAAATATCGATGTTCGTAAAGGATTTCGAAACCACGACATCCACATACTCGGACAACCTTTCAAACCAACACCTGCACAATATATAAACACAGATATAAAAATACTTCTTGAATGGCACAACAAAAACAGAAAAAAATTACATCCATTCGTTCTTGCAGTATTGTTCCATCATAAATTTGAAAGTATACACCCATTTAGCGATGGCAATGGTAGAACTGGAAGAATGCTAATGAATCTAATACTAATGCAAGAAGAATATCCACCAATAGTAGTTAATAGAAAAGATAGAAAAGAATATCTTGATGCAATGAATAGCGCCGATAGTGCAATAAAAAAAAGCCTAATAGGAACAACAGATACATACGAAAAACTTACAACATTTATGACAAGCCAATTACAACAATCATATTGGGACATATTCTTATTCTAAAAAAATTACTCGCCCCAATTTTTTACATCAATGTATATAACCCTTGCAGGATTCGAAGCATATTTTTATCCAAATTTGATTATTTTAAGGCATAAAAATGAAGAATTTAGAAAATAGAAATAGCCCCGCCCAGAATCATCGACTTTAGTGTATATGATTTAGGGCGACTCAAATAATAATCGCTTATTCTTGATACATTATAGACAGGGTTATTTATTAATATTACTGTTCCTTTTCTTTAATAAACAATTATATTCAGACGCGAATAAAAATTTAAAAAAATATTAAATTATTTTTAAATAAAGTTATTTTCCTACAACAACCATATTCGCCATTTTTGGAGCATAATAAAACGCTTTAGAAAACTTATCAAAGGGTATTTGTATATTTTCTCCTAAGTAAGAATCATTACAAATAAATCCTTTTTTATCAAAACCTTTCAATACTATGAAATGCCCTGTAAAACCTTGCTTATTCATAAGACTATTTCTATTAACCGTTGCAATAATAATTCTACCGTTTTGGAGATGAAATTTCATTAATTTCAAAGTAATATTTGTTTTTGTAAAGAGTTTTTTCTTTAGCACATATTTAACGCCTAAATCATAATGTTCTATATCTAATTCATCTCTATTATTAAGATCATTTATGTCAAGACCAGTAATCTGTCTAAACATAGCACCATTTTTACCAATAAGTTTTATTAAATCAACACTATAATATCTTGCAGGAATTTTATGCTCATGAAAAAATTTTACCATATACGTTTCAAAGAACCAAGTTTTATGAACATAATTCATCTCTTTGTACATTTTTTGCATAGACATATGTACTTCAGGTTTAAAGAATTTGAATACCATCAAAGTACTAGAAGGGCCTTGACAGTTCGCGAATACTTCTTTTTTATCATCAATATAAGGAACATTAGATATTACCATTAGATTATTCTATATGTATTTATTTATAAACATTATGACTCATTAGAATGCGACGTAAGTATCTTATTGAATCGCATTCTAAAATATTGGAAGACAAGTCGACATATTATAACTTACTTTTATCTTCCACCATATTAGCTTGCAACAATATATGTTCGATTGGTAAAGTATGAGATAAAAAATCTTTTGCGGCCATAGAAAAACCATATGCTCCGGACTGTTTTACAATAACTAAATCTCCTATATTTGCATTTTTAACATAGATATCCTTCGCTAAAATATCATCATTTAAACATAGAGGACCTCCTATATTTACAATATCAGAATTCACACTAATCTGATCAGGATATAGCTTTGGCGTATGCATAGATAGTATTTCTACAGGATGATTATACTCCACAGCACAAGGCCTGCGTTGATGATTTATTCCACCAGCTGTTATAATGTGTTTTTTATTTTTTGACTCTTTAATATCTAAAATTTCAGTTATATAATATCCTGATTCACCCACTAAATATCTGCCAAGCTCTAAGAATATTTTTTTATCTTGAAAGTTATACCTATTAGTTAAATCACGGAATTTTTTTCCTAATGCCCCTATATCTAATATATCATTATTAGCGCTATAATTAATTCCTAATCCTCCGCCAATATCCACACAATAAATAGGACAATAATTAGCCTCTATTTTCTGCACCATATTAAATATATATTTTGCATAATCTGATATAATATCACTATCTAATATGCCTGAACCTGCAAATACGTGTAAACCCATTATTTTTACATGATCTAATTTTTTACAAAAATTTATAGTCTCTACCAATTGACTTTCATCTATACCTAATTTCGAAGAATATCCAGACATTTGCGTATGTGCAGTATTATATAAATAATCAATATTTACTCGTAGTAATGCATCTTGTTTATGTCCTAATTCACTTGCAATCGTATTTATTCTGACGGCTTCCGTTTTAGATTCTATAATAATATAAGCTATTTTATTTTTTATTGCTATTTCTAATTCTTGTGGTGTTTTTCCTGGCCCAGTGAAGATTATTTGTGAAGGCATAAAAATCTGTAAAGCTTTATTAAGTTCGCCAAGAGAAGCAATTTCTACACCATTAATACGAGAGTGTGTTTGTATATATTTTACTATGTCGTTATTAGGATTTGCCTTCATTGCATAATATACTTCAAAATTATTAGGAATGTTCTTTTCTATTCCATTTATTTTCATGGTTATATCTTCAAGATTATATAAATAACAACAAGGATTTTTTCTAAAGGCTTCCGTTTTCGTTATCTTTAATATTTCTTCATTAATAATTGAGTTCATATTTTCTCCTATTTTAACGTATTAAGTGTTGTTTTAAGATATTTTGTAAATAACACTGGATCTTTTGACATTGTAACTCGAAACCACACCTCATTTTCAGGTGTAAAAAATACATCACCAGGATTAATTGCGATATTAGAATTATCCAGAACGTGATAAAATAATTCTTTACCATTATATATACTAAATTTTTTGCAGATTTCATCTTTTATTTTTATAAATAGTATATTTCCAGCATCAGGAATACATATTTTATCAACAACATTATGTTTTTGACAAAGTTTAATACTTGATTTTAGCCCAACATCTATCAATTTAGTGTACTGTTCTAATTCCAGAATATAATTTATTAACGAAATATTAAAATCTTTAATACTGGTTCCAAATAATTCTTGAGTAGATAAATTAATATCATTTTTATGTTTTTCTAATAGATTGTATCTTGCAATTCTAAGAGTCATTTCTTCTGCTAATATCGAACTTAACGTCATAGAAATACTAAATCCTGAAACTTCCGATGCCAACGATAAACCTTTTTGTATATTGTTATTTTTTGTTATACTCCAACCAACTCTAAAATCATTCATATAAGGTCTGTCTTTACTCATTCCTTTAAGTTTAATTATCTTATCATATGAAAATGCAAGTAATTTATGATAAAAAGGAATTGTAGTTGCCTCCTCAAATATAGAGTCTAAAATCACAAGAATATCATTTTTTTTAGCACAAGCAACTATATTGTACAATTCAGTATTATTTATATATTTAGAACAAGGATTGCCTGGTGAAGTAATAAATATAGCCGCTGTTTTATTATTTAACTTTTTTTCAATACTTTCCAATGTTGGCTGAAAATTATTTTCAAATTTTGTTTGAAGATAGGTTACGTTAAGATTATTATATATTGCACTTCTAGATATTTCAGGATAGCAAGGCACGGGAATAATAATTTCATCTTTTCCAGTTTTAATGGACTCTTTGGATATATATCTAAAAACATTATCAAAAGAACCAGTAACTCCACCATGATTAATGATTATATCATTTGCATAAATTTTTGTTTTTTCAATATGCGATTCATATATGGCTATTAAATTTCTTAAAGTATAATTACCGCAGGGTTCATCATATCCTATTTCAGTAGTTTCATTTATGATTGTTTCTAAACCATCTTTTATAAAACTCATCATAGGAAATATTGTCCTATCACAATTTGATGCATCAAGCATTATTGCTTTTCTTTTATCCGCAATTTCAAAATAATTAGACATATCCGACATATTTTCCTCTCTTAAATCAATTTTTTAAAATACGATCGCATATAATACTGGTTTTTTATTTAACAAATAGGTATATTTTATTATAATCTACTATATTCTGGTGCCGCCGTTCCTATAAGGATAATTGTTTTATCTTGAGGTATTTCTTCTATAATTTTTTCTAGCGCTGAATAAACGGAACAGCTCGAAAATTCTAATTCAGGTAATGTTTTCTTTTTCATAACTTTTTCAATTTCTTTATCGGTCACGGATATAGGTGTACTTTTTGTAATTTTAAGCATATTTATTATTTTAAAATAATTAAAGCAAGTATCTGATGCTATAGCTTCAGCTTTCGAATCTGTGAATGGTTCAATAATCGGAACAGAATCGAACATTTTTTTGTGAAATCCGTGAGTAATTGGATCGGCACCTTTAATTTGAACAGGAATTATTTTTGGCAGGGTTTTACTAAGACCCATATTTAAAATATCGTTAAATCCCATAAATTGACTTATAACATTCACCCCACTACCACAAGGAAGAATAATATAATCAGGTATTTTACCCCCTAACTGATTAAATAATTCATAAGCAATTGTTTTTATACCATGTGAATAAGGAATATTTGCTGCTGGAAACCCATTATATATTTCAGGATGACTATTACAATATCTATAAAAATGTTCATAACTAGCAATTAAATCATCATCAAAAACAACATTTTTGCCTAACTTCATTATTTTCTCTATAGAAGTAGTTTTTGGAACAAAAACCATTGTATCGACCCCTATTTCTTTAGCATACTTAACTAATGAAACCGCAGTATTTCCTGTAGAGGGTATAGCGACAATACTTTTTCCACTCTGTTGCATATCTGCAAGTAACATCGGAATTCCTCTATCTTTAAAACTACCTGAGGGATTAGTGCCTTCATCTTTTAGTAAAACTTTTTTCCCAAAAAAATAAGAAACATCAATTAAAGGAGTATTTCCTTCTCCACAAGAATGAATATTTTTTATTTCGGGAAGATATTCCAAATATTTTAGTATACCCTGATTTTTTTCTTTAATATTCAAAATACTTTTTTTAGGTAATGAATAATAAGATGTCCAAATATTAAGAGGTACTCCACCGATCTCTAATTCCGGATGATTATGTAGTGAAATTTCTTTAGGATAAACTCCTTCATATCCACAAATATCACAAATAATTTTATAAATTTTCATTTTTTGTCCATTAATCCTAATGTATCAATAATTCTTTGCTCTATATTTCGTGAATCGCTTATTTGTAATGCATGTTGCCAAAGATCATAACAATGAGAACAATTTTCTTGCTTATTCAAAATATCTAAATTATATGTTTTGTTGAACATTTTAATTGCAGTTATAAAATTCTCAGTACAGTGATTACAATTTGCTGCAGTCTGATGTGGAAATAATTCATTTCTAGAAGTGTTTGGTGCTACTCCTTGACTTCCACTTAATACTTCTTCATCAAAATATCCTCCCAAACGTAAATCAATACTTTGATTATTAAATCTTGAATATATTCCTCTAGCGACTTCTCTTACGGACCAAAGCCAGGGCACTCTATATTCCCCGAGAGTATATAAATGATCTGTAAGTGAATTTAATTGTAAAGAAGTTGGCTCTATAGAAACAGCATCAGAACCAACCTCGTAAGCATATACACTTGTTGTTATAGCATCTTCAATGGCTTCTTTTTCCGTCAAAAAAGGCGGTTTCTGATTTACGTAAGTTAATGCCTTAAAATTGATATTATGAATATTTTTAATAGCATTTTCAAATATTTTAAGATCGGGCATATTTTTATGATGACAAAGTTCTCTAATTTTCTGATTTGAGGATTCTAACCCAATACCAATCTCTAATATCCCATCATATACTTCGCGTATATTTTTTAATGATTCCACAGTCACATATTCAGCACGAGATTCTATTATGGTTTTTTTTATTCCTTTATAATTATTTATAGAACTAAATATTTCTCGCACAGCTTCTGACGGAACTTCGTTCGGATTTAAAAGACTTCCAAGATTATATAAACATAATATTGGATAATCATTTATATCAAATTTTTTATTATTTTCCATAGCTGATCCATTAATTACACTTTTCCATTGATTGATATATTGTTGGTATGTAACAGACTCATTAGGAGTTCCATCAAAATGTGCACACATACTGCATCCATTTGTCGTTTTGTAAGCTTCACATCCTGTCGCTCGAAGCACAACCATTACTCTATTGACTGCTGCACCATTAAAAAAGAATTCATTAATTTCTATCTCTGCTACTTTATTCGGATTAAAAATTCTATGAGTAACATTATTTCTTATTTTTTGGAGTCTTTGCTCTACAAGATATTTTGCGTTTTCAAAATCTGTTTTTACAATTTTTTTGCTAGTAGTCATTTTATAACCTTCGATATAACTGGACGATATTTTGTACCATTATTATTCGGTATCTTATCGATTAATTGTGCATTAATTATAATATCTTTTGGAAGTAATTGATACATACTTTGTTTCATTTGATTCAACTGTGATGTGCCTATAACATACTGTCCAGGAACCACATATAAATTTATGCTTAAGTCTTCATTCTGAACAATCTGATATTTCATTCCATGCACAGGTATTTCTGATTGTAAAAACCAATTATATGCTAAATCCATAAAACAACTTGCAGGCACCAATTTACCATAACTAGTTTTTATAGAATCCATTAATCTTCCTTTTGGTTCACTTATAAGTCTAAAATTACTACCACAATCACAATAGGAATCACTTTTCATTCCCGCTATATCTCCTTGATGATATCTTATTATTGGTGTAGCTTCATTTAAAAGATTTGTTCCTATAATTAATCCATCTTCACCTTTTTTTTGTAATTTTTTATTCACAGAATCTACGATTTCTATATAACATGCGTCTTCCTCTAAATGATATTGATGATTAGGACATTCTAATGCAATTCGTGTTAATTCTTCGCTACTGAACTCATCTAATATAGGTATTTTAAAAAAATCGGACAATTCTTTTCTATGATTTCTTGTACTTTGTTCAGAATGAACTATTATAAGTTCTATTCCTATTTCGGCCAAATTAACATTATTTTCACGAATCATATCAAGATAAGTAGGATATAATGATAAAAATTCAGGATTAATAGTTTTAAGTTTTTTTATTGTATCATCTACTTTTGTATTAGTTGGAATAAATGACAATGGAAATTTTCCATTTATAGAACTCACCCACCAAGCATCAGTATAAATAAATACGGTCTTGTCTTTTTCTGTGGCTTTCCTATCACTTTGAAAATATAATTGTCTCGCGCCTTGTAATGTATCTCTATATATAGCATAGGGTGAAACTGCAACAGTTACAAATTTTCCGCTGGATCCGGAACTTCTAGTTGTAAACTCTAATGAATGTTTTGAACTTAAGAAATCATTTGGAAACGCATCTATTAATTCTTCCTTTGTTAGAATTGGAAGATTTTCAAAATCTTGCCACGATTTTAAATCTTCAGGATAAAAACCTATAGCTGAATATTTCTTATTATATAGAGGCACTGTTTCAAATGCGTGTTTAACTAATTCTCTTATTCTATTAAATTGCCATAAATTTATTTCTTCTTTGGATTTTGTGCAAAAATCTCGCGTAATTAACCACTCATCATCATATAATTTTTGAAGAATATTATGATCTAGTTTAGATTCCTTTCTCTTACAGGTTGTTCCTAAACTCGAATAAGAAAGTTTTTTCATAATTCACCATAAAAACATATAGCTATTATTAAATTTAATTTCCATTCCGCACACATAGTTAAAGTACTAAAAATATACTAAAGTAATAAACAATTGTAATATAATCCCCCAATAAACCATAAATAGTTTGCCATACACTAAACGTATACTCTCCTCGAAAGAGGTAACAATAAATTATCTTATACATAGATATATATAAATCTTACTAAATAAAATCCGCAAAATATACGAATTTTACGGAAGATTTGCAGCATATCAATTAAAAATAAGATTTTAGTCATGAACTTAATAATTTATAAACCATATATAGTAAAATCGAAAATAAAATAATTACCTAAAAAAACGTATTTTTTTATAAATAATAAAAATCAGCGTACATTTTTCGAATAACAAAAATTCGCTACTCAATCTAGCCATACCTAAAAGTAGAAATTGTCAAAATTTTTAATAAAAAATATTCAAAATATTAAGAAATTAATATTACACCTATAAACAGAAGTATTATTGCAGTTACTTTTAATATAATTGTTGATTTATCTATTTCTTCTTTAATGAATTTAGGGAAAAATATACTTAACATAATAGTCATACTTAATAAAATAAAGTTTTGTATGGATGAAAATGAACTAACAAGAGTTACAGAACCTAAAGATAATGCCATAATGCTTGCAAAAACTCCAAGAACAATAAGCGATTCACTAAGTAAGATAAAACCTACAACTTTGTATCCGTGTTGTTTAACAACTTGTTTAAAATCAGAAAAAGTGTAATACATAATAGGTAATACTACAAATAAAAATCCTATACGAGTATATGCATAAATCGTCCAGAAATCATAAAAGTTTAATAAATACTTGATAATAATATTACTAATAGCAACTGAAATAATAGCTAACAACATTAATCCAAAAGATTTTCCAAATACTATTTTTGTTTTAGGCCTGTAAGAAAGAAGTAAAGCACCAAATACTAGAAGTATAATTCCGCCATATTGTAAATAAGTAAAAAATTCTTCTAAAAATAGGGAAGCAAAAATTAAAACGAAAAGAGGAGTCAAAGAAAACAAAGGTATAACTCTAGAAATTTCTTCAATTTGTACTGCTTTAAAATAAAATAAAGTCATTAAAATATAAAAAATACCTGAAATCAAAGCCAAAATAATATGAAACAAAGATAAGTTACCAAAACCATATATACTAAATATTATTAACGCAATAAGCAATTGAATTACTCCTAAAACTATAATAGAATTCAACGGATTCTTAATCCATTTCGTTAAAACGAATTTATCTAGAACATTTGAACCCGCATTTGCAGTCGCACTAATGAGCGAATATAATTGCCAAAGCATAATAAAAATAAATTAACATACTTAATAAAGGTATTTATTATTAATAACTAAACTTGATACTTCTTTAAATATTATTCTCTTCATTAATCTCTCCTTGAATTTTGCATATTTAATGCTAATCAAGGAAAATTTTATCTCTATAAGTATATCCCGCTCGCCCCAATTTTTTACATCAATGTATATTAGCCCTTGCAGGGCTAGAAGCATATTTTTATCAAAATTTAATTGTTTTAAGGCGTAAAAATGAAGAATTTAGAAAATAGAAATAGCCCCGCCCAGATTCGAACTGGGGTCACAGGCTTTCTTTCATCAATGTTCTTATGTTACTGATGACCAAAGGCCTGCATGATTGACCGCTACACTACGGGGCTATTGAATATAAATTGAATGTGAATGATTATATAGTTATCGATTGCTTCGACGTAGTCGAACAATCACTTTTGACGCGCCTTTTTGTAAAAGTCGCAGCAAGTTTGACCGCTACACTACGGGGCCATTAAATATGATTTAAAGAAAATTATCATTATTTATAAATATGCTTTTTTTATTAAACTCTTAAGACAACCTTGTCAATAACATTCTTTTTAATAAAACATTTAAACCATTTTCAATTCTTACAATTATGTTCCTAAAATCTCTTAAGCTCGAGAATATTCGTTCTTATAATTCTCAAAATATTGTGTTTAATGAGAGTTCAACTTTATTAATTGGTGATATTGGGTCAGGAAAAACAACCATTCTTTTAGCAATTGAATTTGCATTATTTGGGTTAATTAAAGGGGATACATCGGGGTCAACATTATTACGACATGGTAAACGTGAAGGAAGTGTTGCTTTAACATTTAATATCGATAATCAAGAAGTTCAAATCATAAGAAAATTAAAGAGAGGAAAAGATGAAACAGTCTCGCAAGAAGCTGGTCAAATAATTATTAATAATAAATCATTTGATGCAACACCAATTGAATTAAAATCTAAAATTTTAGCATTATTTGGCTATCCTGAAGAATTATTAAACAAGAATGCTAGCGTAATATATAGATACACTGTTTATACTCCTCAAGAAGATATGAAAAAAATCTTATTTGAAAGTTCTGAAGATAGACTAGATATTTTAAGAAAAATATTTAATATTGATAAATATAAAAGAATTCGAGAAAATGCATTAACTTATGCTAAAGAATTAAGAAATACTAAAAAACTTCTAGAAGTTAAAATTCAAGACTTAGACCAATTAAAAGAAGAGTTAAAATCCATTCTAGAATTAAAAACCACTATCACAAATTCAATTCAAGAAGAAGAAGAAAATAATTTAGAAATAAAAGACAAGCATAATAAAAAATTATTAGAAATTAAAAGTTATGAAGAAAATATTTTAAAATTAAACTTATTAAAAAAAGACCTAGAAATAGCAAATATCAACATCAAAAACAAACAATCTGACGTAGATAAAAGTAATAAAGAACTCGGAATGGTCGAGTACAGAATTAAAGAATATTCAAATAAATTGCAAGACTTAGGAATAATTGATCAAAAAGAAGAAGAAATTAGACTAACCCTAACAGAATCAGAAGATAAATTAAATAAAATTAATAGTGCAAAAGAAATCTTAACTAAAAGACTTGAGGATAAAACAAGAGATTTACAAAATATAATTTTAGAAGATGTTGCATCATTAAATTATCAATATCAAACAATAACAAAAAAGCTTGAAGAAAAAACAAGTAAAGAAACAGCATTAAAAGAATTAAAAACAGAACTTGAAAAAGTAGCATTAAACTTAAACACATTAACTATTACTAAGAATAATTCTTCTAAAGTTGTCTTACAATTAAAAGATTTAAGTACTTGTCCAGTATGTTTACAAAATGTTGATTTTAGTCATAAAATTAAAATCTTAGATAAAGAAAATTCTGAAATACAATCATGTGATAGAAAAACTGTTGAATTTCAAACTAAAAGAAAAGAACTTGAAAGTAAAATAACCACCCTAACTCTAGAAATAGAAAAACTACACAAGGACGAATTAGAATTACAAAAGATATCAATTAAACTTACAAATATCGAAAAACAGCAAGAACTAAAGCAAGGATTACTAAATGAAATTGAAGAATTAAAAACTAAAAAAGCAAAAGTTGACAGTATGGACGTAAATAAATTAATAGAACTCGTGTCAAAGAATAGAAAAATACTAAATAATTTAGAAGTTCAAAAACATATTAAAGACTCATTAAAAGAAAAAGAGTTACAAAAAAAAGAAGTAACAGAAAACCTAACTAAAATCACAGAAGAATTAACCTCATTAAACACAATAAAAACAGAAAAAGAAACAAAAATAGCAGAATACATTGACATAGAAAAAGAATTCTTAGATAAAAAATCAGACCTAGAAAAAATAGCTGAAAACTTAAAACAAAGCGATATAAAACTTGTTAGCATAAGAAAAGATTTAGAAAATTATAATAAAGAAATTACTAAAACAGGGGAAGATATAGACCAAAAAACGAAGTTAAAAGAAAAAATAACTTACATTAATGAATTAAATTATTGGATAACTGAACATTTAGTAAATTTAACGTCTACAATTGAAAAAATTATCATGCAAAAAATACATCTAGAATTAAATGAGTTATTTCAAAAATGGTTTAAAATGTTAATTGATGATGAAACTATTGAAGTTAGAATTGATGAAGAATTTACACCAATAATTACTCAAAACAATTACGAAAATGATATTTCAAATTTATCTGGTGGAGAAAAAACGGCAGTTGCACTTGCATATAGACTTGCATTAAATAAAGTCATTAATGATATGATTAATAATATTAAAACTAAAGACATAATTATACTTGATGAACCAACAACCGGCTTTAGTTCAGAACAATTAGATAAAATGCGCGATGTCTTATATGAACTTGACATAAAACAGTTAATTATGGTTAGTCACGAGTCTAAAATGGAAAGTTATGTTCAAAACGTCATTAGAATAAATAAAAATGAGCATAATAGTCAAATTATACCATAATTACGCTTCAAGATGCACAAGACAGCATCAGTTAATAACAAGCACTAATCTTAAAACAATGGCATTTTATTTAAGCGAGTCCGTACTTATAACAAAAAGATTTATAAATACTCCTTTAATCCTTTGAGTATTACTTTGTGAGGTTTATTTAAGATGGCAGTAGTCACAGCAAAACATTATAAGGCCGTAGGTAGATACGGTACAAGATACGGTAGAAGAAATAGAGAAAAAGTAGCATTAATAGAGATAGAGCAAAAGAAAAAACATAAATGCCCATATTGCGCTTTTCCAAAAGTTTCAAGAATATCAGTTGGTATATGGAAATGTGATAAGTGTAATGCAAAATTCACTAGTCGAGCTTATACAGTATCAAAACCGCCTGCAATAGGATCTACAAAGTGAGGTAAAAATGGTTGATTACAAATGTTTCTCATGCAATAAAACTGTTGCTGACACTTATATTAAAAAGAAGGTTAGATGTCCATATTGTGGTTCTAGACTAATATTTAAACCAAGAACATCATTAACTAAGGTTAAAGCAAGATAAAGATGTATCTGTCTAAAATTGTTATAACAGAAGATATTGATGCTATTGAAAAATTATTTATTCCAGAAGATAAGATATTAAACCGTGCGGAATATACCATAACACGAGAAAAAAATCAATTAGTATTTAATATTAAAGCAAATGATGCAACGGCATTAAAAACAGCATTTAATACAATAACTAAAGTGTTATTGGTATGGGAAAAAACGGCTGTATTAACATCAAAAAAAGGCTCAAAATGAATAATGAAACACAAGAAAAAATTGGACAAATACAATTAATACAACAAAATCTTGAAAATTTCAGTATGCAAAAACAGCAATTTCAATTACAACAAACCGAGATAGAAACAGCATTAACCGAAATTTCAACTAGTTCTGAATCATATAAAATCATTGGAAACATAATGGTTCTTGTTAATAAAGACCAATTAACCAAAGATTTAGAAGAAAAAAAAGAAATGTTAAGTATTCGTATAAGTACAATTGAAAAACAAGAAAACAAATTAAAAATCAAGTTTGAAGACTTACAAAAAGAAGTTATGAAACAACTTGAAAATAAAGATTCTGACAAGAAAAAAAGTAAAAAACAAAATGACGAACAGTAAAGAATCAATAAGAATACAATGCGACGAGATAATTGAAGCATTACGAACATTAAAAGATGATGAAGGCGTTCCAAAGAACGTACGTAATAAAATAGATGCTATAATAACTGATTTAAAAGATGACTCTGAATTATCTAACAAAATAGGTAAATCATTACACAATCTTGATGAAATTTCTGAAGACTTAAATCTACCATCATTCATTAGAACTCAAATATGGAACATTTCTAGTATGTTTGAGAAATTAAATAATTAATAGCAACAAATAATACGTATCAATATATCCGTATATTAAATATAATTAATCATAATAAATTCAATTATAAGAATTATTTAGGAATCTTTTTAGGCTTTACTATTTCTGACTTAAACAAAGCCATATTTGGTACAAATACCATTTCATCCTTTTTTGTTTCAAGCCTAATACTAAGAGTTGTCATACTAATAACATATCCCTCTATATGCTTATCTTTTATTCTAATATAATCACCAGGTTTAATATTTCCTCGTATACGAAGTACAACTCCTGCTGATAAATTAGCAAAAATATCATTAAGACCGAAAATTACAAACAGCACCAACACCACGACTAATAAAATAACAATAGTTGTAATTATTGTTGTACCAATTTCAAGTCTATTTAATGCCATAACTATTGCAACAACATAGATAAAATAAGAAACTATCGTAGCCACAGCCACGGATAAAGAGGCTTTAAATCCTGTTTGTTTTTTAAAGACCTTATCTAAATCGCTTAATACAAAGAATTTAATTATTAGTTTTTGAACAATTTTACCAATAACAAAACCTATAAAAAATATTAATGCAGCAATAACTATCTTTAATATTAACGGATTAATTATTCCTAAGGCAGCATTTGCTTCATTAGTTAAAAACGTTGAAGTAGTTGTCATAATACTCGATAATAGGAGAATATCGTTTATAAATGTTACCCTAAAAAGCGTTACAACAAACTAAACACCAATAATGAATCATAACAAAATAATTACAGTATAATAAAATATATAAAGACTCAATTATATTCGAAAAGTGGTGATATATAATGGTTAAAAACAATAAAACTACTGCTAATACAAAGGATGCTCAAGCATCAAAAGACGAACAAGTTGGATTTCACAAGGGATCTTTATCAACACTTGCAAAAGAAAGAGCTGAACTTTCAAGAATATTACAAATAATAGAGCAATTAATGCAAATGCACGTTGCAGCATTAACTGAATTAGGAGTAGATTTAAAAAAAGAAGTTAATGAAATGAAAGAACAAGCAGATACTGCAGCAAAAACAACTAAGAAAAAACCAATTGAAGACGTACTATAAGTACGATATTACAAATACTAGAGTATAATTGAATTTAATAATATACAAATTCAATAACGATTAGAGAAATTAGTAGAGTATCTCGAGTGATAATATGAAAAAAAGAAATGATAATAAAAAGAAATGGGGAGTAATTATTACTACTTCAATAATAGTATTTTCCATGGTATTTAGTATATTTGCAATAATGATTGATAATCAATCTCAAGGCGTACCGGATTATAACAAACATTCTTTTGTTATGACAAATGATGGTTATAAAACAAAAATTTCAGGTAAATACTTAAATTTTTATTATTATCCGACAGATATAGAATATATACAATTAGATTCTAGCATCACAACAATGATAAAAAATAGTCAAGGAATTGCAATAGCGTTCAATCCAAACGACACCATAGATAATCTACAATACATCGATTTAATAAGATATGATTTACAAACACAGCTCGATAAACCAACTTATTTTGGCATGACACAAAAATCAAGTAGTTACGAATTAGCTGTTGTTGGTTGCGCTAATTCAACAATAGAATTCCCAATAATAATAATTAATGCATCGGCAAGTACTGAATTTGTTAGATCGAGTGAGAATCCTAGTTGCATAATAATGAACGGTAAACTAAAAAGTTTGATGGCAACAAAAGATAGATTAGTCTACAGCTATTATAATGTAATGACTTAAAATTTATTAAAATAATATATAAATTATATAGACATATAATTATAAAATCAAGGCGAAATCATGGAAGAACATAAACATACTAAAATAAAACATCCAACTAGTTCAGATGAAAAGGAAGAAAGAAAACCAGTAAATAGTAAAAAATCTTTAGTATTTGTATTACTTGTAGTATTAGCTGTTATTATAATAATTGTCGGTACAATCCTTTTATCTAAATACGCATTTCCAGATAAAAACACTGTAATGTATAATAATTATACATTTCAAAAATTTGAAGGAAATAAATGGATGACACAACAATCAATATCAGGACAAATATACAATATTCCTTTCTACAATAATCCAACGCAAGTACTTGATATTCCAATTGACCCGAATAGTATTACATACATTAGATATTTTAAAAACAATCCTAATGGCACAGTATACATTAGTATTGATCCAAGCGAATCTTCAAAAGTTGTTCTTGCAGGTGTTGAATACGCAAGACTTTTAGGAGATGTATATAACATCTATAATATGAATGTAAAATCCGCAATAAATACTAAAACCAATATTACAACAGATTATCCTGTAATGACATGTAAAAATCAATCAACAAATAGATTTATCATAGTACAACAAAAATCCGATAAAAATCTAGTTACTGTAAAAGGCAATTGTGTTACAATGGAATATAAAAATGCAACTGAAAGTATAAGGGTTGCTGATGCATACGCCTTTGGATTACTTAATATTATAAGATACGGTCAATAAATAAAGGAAAATATATGGAACATTACTTTAGCGAAAATCCGAAATCGAGTTTTATTAAGGAAAAATTTAATGTTGAAATACTCGATGAAACGATCATTATAAATTCTGGTAGCGGATTATTCTCAATTAAAGAATTAGATTTTGGAACTGAGCAATTAATTAAATATGCAAAAATAAATGAAGATGCAAAAGTTCTAGATTTAGGATGCGGTTATGGAATTGTTGGAATTTTTGTAAAAAAACATTATCCAAATACAAACGTAACATTATGCGATATTAATGATAGAGCAGTAAAAATTTCTAAACAAAATTGTGATGAAAATGATGCAGTATGTACAGTAATAAAAAGCGATATTTTTAGTAATCCAGAGCTTAATAGTCAAAAATTCGATACAATACTCACTAATCCACCATTTAGTGCTGGAAAAAAAATATGTATACAAATAATCGAAGAATCATTTGAGCATTTAAACATTGATGGCTCATTACAATTAGTTGCGCCACACAATAAAGGGGGAGAATCATTAAAAAAAGTAATGCAGGAAATCTTTGGTAACGTTGAAGAACTCTGTAAAAAACGCGGCTTTAGAGTATATTATAGTGTAAAAACAAAGATGATTAATTAAACAAAAATATTTTATTTTATCTTCACATCATTTCTAGAATGTTTCCATCTTTGTCTAAATCAACAAGTCTTATGCCATAACCTAATTTCATAATTGTTGAAATTACTATTGAATGTTCTTTTCCTGTACCTGTTGTAATATTTACTGCCATATCAAGTTCTTGTATCTTATCATTCATGAAATGTTTTTTTAATAGTAAATATAATTCTGGAACCAAATCTTCAATTGATTTAGTAAAATCAAGTGTTACAAACTGTAATTTAACATTCTCATTTACGTGAGGTAGAACATAATTTTTTTTACTAATATCGGTTGTAATCAAGTATACTTTATCAAATAACTTTGATTCAATAATCTTTGTTACAATACTAGTTTCTTTAGAAGAATCCAGACATGCTATTAAATGTGCCATTTTTTTACCCCAAACCTAAGTTTTTAAGAAACTTGAAAAATAATTAAACATCATAAAAATTCGCTGAGAGCGTCCTACTCTACATTAAAGTGCGGAGTTTGACCGGACATTTTCTTAACTGCGAATTTTTAGGATACTAAAAACGGCGCTGTATCTCCAGGCTAAAACTAGCGTTTTAGTGCCATTTTTATTATAACATATCAATAAATACTAAAAAATTTTAAAATCATATAAAAAAATATAAAAAAATAAAAATAATTTTAATTAATTAATGCTTATGTCCGCATCCACAACTATCTGGTTCTTCAGATTCTTCTGAATCGTCACAACAATCGTCACCGCAACCTGAACCGCAACTACCGCCACAGCAATCTTCTTCACTTTGTTCAGGAGCATTTTCAAGACCAACTAATTTTATACTAAAAGTTAAATCTTGTCCTGCAAGTGGATGATTCATATCTAAATGAACATTTTTAGCATCTAATTTTATTACTTTAACAGGCATTTGTTGTCCAACTGGTGATTGCATTACTAAAAATCCGCCAACTTTTAATTGAGTTCTTATATGCTCTGGAATTTTATCAAGTGGTACAATTTGTATTAATTCTGGATTAATATCTCCGTATGCATCAACTTTTGCAATTTTGAATTTTTTTGCATCATTAACTTTCATTCCAAGTACTGCTGCATCAAATCCTTTTATTACTTGATTTCCACCAACTACAAATTGTATTGGACCATTATTTTTAGAATTATCAAATTCTTCGCCGCTAGCAAGTGTTCCAACGTATTCAACTGATACTAAATGTCCATGACCTACAACAGTTGGTTTTGGTGTATCAATACTAATCTTTTTGGATTTAGTAGCTTTAGAATCTACTTTAGTAGGTTTAACATCTACTTTTTTTGCTGCAGTATTTTTAGTATCTGCATGAGCAGTTTTTGCGGTCTTTACAGTTTTTGTTTCAGTTTTTGTTTTTTTATCCATTTTTACATCCTTTTTTGTATCTTTTTTAATAACTTTAGTATCAGAAGTTTTAGCCATAAAATCACCTTTAAAATATGAAAATAATAACTATTTATAAATTTTAGGAAAGAGAATAATAGTGATAAAACAACATAAATACTAAATAAATAAGCATAAATAACTATCCAATAGTAGGAAATATTTATAAATACGTATATATTTCTACTAATATGAATACAAACTCAGATATGTCAAAATTACTAACTATGTACACTCAAATAACTGAAAATATTTATTTAAAAAATAATAATAAAATAGTTGCAATAGTACAAAGAGAAATTAAGGATAATACCGAAGATGATACTGAAGATAATTCTAATAAATATGTTTCGGTAATCGGATTCTTAAAGATACGTTATGAATCAAGAACAGAATTCACAGGTACAGGGCTAATACTTAAAGGTAAAGCACTTGAAACAGTAATACAATATGCAACAGATCACGAATACACAACAGAAGGCACAAAAAAACATATTCACAGAATTGTTTCAACACTTGCTAAATACGTAATTGAAAATAACAATACAACAAAAAAAGATAAAAGAATAATACCAATAAGAGAAGAACACATTAAAACATTTGCTTCACAAAATAATAATTGCGACAATATTGCAAGATACTTAGATGCATTTTCAGAAATACCGTGCGAAGAACATGCTTCCAAAGACTATAAATATAAATTAAGAAAACTAATTAAAAGCGACACTAAATTAAAATATCATGTAATAAACCTAATAGATTTATATTCAAGCGACATCTATAATAGAAGAATAACAACATTTGAAAAAAGTGTAGAGAAATAATTCAAAAAGAATCTTAAAAAATATTCTTAACTAATTGTATTAACATTTTAATCTTAATTCTAAATATATGTAATAAATTTAATAAGACTTTAAATAATGTTACGTAAAACATAAAAATCCCTTAAGAAAATTTGAATAAAAATAAATAAAAAAATGCAAGATTTACTTTCTTGCTTTCTCAATCTTACCTTTTAATAAGGCATCAAGTGACTGACCATTGACTTTAATTACTTGCCATCTAATTCCTGACAAGTCTCCTTTGGTCTTACCCATTTTACCACCAATACATTCGATTACAACTTCATCGTGTTCATCGATTAACTTGATAGCACCATCTCCTGGAGCAAATGAAGTAACTTGTTTACCATTCTTAATTAATTGTACTCTAACACACTTTCTCATTGCTGAGTTTGGCTGTTTTGCCTCTATTTGTGTTTTTTCAAGAACTATTCCTGAAGCTTGTGATGCACCCTCAAGTGGGTCTGATCTTTCCTTATACTTTGTTACTCTCTTAACAAACCATTTATTATTCCATCTGAATACGGCTCTTCTCTTAGCCAATTTCTTTGCAGCGTTTATTCCTGAACTCTTCTTCGCCATTTTCTTACTCCTCCTAAAACGATATTAGTAATTTTTATTTTTTATACTATTTTTTTATGTAACTCTTATTTCTTCTATGTCAAAATATTTTTTGACAACACTTTCATACATTCTCAAATTCTGAGCCTTTGAACCTATTATTAGTCCTTTGGTTTTTGAGTCTGAATCTTCAATTGTGACAACTTTGTCATTTAAAACTATTCTTTCAACACGATAAGGGTATATTAGATTAGTTATAAACTTTGCTATGTCAAGGTCAAACTCTACAATCTTAACCTTTTTTTGCAACATTTGTTCAATTTTGTGTAAATTTGCAAGATTTTTTCCTAAAGCTTTAAATTTATCACCTTCAAAGATAACAAATGTTAAAACTTCTTTCATATAAAATGCTTCTTTAACTCTTGCGTGTGTAACTTGTTCAAACAGATTAATTATCTTAATCATGTCTATGTCGTAAACTGTTTTTACTGCTGTTCCTTTCTTTAATAATTCCATTTTTACACTCTAAATTTAATAAAATCAAATACAATCCAATAAAGCATCATTAATATAACTTACAATACCTGTGTTAATATTAATATGTAACCACATTTATTTTAATATACCAATAGTTGATATACTAAATGGTTTTTTACAAACTGTGCCTAAATCATCATTTGGAACTTTAGTATCTAATACTTCAAAACCTGCTAATTTTCCGTATTTTATTAAGTCTGCTACAATTATCTTATTAGTGTTTGATGCATAGTATACTTTTGCAAGTGTTCCATTACGTGCATGCTTTAATACTTCGTCTTCACCTAATATTAATTTCTTTGTTGTTAATAATTTTCTGATGTCTTCCTCATACATTTTTATTCACCATTGCGTTTTAATTTTATTTTAAATAATTTTTATTTTAATTTAATCATCCTTCTTTTTGGATTTCTTTTCTGCTGCTTTTTCAGGTCCTTTAATTGCAAGTTTTGCAAGGCCAGTTCCAACAGGTACAACTTGATTAATCATTACGTTTTCAATTACACTTCGTAAATAATCAACTTCACCACTCTGACTAGCATTGATTATGTGCTTAATTGGTGTCTCAAAGGATGCTCTTGCAAGTACAGATGGTTTTTCTTTTACAATACCGTATCTATTTACACCGAGTACTGTTCCTGAAGTAGTCATTATATCAGATACAAGCATGATATGTCTTAAATCTACATTTAATCCTTGTTCATCAATTACTTTTTCAACTTCATTAATTGTTGCTTGCCTTGCAGCCTCAACACCTAATATTTTTTCTATTTCAAAAATATCATTTGTGATAGTCTTATCTGGATTTACAAATTCTAATTTGAAAACATCTTTAAGATTAGATCCTGATGTAACAACAATATATTCATCGCCTTTTCTTACTGGTAAAACTTGCTTTATGCCTTTTATACCATTAACGTAAATTTCTTGAATCTTTTCCTTTAACTTGTAAATATTATTTAAGTCATCTTCTTTTGAAGTTGGTTTAACTATTACTACATTCTCATTTTCTTTTGAACATTTAAAACTATATCCTTTAGCAAATGATTTTTCTAAAACCTTAACAATTATAGAAGGTTTCATACCAACACGAGATAATTTAGCTTCATCTAATGTTATCATCATTTGAGATTCTGATATATCGATTGATGTTTCAAAAATATATTCTTTTAATGTTGTTTCCTTAATTGTTTCAGCAATTTTCTTAATATCTTTACCTTCACTATAAGGACTCTTTAAATATATCTGCATCATTTTAGTACTAATTTCAGCTCTACCATCAAGTACTTCAATAATTCTTGGAAGACCAGTTGTAACGTTCATCTCGGATACTCCCGCGAAATGGAATGTGTTTAAAGTCATCTGAGTACTAGGTTCACCGATTGATTCAGCTGCAACAATACCTACTGATTCTCCAGGTTCTGCAAGAGAATTTCTGTATTCCGCATATACTAATTCAAGTATTTTTTTAACCTTACTTTCAGCTATCTTATCTGGAAGAGCATTCTTTACATCATCCAATAACTTTGGAGGCATTATGTCCTCATATTCTTTGAATATCTTGCTGTCCATTTTTTACACCTTTGATTTACATCAATTCATTATCAGTTTTTTATTAATCAATTTTAAATATATATATATACTTTTAATCTATACCTTAATTTAATCATCATTAAGTACGCGTTCAATTATTCTTTTAACATTTATCTTACCATTTTCAGATTTTGTTACATCAACGCCATCTTCACCATAGACAAATTGTACAATCTTATTACTTGCATCTCTTACAGTATAATCGTTATCTACCTTTAAATCCTGCATTGCATTTGCAAGTCTTCTGTATAAATAACCGGATTTTGGTGTTCTTAATGCAGTATCCATCAGACTGTCTCTTCCTGTCATACTCATAAAGAATAATTCGTGAGGTTGCAGTCCATCTTTAAATCCTTGTTTAATAAATCCACGTGCTGCAGGGCCAAGATCATTTTTCTTAAAAACAGATAATGTTCTATCAGCATATCCTTTACTTATTCTTCCACCACGCATTGCTTGTTGTCCTACACATGCGCTCATCTGTGCTAAGTTAAGTAAATTTCCAGCTCCGCCAGATTTAATCATAGTCATTAATTCACTAGTCATTTTTGCATTATCAGCAACAATCTTACCAGATCTATTTCTAACTTTGTTTAATTTTTCTAGGATTTTTAATTCTAAAGTTTCTCTCATACTTCTACCAGGAGATACTTCAAGTGTTCCTTCATTATATTCCTTGATTAATTGCTCAACTTCAACGTATGTTGAATCTGTAAAGTCAACAATTTGTTTCTTAGCATCCGCATTAATATCAATGTCTGCAATTCCTGTAGTAAAGCCAGTATGTAATAATACTGAATTTCCAAGCTTTGCAATTTTACCTAAAAAGTCTGATGCAAAGTCAGGACCATATTGTTTGTAAATAGTTCTTAAAAGCATACCTTGACCTTCACCAAGATTTGCATTATCAAGTACACCGGATTTTAAATGTCCTTTCTCAATTTTAACAATTGCATCTGGGTCATCCTTATTTTCCTTATAAATTTTTGAATAACCAGTAAAGTTAAAATCTTTTGGAAGTAATACATTAATTACATCTCGGCCTGTTACAACTTCCTTATCAACTAATCTTGAAAAGTCAGTAATTCCAATTGATACAAGTAAATCAATTGCTTCTTCTCTAGTTACTTTGAAATCTTTCTTAGATAAAACATACATTCCAGTTTGTGAATCTTTGTTACATCCAATAATAGATAATCCGTATCTTGGAGAAATAATTTGTGTTGGAACATGCATTAATATTTCAGCTTCTGCTCTTGCCTCTTCTGTTTGTGGGATGTGTAAATTCATCTCATCTCCATCGAAATCAGCGTTGTATGGTTCACATACAGCAGGGTTTAATCTAAATGTTAATCCTGGAAGTACTCTTATTTTATGACACATCATACTCATTCTGTGTAATGATGGTTGTCTGTTAAATATTCCAATATCTCCATCCATTAAATGTCTTTCAACTAAGAATCCTGGTTGAATTTCTTCAAGTAATTGTTCTTTTGTTTCGTTAGTAATTCTCTTTCTCTTACCATCAGGTCTAATAACATAATTAGAACCAGGATAAGTATCAGGGCCTTTTGCAACAAATTGTTTTAGATAATCAATATTCCACGTAGTTACTCTTTCTGGAACTGTTAATTTCATAGCTACAACTTTAGGAACTCCTACTTCATTAATTGCAAGTTTTGGATCAGGACTAATAACAGTTCTTGCTGAGAAATTTACTCTTTTACCAGCTAGATTGTTTCTTATTCTTCCTTCTTTACTCTTTATTCTTGCAGTAAGTGTCTTTAATGGTTGACCAGATCTATGTCTTGCTGGAGGTAATTGTGATACTTCGTTATCAAAGAATGTTGTTATATGGTATTGTAATAAATCCCATAAGTCTTCAATGATTATCTCTGGGGCACCAGCATTTATATTTTCAAATAATCTTTGATTTATTCTTACAATATCACCTAACTTGTGAGTTAAATCATCTTCACTTCTCTCACCAGATTCTAAAGTAATAGAAGGTCTCATAGTTACTGATGGTATTGGCATAACAGTTAAAATAGTCCATTCTGGTCTTAATGCGTTAGGATTTATACCAAATACTTTAAGATCATCATCAGTCATTTTTTCAAGTCTCATTCTAACTTCAATTGGAGAAACTTTTTTCTCTTCTTCAATAAAAGTAGTTGGCTTTTCAAGAGTAATCTTAAATTGCTTTGCCTTACAATAAGGACATTGATTAGTAGATTTTAATTCTGTTATAATTTCTTTTATTCTATCTCTTCTTGCAGTAAGTCCACCTTCAAGTTCAGCTTTATCTAAATCTTCAAGACACTTATCAATTTTAGTCTTAGGAATTAATATTCTTCCACAATCTCGACAAGTACATCTAACAAGATCATATACTAATGTGATAAATTTAATATGAACAACAGGTCTTGCAAGTTCCATGTAACCAAAGTGGCCTGGACATTCTTTTAATTTTCCACCACAAGTCTTACATTTTAAACCAGGATCAATTACACCTAATCTTATATCCATTAAACCGCCATCAACAGGGTAACCTTCCTTATCGTAAAGTTCTGGTGTTACAATCTTAGCTGATGCCATATCTTTAATAGCTTTAGAACCCATAAATCCGAATTCTATTTTGTCGATTTTTTTATGAACATACTCATCCATTTTGACCCTCGCGAAATTTATCTTTCAGTAATGTTTTGCATTAATTTTTTGCATTATTTGCTTTTGCGTTTTATTAACGCATTTTGTATTTTTAAAACATAAGTTTAAATTTAATAATTAAAATAAATAAAAAAAGTTAATGATTACATTTAATCGTATTCACTTTTTAAAATCATCTTTGGATATACACCAAATGATCTTATTTCATCCATGAATAATTTGAATGCGTAAGCTATTTCTACATTGCTAATTTCTACATTGTCACCACAAATTGGACAATAGCTCTTATTCTTTCTACTATCATAAATTGCAATAAGTCCGCATTTTTCACAAACTGGAACAATAGTCTTATCTGAATCAAATCTTTCTTTTAATAACATGGATGCACCATGTGCTACAAATGTATCCTTCTCCATCTCTCCAAGTCTTAATCCACCTTCTTTAGCTCTACCTTCAGTTGGTTGTCTTGTTAATAATTGGATTGGACCTCTTGCTCTTGAATGCATTTTGTTTGCAACCATGTGCTTTAATCTTTGATAGTACATGTTACCAATATAAATTCTTGCAGCAAATGCTTTTCCAGTTATTGCTGAATACATTATTTCAGTACCATCTTCTTTAAATCCTAATTGTCCAAGTGCATCTCTTAAATCTTCAGCTTTTTCGGAATCAAATGTTGTACCATCAATGTATCTTCCTTCAAGTGCTCCGACTTTTCCACCAAGCATTTCAATTAAATGCGCAACAGTCATTCTTTTTGGTAAACCGTGAGGATTAAATAATATGTCAGGTCTCATACCGGATTCTGAGAATGGAACATCTTGTTCTGGAACAACTAAACCAATAACACCTTTCTGTCCGTGTCTTGAAACAAACTTATCACCAATTTCTGGTGTTCTTTGTTCTCTTAATCTTACTTGTATTAATCTATTACCTTCTTCATTTTCAGAAAGCATAACTAAGTCAACAACACCTTTCTCTCCATGCTCAAGAGTCATTGAACTTTCACGTCGAACATTTCCTGCAAGGTTGTATTCATCCATTGAATTTAAAAATCTTGGAGGACTAATCTTACCTATTATTACGTCTCCTTCAGCTACTTTGGATTCTGCACTTACAATTCCATCTTCTTCAAGGAATCTGTAATCTTTTTCAGTTCTATAACCTTTAACATCCTTGTTTGGAATTAATATTTCATCCATTAAACCACCAGGATATCTTAATTCTTCAGAAACTACTGGTCTAAAATATGTACTTCGACCTAAACCTCTATCAACCGAGCCCCTATTTATTACAATAGCATCTTCCATATTGTAACCATCATAAGGCATTACAGCAATTATAATATTTTGTCCTGAAGGATGTTTTTCATATTGTGAAATGTCACTCATAACTGTTTTAACAATAGGAACTTGCGGATATTGTAATACATTTACATCCATATCAATTCTACAAAAGAAATTAGTAGCATAATATCCTACTGCTTGTTTCTGATTTTTAGAACCTTGTGATAATCTTACACCCTGATTGAATTGACCAAAGGGGATTAAACTAGTACATAAACCTAAAATATCAATTGGAGATATTTCTAAATGTGTATGTTCAGCAGTTATATCTGATTCGTAAAATGCAACATATGCATCTTCTTCTTCAGTTGAATCTAAATATTCAATTATACCTTGTTTAACTAAATCACTCCATGATAATTGATTACTTTTTAATTGTTCAATATTTTTTTCTGTAAGAACAGATTTTCCATCTTTAACAACAACAAGCGGTCTTACTACTCTACCTCTTGCAGTTTCAACTAATATTTGATCCATCTTAGCATCATACCTAACATTAACTTCCATAGGTAACTTGCCGGTTCGTCTATTAGATATAATATCATCAACGAATTTTTTACCGTCTTTTACAGTACCAACGTATTTATTATCAATGAAAACTTCAACCATTTTTACACCTTTGAATATATTTAATTTTTTAATCCATCAAAAATTTAATTATTTAGTTATTACCTCAAGACCAAGTCCCTTTAATGTTTTATATACTTCATCTTCGTTAATTTCTTGAGTAATGCTGGATAATAATGCAAGATTCTTTCTTAAACCAATGTTTGTACCTTCAGGAGTTTCTGCAGGGCATAATCTACCCATGTGTGTTGGATGTAAAGTTCTTGCTTCGAAGTTTTCTTGCGAAGCACTTAATGGACTAATTACTCTTTGTAATGTCGATTGTACCTGTAAGAAATTTAATCTTTCCATTCTCTGACTAATTCCTTTTCTTCCGCCAACCCATGAACCAGTTGCCATACTACTATACACTCTTTGTGTTAATAATTTGTCTCTAATTATTACTTTTAAATTAGGGAATTTTCCTCGTTTTACAATTCTTTGGAAATTGTATAACATATCACCAATTAAAATCTTTAAATTAGCTCTAATTAAATCCGCTAATAAGTCTCCTGACATCTTTAATCTCTTATTCATGTAATGATCTCTATCATCTACAGGTATTACACCATTGTAAACTAAGACGTACTTTTTAATCATTTTACATAAGTTTTGAGCTTTAGATAATCTATCTTTCTTTTCAAGACCAATATGTGGAACTAGATATTTATCCAAGATTTCTCTTGTTCTTTCCATTCTAATTTCCTTAGTTTGCATAATACCGATTCTTTTTGCAATGTAATCTACTGCATCATCTTCAGTTTTTATATCAACAAATTCATATAAATTAATAAATACTTCACTGCTATCTTCTAAGTCAATATATTTCATTATTTCTTCATCTTTAACTAAGCCTAATGCCTTAATTATTACAACTAAAGGAATTCTCTTTACTCTTGTGAAAGAAATATATACTATACCATCTTTTAATTTTTCAATTGTATGAGGTATTTTATATGATCCTCTTTCTGAGAAAACTTTTCCTTCAAATAATGTTGTTGTACCGCTAGAATGAGATAATAAAAATTTGTTTGCAGCTAAATCTTCAATTTTAACAAGTGCTTTTTCAGTACCATTAATAACGAAATAACCTCCTGGATCATCAGGATCTTCGCCTTTTTCAATTAAATTTTCAGCAGCTAAACCATTTAAATGACAATATTTAGATTTAAGCATTACTGGAATTGAACCAATTTGTGTTCTAAATGATTCTCTTTGAGCACCATTAATGTGACTTGATATTTCAATGAATACTGGCGCGCTGTAAGATAATTTTCTTAAACGTGCTTCCATTGGATATATTATTCTTTTAGAACCATCAGCTTCAGTTATTTCTGGCTTTGTAATTGAAATCTTATCTAAAATTATTTTATATTCTTCAACATTGCTAGGAATTATTGTTGGTTCAACAACTCTATTTTCAGCAATTATTTTTTGTAATTCTACGTCAATAAAATAATTAAAAGATTTGATGTCGGCCTCAATAAATGAACTCTCATCGAAATATTTTTTTATTAAAAGTTTGGAAGTATCACTCATCTTTGTTCACCTTATTTAATCTCAATAACAACTCTGTAAAAATATATTTTTCCAGCAGTAGAACTATCTCTAGTTATCTTTACAACATCACCTGGAGCAAGATCCATATCAACAATTGCTGCATCATTTATAGAAATTTTAGGAAGATCTTTTATTTCAACATTGTATCTTTTTAACAATGCTTTCTTTTCAGTCTCAGAACACTTTTCATGCTTTGGAACTAATATATGATTGCTCACATCGAGCACTTCAGACGGTTTTGATTTTCTCTTCTTGACCATTTTGTATCCCCATAAATCTTTTTAAAAAAAGATTTATCAATTTAAAAGCCATCATTATATTTAAGACAGCATATCTCTAAAATTTATAAAAAACGGGTCGGACGAGATTTGAACTCGCGGCCAATGCATTAAAAGTGCATTGCTCTACCAAGCTGAGCTACCGACCCAGATAATGTTAATAAACCATTAACAAAATAATGTACACGCATAATTAATTATCATATTAATCATACTTTCAATTTCAATTGAACAACTTAATTACATACAATTATAAAAATAAACGCCCTGGCCGGGACTCGAACCCGGGTCGAGGCCTCGACAGGGCCTCATGATAAACCGCTACACTACCAGGGCAATAAATCAATTTTCATTGAATATATCGTCTTTAGGAATATTAGACAATTATTATAGCTATACTTACATCACTCTTGTATGAAATTAGAATGTGTAGACATACCGACAATAACCATATATTTTCCCCTAATCATTTTCGAATATAATATACTATATACAAACTAGTTTGAATTTAGTTAAATTTACAATCTGTTTGTATACGATTGTTTGTTTAGACAGTTGTCGATAGCTTTGCTAAAATATTATGTCTAGATAAAGGGAATTTTAGGGTATTTATAAAAGTTTTGGTTAGTAGGCATAATGATTTAATATATTTATAAACGCTCAACAAAATACAATTAAATAAAATTAATCAATAAACCCAAATTAATGATAAAATAAAAGTTAACTACACTTTTAAAAATCTTTATAAATGATTTCTATTTCCAATTAATTAATTATCCCTTTGTAGCTCAATGGTAGAGCGTTCGGCTGTAGAAAACAATAGACTATGTCAAAATGGCTATGGATGAAAATTGTTCAGCCGTAACCGAAAGGTTCCCGGTTCGAGTCCGGGTGAAGGGATTTTTATTTTCTTAAAATAGGCTTTATACATTAAAAATGATTAAGCAAATAATTTCGGAATTAGAATCTCTTGGAAGTTTTGAAAGAGCTAAACATTCTCTTAGATTTTTTAAAACTGGACCAGGTCAATATGGGCAAGGAGACTTATTTTACGGAGCATCTGTTCCAGAAATGAGAATTATTTCAAAAAAATATAAAGATATAACATTAGACGACACAATAGTATTATTAAAAAATAAATATCATGAATGTAGACTTGTTGCACTATTAATACTAATTGAAAAATATAATGATGCAGATAAAACTAAAACTGACGAAAATAAAAATATTAAAAAAACAATACATCATATTTATCTAAATAATACTAAATATATTAATAATTGGGATTTAGTTGATGTGAGTGCACATAAAATAGTTGGTGCATATATATACGAAGAATTAAAACTTAAAGATACAAAAATATTATACGAGTTTGCAAAATCTGAAGACTTATGGAAAAAAAGAATAAGTATTATTTCAACATTTTATTTTATTCGAAATAATAAATTTGATGACAGTTTGAAAATTTCTAAAATATTATTAAATGATAAGCATGATTTAATGCATAAAGCTGTTGGCTGGATGCTCAGGGAAGTTGGAAAGAAAAACCAAAAAATAGAGGAAGAATTCTTAAATAAATATTATAAAATAATGCCAAGAACAATGCTTCGATATGCAATTGAAAGATTCAATGAAAATAAAAAGAAATATTATATGAAAAAATAAATTAAATAATACTCTACTTAGTAAGCTCTTTATGAGAAATATAAACAATTGAACCGCATCTATCTTTATTTAGATAAGATCTTGATAATTCTTTAACAATTACAGGCAATTGTTCTTTATTTAATATCCTATAACCGTTAATATCAAATAAGGTTTCATTTTTATTATCAGAAGATGTTTCAAAAAAATAAGTTGTATCGACACCATTAGTATATGCGACTACACCATTACTTCCTGTTTTAATAGGATTACATTCAATTTCTAAAGCACGTATAATCGTACTAGATCTAAGTTTTACTAACTGATCAGGTTTAGTAATAACTAATTTATCTTCGATATATTTAACGTCAAATAATTTATTCATGTATATCCCCCGAACGAATTAAATCAAGAAACCATAAATAATTTATAAACATTGCTATTAATAAGTAATAACTCTAAGTATAATAATAAAAGAAAATAACAAATACAAATTACTCATACTTAATAGTATCAACAGACTTGTGTAATAATGTTACGTCATTACTATGAGTTGTACGTTCTCCAGCTCTTGACATAAATCTTGCTTTTGCAGAATGTAAATGCATATTACCAATAATATCCAAATGTGATTTAATAGTATAACTAAGTAATCTCTCCTCATAAGGTTCAAGTGTTTCAATATTCCACATTAATAAAGAATGAACTTTATCAGCAGATAACATCTTGGTTGGTTTCATTGCACCAATACTATTATCTTCAACTAAAGAAACAATTTTTGGATGTCTATCAATAACCTTAACAGTTCTTATCTCTCTACCTGACCTATTCTTTAAATGTAATTTTACTCTTATCTCAGTTATTCCGTCATTTGTAGAAGTAATAATTTTAGCTCTCTTGTACAATAATAGTGGAGTTCTAAATATATAATATAATATTATACCAGCAATAATTAAAATAATTATAATTGCAAGACTAGTATAATCTGTCTTAACACTTAATGTAAATGACTCTTGAGGTTTTAATGGAATATTCCAAACCATATAACTTAAGCCGTTTTCACGTAAAATTACTGCTTTCTCGGAAGAACTAGTAAATATTTTTTCAAAAAATGTTTTGGAAATTTTTATTTCTTTAACAGCTTCGTAATTACCCGTGTTATGAATTTTTACTACATCACCACGAGAAAATAATCCTTTAACCTTAGTTTGCTCTAAACTTACTTCAGAATATCCAAGTATACGAACTTCTTTTTGAACTTGAGAAACAGTCTTGTTACCAGTTACAAGTTTAATAGTAATAGAATATATGCCCGGTTCTTGAAATTCATTTAAACCAAATAATACTTGATTAGTTTTCTCTTCTAAAGGTGCAAGTGTTGTTTGAACTTCTTTAGTAAAAAGTTTTGATTCCAAAACTATTCTTAAATCAGTAATATTTAATGGATTACGATTAAGCATATGCATTTCAATAGATAAAGGATTTCTTGGATCAACTTGTTCTTTAATATTAACATTTAATGTAACAGTAGGAGCATAAGATAATGCTTTTTCGTCAATAGGTTTAACATACACATAAAAATTTTCAACAGTACTAGTGTCAGTGTTTAAAGATTTTACAGTTATAGGAACAAGTTGTGGTCCAATAAGAGAATTATCATTTAAAGTTATATCCATATCAAAAGTTGTTATACTAAGTGCAGGAACAGAAATTATAGTAGGATTTATATCCCAAAATGCACTTATAGTATAAAATTGAAATCTATCGTTAAGATCGCCATTATTTGTTAAAGATACAGTATACACGGCAGTATTATCACCAGGAATTATAGTATCATTTACAGCAGTATAATCTAATACAGGCATTACAGCATTTACTGAAAACGCCAAAATTAATAGAAAAAATATACTTATAGTAAGTCTTTTTATCATCTTCTCACCAAACCTCAAAACAACAATATAACAATAATCATCAATATATCAAACAATTATAAATTAATATACTAATATAATATACCAATAATTAAGGTCATTATTTATATACTTTGTGGTTATTTTAAATTATCAGAAAAATAGAATAATAAATATCAAAGCAGAACAAAATATGAATAAAACAAAAAAACTGGGGCTGCCCGGATTTGAACCGGGATCGCAAGGTCCCAAACCTCGAAGGCTAACCAAGTTACCCCACAACCCCATATTTTATGTAAAGAAAAGCGTACTATTTTTAAATATTTCCTTATTACAATTAATATTAACAAAATAATTAAAAAAATACTCTATTAAATATCATCTTATAAAATAATTACAAAATATTTATATATTAGTAAATATACCTTAGGACAACATATTATTATATCATAACAAAATATTGGAAGGATCTTATGATTAAAAGCACAAAAAAAGCCGAAAGAAGAGAAGTATACGACGTTAAAGACGTTATTATCATTGAAGATAAAAAAAAGAATGATGAATTAGATTTAGGTAGAGACTCATTAGACTCCGACGGGGATGATGATGATGCAGATTTTGATGCTGACTTCGAATTTGATGATGGCGGAGATTAAAAACCGCAATCTATTTTTTTATATCTAATATTATTCTTCAATAATAAAAAATTTAAAAAAATTATTTCTTAGAAACTTTTTTTGCAACTTTTATTTTAACAGGTTTTTCTACAACCTTAACTTCCTTTTTAATTGCAACATCGGTTTTCTCAGTCGATGAAGATGTTTTACTTGCGCTTTTTTTTGTAATAACATCTTTTTTAATATCAGCTTTTTTAGCATCATCTTTCTTTTTTATACTTTCCACATGTTTACATTCAGGATATCCTGGACATGCTAAGAATTGACCATAAAATGATGTTCGTACAACTAATTGTTTTCCACATTTCGGACATTTTCGCTCTATTTTTCCATTCTCAATTCCAGCTAATTCTTTCATTTCATCTGTATCTGTTGATAATCTTGATGAACATTCATTATTTATACACATCGTTTGTGGCCTTTTACCTCTAAATACAGTTATTATAGGATAATTACATACTTCACATAATTTATTTGTCTTTTTTATTACACCAAATGGTAAATTCATCATATTATTACAATCAGGATATGCATCACACGCAATGAATTTTCTTTTTGTTTTTTTCGAATAAGTTATTCTAAGTGTTCCTTTACCACATTTTTGACAGGGTGCAACATAACTTTCTGTTTCTAATGCTTTCTTGTACGATACTAATAATTCTGCACCAATTTCTTTTTCTTTCTTTTTGAATTTTTCAAGAAGCTTAGTTAATTCTCCTTTTGCTTCAATTAAAATTTTATGTTCGCTTAATTTCTTCTCACGTATTTCTTCCATTTCATCTTCGAAATGTCTTGTTAATTGTTCATCAATTATTTCTGGACAATACTTATCAAGCACCCTAATTGTTTCCATTCCAAGTTCAGTTGCTTCAATAGAATCATTTTTAATATAATTTCTATCATACAACGATTCAATAATAGAAGCTCTTGTAGCTTTAGTTCCTAAATTTCTATTTTCTAATTCACGAACTAATGATGCTTGAGTATATCTTCTTGGTGGCTGTGTTTGTTTATCATGTTTTATTATTTCTTTATTTTTGAAAATATCACCTTGCTTAACAGCAGGCATTTCTTGATCTTCAAGTTTAACATAAGGTGCATAATATTTATGCCAACCAGCATATGTTGTTCGTGTTCCTTTTGCAATAAAATCTTCTTTTTCAATATCAATTGTAATTGTTACTGTTTCTCTTTTTGCATCATCGGCAAAACATGATAAGAATCTTTTTACAACTAAATCATAAACTTTTTGTACTCTATCTTTAACATTTGGCAAAATTCCTGTTGGATATATTGCTGGATGCGCTGGATCAGTTTTCTTTCCTTCAGTTGGAACTAATTCCTTCTTTAGTAAAGTATCTGTTAATGGTTTGTATTCTGCTCTTTTGGATAATGCATCCATTATTTTTTTATAACCAATTTCTTTAGGTAATTTTTGAGAAGAAGTTCTTGGATAGGAAATATATCCTCCAGTATAAAGTTCTTGAGCTATTTCAAGTGTTTGTTTTGGATTTATTCCAAAAAATCTATAACTTTCCGTTTGCAACGTTGTTAAGTCAAATGGAACTGGAGCTTTTTGTACAAATTCTGATTTTGCAATACTCTTAACTTTTCCATCTTTGCCCTTAACCTTATTATATATAGTTAGCGCTTCCTTTTCATTAGTAAATTGATCTTTTTCATGCCATGACTCAACCGCTTTACCATCAAGTAACCCATTTACTTGTAATTCCCAATAAGGCGTTGAAATAAATTTAGCTATTTCTTTTTCTAAATCAACAATAGTTTTTAATGCAGGACCCTGTACTCTTCCAGCACTCATAATTTTAAATTGACCAACACTTTTTAATGAATGCATTAATGCTCTACTTAAATTTATACCATACATCCAATCAAGAAAGTGCCTTGCTTCACCAGCATATGCTTGACCCCAATCTAAAGTTTTAGATTTATGTTCATAACTTTCTATTAAATCAGGTTTTGTTAATGTTGAAAATTTCATTCTTGATGCATCTTTTCTTTTACAGATATATCTTACAACATTTAACCCTATAACTTCTCCTTCAATATCATAATCAGTAGCAACAGTAAACTCTTTTGCATCCTTTGCAATTTTTTTAAGTGTTGCAACATACTTTTTAGTAAAATTCTTAGGATCAATATCTGATGTTGCTTTCCATTCTAATGCAAATGAAGGATACTTAAAACTTTTTTCTGTTTCAGCAACAGTATATAGATGTCCAACTGCGCAACCTACAACAATATCTTTTCCTTTATGCGTAATCTTATAATACGAAACTCCTTGAAACGATTCTTTAATTGGTTTGTAATCAGCTAATGCTTGCGCTATTTTTTCTGCTGCATTAGGTTTTTCAGTTATAATTAATTCGTAAGTCATTTGTTAGTTCCCATCTAATTTTCGAATATAATAATGAATAAATAATAATTAATCAAATCACAAATATTTCATAAACATTTTTTCAGTAGCGCATTATAGTCGATTAAGATGCTTTTTTTATAAAAAATTACTTTAATAAAACTTAAGAAATATATAACCTTTTTGTTTTTGATAAAAAAACACTGGTTTTTATCGACGATAAAATTAGTTAAAAAAATTAATTTTAAAAAAAATGAAAAAAACTAAAATAAAATTAAATTTTAAGTCGATAAATAATACTAATTAACCATTAGAAATAATAATGAACAGGGCCTATAATTATTTTCTATATATTCTAATGCTAAATTTTGATTCAAAATAGCTATATCCGAACTTACAATATCATTATTCGCATTAGGATTAGTAATTATATTGTAATTAAAATTTAATTTACTATAATATTCAAAATAATCAGATAGAACCACATCTTTATTGTAACCTCTTAAATTGCATAAAGGAATTATCTTTGTTTGAATAATTGTCTCCAAGTTTTTCCATTCATCAATAATACTATTATTAGAGTCACCATCTATCGAAGTATTAATACGAGTGTTTTGTTGTGTTACCATTATTTTCCGCCTTATGAATATATAATTCGCATTTTAAATAATCATTAACATTACAATTCTTATAATCCTTTGAATCAAGACCATATTGATCGCTAGCATACCAGTATTCTTGCAAAGAGCATTTCCACTCGCCAATTCCAGGGCAATGATTCAAATCCTCACCCATCCAATTAATGTAAGGGCAATATAAGTCAGCTTTCGAAGGATTATCTGCTCTGTGTAAAAGTCTTGTTACAAGCCCATCTACAAACTTAGAATGAATAGCGTCCTTTTGTTCTTCATTTGCACTCATAGTATTGCTCTCCATACTTCATCTGGATATTTGGAAAGTTTACTGGAAGTATTACCGTTTGATTGTTTATACAGACTTTTCGCTATACTTGTTATTTCATTTTCCAATACTAAACAATAGGTAGGTAAATGCGTTAGTATATTATATAGGGCATCCGTATAACCAGCATACATCATAAACGTAGTTTTATCATTTTTATCAAATTCAACTAAAGAACCTTTAGATTTACAAGCAGGACATACATCGTTTGCATCTTGTCCAAATCCTTGAGCGCCACAACAATGATTAAAATTCCAATACGTCTTAAGATCAGATTTATTCATTTTAACATGCATGCTTGAAGGAAAATAACCATTGTATGAATCATCTAATTCTAAATTTATATGCTTTGGAGTAATTTTTGCAATATAATTATTATTATTGTGTTTGAATTGTAATTGATTTATCTTCTCATTATCTATCGATATCTTTTGTATTAATATATCTAAACTTTGTTGATTTTCTTTATTCATTTTATCCTCCTCAAAACAATACTGTCTTTAAATTCCACATAAGCTTGTCTATTCATAATAATCTTATCATCAAAATAATCCATATTATCTAGTTCTTCTACTGTCCAATAATCTTTTATACTCATGTTTTCACCTCAGGTTTTGTCTTAATTGGCACATCATATATCTCATGCAGTATATTATCCCTAGTATTAAAGAAATATGTTTTATTTTTTACTTGAACTATTTTATCTTTTTTAACTTTACATGACACTACATCAATATTATGTTTCCAATAAGCAGAATCTTTAGAATAAAAACTACCTAATTTATATTCCACATATCCGTCTATTAAAAGTTTTTTTGTTCTATCTTCTCTATAATTATTTGCTAGTTCTTTTGATGTGAAATATATTGGCTTTTCATGATGCCACAACAGCGTACTATAACTGTATATATCACATTCTTCTACATGCGAACTCTCTTCCACAACATATAATTTTATACGCGTTTTTATTTTTTCTTCTAAATCCATTTTAATTCCCTTCAGATTATTATATATGTCTTATACTTGTACTTTTATTATAATTATCGGACACTTTTTATGTATCATAGTTGTATTTTACGCAAGTTTTTTAAATTCTTAACAATTTACATAATTATGCTTGATTCAAAATTAATAAAAAAAATTTGCGACTTTATATACATAAAACCTAGAAGTATTCAAGAAATTGCGCATCATATTCAAAAGAATTGGCGTACTGCGGACTCGTATGTGGAAAAAATAATTACTGAACAAGGAAATCTTGCTATTCGAACATTTAGAGAAGGATCAAGAGGAGCATTAAAGATTGTTTACTGGAATAATATTGAAAAAATTCATTCTAATGACTTTCAAGAAAGATTATTTAAAAAAATAGAAATTGCAAAAAATAAGTCAGACTTTAGCCCATTTGATATATACCAATACGTAGACAAAGACAAAAGACATGCATTTCTCGAAGAACAATCAGAATACAGAGTAACATCAAAACAAAATCTTATTTCTGCAATGCAAGCAAGCGAAAAACAATTATTAATATTCTCAGGAAATTTATCTTGGGTTAATGCCATGCAAGATAAAAAGAAAATCATTGACGTATTTGAAGAATTGTGTAAAAGAAATGTTAGTATTAAAGTTTTATGTCAAGTCAACCCTGAATCAATAAACAATATTCAAAAGTTACTAGAATTAAATAACAAATTACATAAAAACAATATTGAAATAAGACATTGCGAACAACCATTTAGAGCATTTATTGTTGATAACAAGTTTGTTAGATTTAAAGAATCAAGAAAAGCAAGTACAGAAATTAAATCAATCAATAACTCGAATAAATCTAATACAAACATAAATCAATTAACTAAAAACGCATACATATTCTATGAAATTAATGACGAAGAATGGATTGAATGGATTCAAAAAGTATTCTGGAATTTATTTAGAACAAGCATAAGTGCAGAAAATAGAATTAAAGATATTGAAACTATTGAGAAGATTAAATAAATATTATAAAAATAGTTAATAATTAAATTTATAATTTTATATCCAATTAAATGTTATATATGTGTTTTTTCTTCCGCCAGGTTCTTGGTTTGGTACAGTTATTTTTATGTGTATCTTTGTACTATCTTGTAAGTCTTTGTAGTTTAATTCTTTTATTAAATTATTATTTGTTGTTTGTGCATTTATCCATGTTGTTTGTGAGTTTTGGTTGTCTATTGCTCCTGTTTCGTTTTCTTGTGCCATTAATTGCATATATATTGAGCCTAGTGGCGCACTTGTCCACATACTTTGATTAATTATTGTGGTTGTTAAATCTGCTATTGTATTTCCATCGTTTTGGAATATGAATGGTGCTGGTGTATTGTTTGTCGTATTTAATGTTTCATCAGGTAATAATGTTTGGAATGTTACGTTATTATTTAGTAATGTTATTGCTAAGTATGGTTCAATACTAAAATTATATATTGCTGATTTATTGCTGCATGCTTGCACATTACATGCTCTTATTGTCCAATTGTAATAACTGTTTCCTGTACATTCTGTTTGTAAATATAATTCTACTGCTGGAGTATAATTTCCACCATTTGATTGAATGTTTGTTTGATTAGTATGAATTGCTGCGCAATGATTACTTGTTAAATTTATTTCATACCATGTTACTAATTCTGGAGTTGATGTAGTCCAAATAAATGTTGGTTGTCTATCACGCACCATATAATTATTATTTGTTGGAGAAATTATTGTTGGAATTGCAGGAATTAATGGTTGTATAGTAATTGTTGAACTATTCATTTTATTACTTGTTATTTGAGTATCATTGGCTTGACATTCAAGAGTCCAATTTTGTCCGACGGAAAGTTGAGTGTTTGTAATATTTATTATGTTGCTATTTAATCCTTGTGTGAAACTACTTGTTGTTCCACTGCTATTTAATATATTATTTAGATACCATTTATAATGATATATTATTGTTGCATCATTTGCATCTGTTGCATTACAATATCCTCTTAAAGATTCATTAGTAAATGCTGGCTGCGGTAAAATAGTTGCAGTATTAATTACTGGCGGAGTATTGACTATAGTAATATTATTACTTATACTTGTTTCGCATTCATATCCGTCGCATACTCCTATTTGTGTTGAATATATTTCTCCAAGACTAGTTTCATTTGACACTAATGTTGTTACTGCTTTTCCTGTTGATTGTTTAGTGTATATTTCAGCTATTTGATTTGATGATAATGCTCTATCAAAGATTAATACTTCGTCGATTGTTCCATTAAATACTGCACGTATTAATGATCCGTCATTAGAATTTAGATATGATCCTATTGTTAGCGGTATTGTAGTATTCATTATTGGATATTGTCCAATAGTGTTGGTGCTATCTAAATTACCATTTATATAGATTTTAATTATCCCCGTATCATAATCGTATGTTCCTGTAACTTGATACCAGGTATTAGCTGTAATTGTTCCTATCGATGTAATTGGATGGGCATTATTAGATTCATCTATAATTTCAAAAGTTATTTTTAATGTCGAATAAGATACTCCTATATCGTATGATCTTGCATAATGTGTATGATGTTTAGCAATTATCTGACTATATCCGTCAACGTTATTACCCACTAGTTTAATCCATGCACTTAATGTTATTGAACGAGTAATGTTTAAACTACTACTTGTTGGTATTATTAATTTACTCGATGTTGTACCATCAAAAATATATGCTCCTCCTATTTTTCCGTTATTAGTCCATACGGGCGTAGTAGGAGAATTAATTAATGTACCATTATTTTGATATGTCGTATAATCTTTTATTGCTCCATTTGCTATTGATGTAATGTTTTTATTGAAGGGCATATTTAATACTGCTATTGATGTGCCGTTTTTTCTCCAATCAGTAAAATTGTATAAGGCATTATTTTCTGCATCTGTTGCACTAAAACTCACAGTTAAATTATCTGTTGTGAAATTTTGTCCACTTGTTGAAATTAATATTACATTACTAATTACTGGTGCAATATTTACATATCCACAACATATTTTTGTCGGGTAATCAGAACAATTTCCTAAGTGTGCATTTGTAATATTATTAGCACTTATTTCTGATGATGCAATAGATGCAAGGCACGTGTATCCTTCTGAACATGAGCTAGTATTATATGTACATGTTACATTTCTATTAGTAACTCCTAAACATACATTGATTGGATAATTTGTTTGATTAAATACTTCAACATGTGCATTTGTTGTCGAGTATAATTTTAAAAATGTTGGAGCTAATGCATTGCATGTAGTAGTAATACTCTGACCACTTTCACTACAACATATTCCATATGGATAAGTTGCAACAGAAATATTTTGCGCATGAGCATTAGTGTTGCTTGATGCATATAATATTATTGTATTGCTACAACTTCCAGTACTTGTAATAGTGCACGATAATGCTAACGCTAAATTAATTGTTAATAATGCTATTAATATTCCAATTCCAAGTTTTATTGTTTTAGACATTCTTTAGCAATTAAATTTATTGTCTTATTATTAAATTGTATCGGTACTTCTTTACATTGTATTGCAGTTGAATATACGCATTCTAATGGAATCATAGTCAATGTTTGATTATTTGCAAAAAGAGGTACTGATTGACATGTAGCTCCTTGTTGCATTATGGTTATTATTGTTTGTTGATATCCATATTCTATGCCTTGTTGATACACTTTTAATTGTTGTTGCGTTTTATATTTAGTATATTCGCTCAATCCAATATATCCAATCGCCACTAATAATAGTAGAGCTAATGTTCCAATAATTATTGTTGTTTTTAATTCTATTTTCATTTTTTTTCACCTTTATTATTTTTATGTTCCTCTTGCAACCATAATCCAATTAAATGTTCCGGTTGAACTTTTCATACAAGTCCATAATACATCTTCAGTACCAGAATAATCTTGTTGATACCAAGTTGTTCCTCTCTGACTTGAATCACAAGTAGGTTTAGCAGTTGTAGTATTTAATCTAATACCTCCAGCAACTTCAAGTTTAGCTGTAGGTGCTGTTGTACCAATTCCAACGTTACCATATATCAGTGCAGTATTTGCTGCATACTGACCAAGAACTTCCGAACCACTAACTCCTGTTAGACTCATTTGATGTCCAGAATCCCAGTTAGCCTGAAGTCCCGCCTGATATGCAAGATCATTTACTGTCGTTAAAAGTAATTTAGGATTAGTTCCATTTACATGAAGTTTGGTTGTAGGATTAATTGTTCCGATACCGACATTACCGCCTTCTTTAATTATTAAAGTAGGTGATCCATCAGCTAAACTACCAATTCCAAATTTATCTGTTCCAACACCCCAAACACTTGGACCGACCATCCAACCATGGGTGTAACTTGGAGAGTTATCTCCTAAAGTTGATTCAGTTAATCCTGTAAAGAATCCCATACTTGCTTCACTGTCTGCAGTATTTGCAATTCTAAATTGACCATTAGAATTGGAAGTTGAAACAATTCCCATTTTTCCTCCAGAAACATGTAATTTTGCATATGGTGCTGTTGTTCCAATACCAACGTTGCCGTTGTTATCTATTCTGATCTTTTCTCCTTCAACACCATTCAGCACCGTCCCGAATGTTAAAGCAGAATTTTTATAAGCATTATTCCCCGTAGCATAAGTATTTAATCGAATAGATTTTAAATAACCTCCAGCTAAATTACCATCGGTAGGATTATAATGTTGAAACTTAATTCCATTTTCTCCGGTGTAATCAACTCCTGATTGAGCAATGTGTCCGTTGAATATGTTAATGAAAGAATCACTGGCTCCGTTGCTAATTGCTGAACTTACGTCTAATTTTTGCGTTGGTGTTGTTGTTCCGATTCCAACATTACCTCCATTTTTAATGGTCATAACATCGGCTCCGTTTGTTCGCCAAATCATATCCTGTGCTCCACCTGTTCCGATATAGAAAGTAGAAGCACCATTTGCTTCAAGTCTTTGTGCTGTTGACCATGTACCAACATAAATATCATCAAATCGTGCTCTTCCAACTGTTTGTAATTTTTCAATAGGACTTGTTGTTCCAATTCCAACATTTAGCATTGTCGTCGTATTTTGTGATGTGTTTGTCCATCCTGCT
>CAVZPN010000060.1:0-16729 GCA_963777125.1 uncultured archaeon | reverse complement strand
AAAATTAAGGAGTTTATGTCTACAATAGTTACTTCTTTTGTAATTAATAATATCCCACCATAAATAGCAAGCAATACGCTAAAAATTATCCCTGCTTCAAGATAAGGGTTTAAAACTAACACAGTTCTTAATACATAAAATATCCCGAGCAATAATAATACACTAAAAAACAATACTTTCCAAGTTCTTAACGGATAGGTAAATTTTATAGATTTTTGTACTGAAATATTAGATACGATAGCACTTAACATAAAGCTAATTAATGTAGAAATAGCTGCGCCCATAATGCCATATTTAGGAACTAATAATAGATTTAAGACTAAATTTAATACAGCTATAACAATCATATTTGTTATAACTACTTTAGGTTTATTTAATGCAGTTAATATTGAATTATTTATTAGTGTTAAAGAAGAGAACACTATTGCAATAGTTAAAATTCTAAGAGTATCAATAGCAAGTAAATACTTCGATGTAAATAATAAAGTTATAATAATATTAGGAAACAACACTATTGCAATAACAGAAGGCACAAGTATTATAGAAACATATTTGTATATTAAATTAATAGTTTTTGCTAAATCTTTAATATTTTTAGCTAAAAACGCTTCTGAGATAGTTGGAAATAATACCATAACAATAGCATTAGTAAAAAACAACAATATAGAGGCTGTTGCAATAGCAATTTGATACATTGCAACACTTGTTGAATTAGTAAAATATATTACAACAAAAGTATCTATTTGGGTAATAAACGTCCATATAAGATTAGATAATAAGATATAAAACCCGAAACCCAGAACAGACATTGAATCCGCTAATCTAAAAGAAAATTTCAAAGATAAGGGAAATATTTTTCTTGACCAAAAAAATAATATTACAACCATAATTAGAGTACTTATAACATAAGCAATTGCAGCAGAAATTTTACTATATCCGAGTAAAAGTAATAAAATACATAAAATAACCAGCATAATAGCTTTAATAGAATCAACAAGTGCAAAAGAAGTAACTTTTTTAAAACCATAAAATATGGAAGTCAAAGAAGAAATTAAAGGAATAAAAAGTAACCACATAGATAATAAGACAATAATATTACTTACATCGCCATGAAAATAATTAATTGATAAAGTATTTCGTAATAAAATTAAAATAACAGCTATAATAATTGTGAAAAGTAATTGCATTAATAAAGTACTAACAATTATATTATTAATTGAAGAAAATTTTTTTGAAAGACGCAACTCGATAATTTTTCTTGACAGAGAAGTACCAATACCTGCTTCAACAAAGTAGCCAATAAACATAAACACAGTTAACACACCATAAAATAACCCGAATTCTTCAATAGAAAGATTTCTTGCAAGAGTAATTCGAAGAGCATAACCTGCAAAGCCTGTAATAATAGCCAATACGAATACTACAATAACATTTTCTGCAAAACTTCGATTAGTCATAGATACTCCGAATTAAACAAAAGCTAATTCCATTATAGCTATAAAATACAGATTGAGTATATGTTTATAAATTTTATAGAATTAAAATCATTAATAGAAAATATAAAATGGATAAAATCTAAATCAAATAACATTGGCATAAAAAATTATTTTTTTCTACATATAACTATATGACTAAGACCTATAGGACTAATCTTTTCTAAAAAACTTAACATTACAAAAAGTTTATCATATATTTTAAGCTCTTTAGAAGGTAAACTTTTTTTACGTAATATTTTACCATACAAAAACCAACCAGCAATTCCTAAAGTATTAAAATGATAAAATCTTGTTTCGAATTTATCATCAAGAAGAATATGCAATTCCTTTCTAGTATATCTTCTATAATGCGCTTGAGAAGAATCTAATGTACCATAAAGCCATTTATGCGCAGGCACCCACAATATAAGATAACCATTTTTCATTAATATTGAATGCATATTTTTAATGGCTTTTTCATCATTTTTTATATGCTCAATAACATTAAAACATAATATAGTATCAATTTTTTCTTTTTTTAATGTTACTATATTATCTTTTTCAATATCTAAATGTCTAATATCCATCTTAGGATATTTTTTACGCAATATTGTTAAATAAGAGGCATCAAATTCTGTGGCAATTACTTTTCTATTCTTAGGAATATGCTTAATATTATTACCAACACCCGAACCTATCTCTAAAATATTTTTACCTAAATAATTTTTAAATAATTTAAAAGCATACTTGTTATATGATTGATTTTCACTCAAATGCATTATATTACTAGACATTGCTTGTTCACTCATAAAAACCTCATATCGCTAATATTAACGTTAAAGACTTATACAAACTATTTTTCTCTAATTATATTTCTAGACATTAAAATAAAATCATTAATCAAATTTAACTTAGAATGACCTTCACGCATAGCGTAAGGTATTGGAATTATACCGTATTTTAATTTACGTTTAATTATACGTTTAGACATTGCTGAAATCATATCCAAACCATTAGGTAAACTATCATAATCTATACTATCAATACTCTTACGTGTAAATATTCTCATTCCAGAACAAACATCAGAAATATAATGTCCAGTCCATATCATAAATAACCCTTTTAATAAAGTATTACCTATTTTACGTATTAACGGCATATGACTCTTTTGAGTACTAGAAAATCTACTACCCCAGACTACATCAAGATTACCTTTTTTCATTACTTGAAGAAGTTTAGGAATATATTTAGGAGGATAAGTTATATCTGCATCAATAAAAACCATATATTTAGTTTTAAAATTTTTAAATCCCACTTTCAAAGCCCCACCATAATTTAGATTCTTTTTATTTTTTATCAAAATTATTTGAGAGTATTTTTTTTGCATACCTTTAACTATCAAACTAGTTTTATCTTTAGAACAATCATCTATTACCATAATTATAGCATCAGGATTATACTTTACACATTCAAGAATAGTGCCACGAATACCATGCTCTTCATTATATGCAGGTATTACTATCGTTAACTCTTTATTAATTTCTTTTTTCGTAAATGAATTTTGTTTTAGAGATATTTTCATAATTAACACTTAATTAAAATAATACTAAAAGATTTTTAATGCATTATATAAATTTTTTGATATATTTGAAAATATTTAACAAATAGACTAACTCATTAAACCCTATCTTACAAAAGAACACGAAACCATTTTTAAAATAGATAAATTTATTAAGATAAGAAAAATTTAAAATCTGTGAAAATTGATAGAAAATTAATTATAGTAGGGCTAGTATTTCTTATCTTAAACATACTTTTTATAAATATATATAATCCTAAATTTGATGGCGATGACGTAGGTTATTTTCAGATTGCAGAAAATATAATCAATACAGGAACATTTAGTTTTGATGGACATACACCAACTGCTTTAAGAACTCCTGGTTACCCATTAATTGTGGCATCAGCATTATTTCTATTTAAAAATATTTATGCAATTTATTATTTACAAACAATATTGTTATTACTAAGCGGAATTTTAGGTTATTTAATCTATAAAGAAATATTTGATAACAAATATGCATTAATAGTTTTTGCATCAATAATATTCTATCCACCACTATTCCTATATACTCGAAGAATCATTAGTGAAATAGCCTTCACATTTTTTATTCTACTCACAATATATTTATTTATAAAAGCATACAAATCTAAGAGCAACATACTAGCACTAATTACAGGAATAAGCGCGGGGTATCTCTGTCTAGTAAGACCATCTCCCACATACTTTTTTATACTAATATCTAGCATATTAATATTAACAACATTTGTAAATCTAATAAAACGTAAAGATAAGAAAAAATGGCTTAATCTAACATTAATCATATTGTTTATTTGCGGATTTAGCCTAATCTACTCACCATGGGTAGTCAGAAATTATTATGCTTTTGAAAAAATTATTCCCACTACAAATATTAATGGCATAGTAGGATATTTCGCACTTCACGATAATAAAGGAGTATCATGGGATAAAGGATTAACTTTTAATGAACCGGATGAAAAAAGAATATATATTGATAATATAAGTACTGGTGAAGTGGATCGTAATGAAAGATATACTAAAGATAATATAGAAGTAATAAAAAATAATCCAGTATACGCGTTAAAAAGATATGTAAAAAATATTTCTTATATGTTATCTTTGCCTGACCTTTATGAAACATTAAATCAGAAAATATCACTTAATAATTCTATTACAAAATATTTTATAATATTAGTACTAGCAATGTATATCCTCTTTTATTGGAGCATATGGATATTATGGATATCATTTATTTATATGACATATATAAAATATATTAAACAAAAAACAAAAAACAATGAAGATAAGTTTAAATTGATTTTAATTATAAACCTATTCGTAATATACTTTATAAGCATTCATGGAATAACTGAAGGCGTAAGAAGATATATTGTTCCTATAATACCTGTAATAATAATTTTTATTACAAGATATTTTTTTATAAAAATAGAAAATGATAAAATAAAAATTCTTAGATAAAATAATATGAGTATATAATAATTTAAATAAAAAACTTAATAAAGTCCTTTTATTTTATCTTTTTATGAATAAAAAAGCATTAATAACGGGTATTACTGGTCAAGACGGTTCTTATTTAGCTGAACTTTTACTAAGTAAAGGGTATGAAGTTTATGGGATTATACGAAGATCATCTAGCATTAACAATCAAAGAATTAGTCATTTATTTAAAGAAATTCATGATAAAGAATCCAAATTTCATCTAGTATATGGAGATTTATCTGACTCTTCTGCTTTAAGCAAAATTATTAATAATATTCTTCCTGATGAAATATATAATCTTGGCGCGCAAAGCCATGTACGTGTAAGTTTTGATGTACCTGAATATACCTCTGATGTTGTAGCTATTGGCGTTGTTAGAATTCTTGAAGTAATAAGAAGTATCAAAGAAGAAAAAGGTAAAAGTATAAAATTTTATCAAGCATCTTCATCAGAAATGTTTGGTGAAGTTCAAGAAATACCTCAAAAAGAAACTACGCCATTTTATCCTAGAAGCCCATATGGTTGCGCAAAAGTTTATGGCTATGGAATAACTAGAAATTACAGAGAAAGTTATAACATTTTTGCTTGTAACGGAATATTATTTAATCACGAAAGTCCAAGAAGAGGAGAAACTTTTGTAACTAAAAAAATCACTCAAGCCATAGCTAAAATTAAAGAAGGAGTTCAAGATTGCTTGTATCTAGGAAATTTAGATGCAAAGAGAGATTGGGGTCATGCAAGAGATTATGTTGAAGCAATGTGGTTAATGTTGCAGCAAGAAAAACCTGATGATTATGTTGTTGCCACAAATGAAACTCATTCAGTTCGAGAATTTTTAGAGTTAGCATTTGAATATGCAGGCATAGCTATAAAAAGCAACGGAAAAGAAGGCGTAAATGAAGAATACGTACGAATTGATACTAATCAAGTTGTAGTGAAAATTGATCCTAGATATTTTAGACCTACTGAAGTTGATTTATTAATAGGAGATTATTCTAAAGCTAAAAGAATACTTGGATGGGAACCTAAAATATTATTTAGTGAACTTGCAAAAGAGATGATTATGCATGATATTGCAGTTTTAAAAACAGAATTATATGGTTCAAAAGCAGATACTAAAGAAAAAATAACTACACACGTAACAACAGTTAAAAGCGAAGTAACAAAAACATTCCCTAAAATAAGTCTTATAAAATCTAGTTTTTATGATGAAAAAAACACTAAATTAAAAATAGTGGATTTTGTCTTGACAACAGATAAATTCAGCATGGATAAAAAATGTTTAGAATTTGAAAATAAATTTTCAGAATATCAAGGAAGAAAATATAGCGTATTTTTTAATAGCGGTAGTTCTGCAAACTTAGCATTAATGCAAGCAATAGTAAATCTAAAATTAGTAAAAGAAAAAGACAATGTAGGATTTTCTGCAATAACTTGGGCAACTAATTTAATGCCAATAATACAAAATAAATTAACGCCAATACCGATAGATGTATCTCTTGAAACATTAAATAGTGATTTAACACATATCAAAAAAACTCATTCTGAGCATAAATTAAAAGCATTATTTATAACTAACTTACTAGGATTTTGTTCAGAGTTAGATAAAATAGAACAATATTGTAAAGAAAATAATATAATACTTTTAGAAGATAATTGCGAGTCATTGGGTAGTGAATTACAAAATAAAAAATTAGGAAACTTTGGCCTTGCAAGCACATTTTCATTTTTTGTGGGACATCATATATCTACAATAGAAGGTGGAATGGTATGTACGGACGATAAAGAACTATACGATATGTTAAAAATGGTACGTGCACATGGTTGGTCACGAAACGTTGATGATAAAAAGAAACAAGAATTAAAATTAAGTAGTAAAGTTGATGATTTCCACGATATGTATACATTCTATTACTTAGGATATAATCTTAGACCTACGGAAATTAATGGAATAATAGGAATAGAACAAGTAAAACATATTCCTGAAATAATTTTAAAAAGAAATCAAAATTATCTTAAATTTAAACAAGTAGCAAATAATAACACAGATTTTACAAAATTAAACACGGAACACATGAGTTTTGTATCTAATTTTGCATATCCATTAATATGTAAAGATGAAGCAACATTTAATAAATATAGAAAATTATTTTCAGAACACAATGTAGAAATAAGACCTATAGTTGGCGGTTCAATGACTGAACAACCATTTGCAAAAGAGTTCTTTAATTCAAAAGAATTCAATTGTCCTAATGCTAAAACTATTCACCAATTAGGATTTTATTTCCCAAATAATCCAGAAATGACTGAAACTGAAATAAATCTAATAAATTCATTATTAAAAAAATAAGTGGAGTTATTAAAATGATGCATAAAGATTCTAAAATAATGATTACAGGAAGTAATGGCATGGTTGGAAAATGCCTAATAAACAATTTAAGAAATTTAGGATATACAAATTTATATACTCCGACATCAAAAGAATTAAACCTTAAACAACAGTTTGATGTTGAACAATACTTTTTAATAAATAAATTCGACTATGTATTTCATTTAGCGGCAAAGGTAGGAGGAATACAAGCAAACATTAAATCACCAGCTACATTTCTATATGATAATTTAATGATAGAATCTAATGTTATTGAAGCAGCTAGAAAATATTCTGTAAAAAAATTATTATTTTTAGGAAGTTCTTGTATCTATCCCAAAGATTGCACGCAACCTATGAAAGAAGAATATTTACTTACAGGAAAACCAGAACCAACTAATGAAGGATATGCAATTGCTAAAATCGTAGGTTTAAAACTTTGTGAGTATTATAATAAAGAATACAACACAAATTTCATTAGTCTTATGCCATGTAATATATATGGATTTAATGATCATTTTGAAACTGAAAAGTCACACGTAATATCTGCATTAATAACAAAATTTCATAATGCAAAAATAAATCAAGATGCTTCAGTTGAAGTATGGGGTACAGGCAATGCAAGAAGAGAATTTATATTTGTAGAAGATGTTGCTAATGCAGCAATATATTTTATGAATAATTATAATTATAATGATTTATTAACATTTCTAAACATAGGTATTGGCTCTGATGTATCTATTAAAGAATTAGCAGAAACAATAAAAAAAGTTACAAATTATAAAGGAGAAATAATATTTAATACAGAAAAACCAGAAGGTATGGCTAGAAAAGTTATGGATGTTTCAAAAGCTGCATCTTTTGGATGGAAAGCTGACACACAATTAACTGAAGGCTTAAAAAAGACTTATGAATGGTATTTAAATGAACAAGAAAAAAAATAAGTTAAGAAATAAAAACTCGAAACATATAGATGATAAAACATATCAAATAATAATGGATTTAATACCTATACCCACAGTCGATATATTATTTTTTGATACAACTAAAACAAAAATATTATTATTCAAACGAACTAATGCGCCCCTAAAAAATAAATATTTTTCTACTGGAGGCAGACAATTTAAAAATGAAACTATAGAAAATTGTGCACTAAGACAAGCATCTAGCGAAGCAGGACTTAAATTAAAAAAAGAAGATATAATATTTTGTGGAACACAAGATGAGATTTATACTACTTCAAGATATAAAAAAACAGGCTACCATTGTGTAAATAGTTTTTATGCAACCATAATTAAAGATGAAAAAAATATTAAACTAGATTCACAACATAATACTTATAAGTGGTTCAATGTTAATAATAACAGCCTTCACAAATATATTAAAAAGAAAATAATAACTTCATTAAAAGTAATATAAATTTAATTTAACTAAATCATAAAAGGTAGTTGAATAAACGAGGAAATACTATGAACAAAAAAATTAAAGGAACACTAGTAATACTAACACTAAATGAAATTGAAGGTTTATCTAAATTAGTAAATAAGATACCAATAAAAGATATAGAAGAAGTCTTTGCAGTAGATGGCGGTTCAACGGATGGAACATTAGACGTATATAAAAAAAATAAAATAAGAGTAATTAATCAACTATCTAAAGGTAGGGGAGAAGCCTTCAGGATTGCAATAAAAGAAGCCAAATATGAACATTTAGTATTTTTTAGTCCTGATGGTAATGAAAATCCTGCTGATATTAAAAAACTATTTATGATGCTTGAAAAAGGTAATGATATGGTAATAGCATCAAGATTTGCAAAAGGCGCTAGATGCGATGAAGATAACCAATTGATAAAAGTAAGGAAATTCGGAAATAAATTTTTCACAATACTTGCAAATATCGCGTTTAAAGGAAAACTTACTGATTCAATAAACGGATTTAGAGGCATAAATAAGAGTGCTTTTAAAAAAATAAATCCGGATGCTAAAGGGTTCGGTATTGAATATCAAGTATCTATGAGAGCACTCAAAAATAAACTTAAAATTACTGAAATACCAACAACAGAAAATGAACGTATTGGTGGTAAAAGTACTGCTGGAACATTTAGTACTGGATGGTATTTTATAAGACTATTATTTAAAGAATATTTCAGTAAATCTAGCAAATCAAAAAGATAATAATTAACTAAATGAATAATAAACTAATTGCATCAAGTATATTTCTTTTGACCGGCATTTTTATATTTATACCTATATTTATTGTTAAAATTATATCAATATTAATCTTATTATTAATAGCATACCATAAGATAAGTAATACAAATCAAAACTCAAACAAATTTTTTATTGCATCAATACTATTTTTTATTTTTGCGTTAGCATACATATTTACTCCTTATTGGATTATTCCACAAAATATGTTAATAAATACTATATTATTTATTATTTTAGCAATTAGCGGAACTATATGGGCATATTATTCTTCTGGAAAATTGAATATTAAATCGAATTTAAATTTAAAACACTACATTTGGTTTGCAATAATATTTTTAACAATATATATCATTCAATATAATGCATTAAATAGTAGTATTACAAGTACAGGCGATGAAAGTACGCACATAACTGGAGCAAAGATAATAACTGAATTTGTACTACAAATATTCCGACTCATAAGTAATATAGCACTATCTCATAAAATTATTATACTATTGAATATTTTAGTAATACTCGGCATTAGTCTAATATTATGGATATATTTACGTAAAAAATTTAACAAATTTAAAAATATACAAGCATTAACTTGGAAAAGAATTATAATTGCAATTTTTAGTGTAGCTATTGTTGGAACATATTTAATAGTATATATGTATAAAAACTTTTTTTATCAATATATAGATGACTTTTTAAGATACCCCTTTATAGTAAAATTTTTTCAAGTAATAGCAATATTTCCAGACCAATATAATATTACATTATACAGAATAATACCATTTCTAAGTATTATAATACTATCTTGGATGCTATTCTATAAATTAACTATCATTCTTAAAAATGCATTCAAAAAATCAATAATTACGAATATATTAGCATACTTACTAACTATAAGTATAACAACTATTCCTATAGTATATTATTATAATTCAATAGTATATATCGAAATGCCAATGATATTACTTATGACTATAGTTGTTCTTGATATAAAAACAATAATCACAAAGGAATATACAGAATTAATAACTAACCCTTCTTGGTATGCTTTAATATTGCTAGGATTTATTAAAGAAACAGCGATAATAGTTATAGTACCAATAATTATTGCAAGAGGATATTATAAAAATATATATCTGCCGTACTTGAGTAATAATAAAATAACTAAAAAATCATTAGCCAACAAAGTTTTAGAATCTATTAAAAAAATACTTCCAAAAGAAATAGGAATATACTTATTAATTATATTACCAATAGTAACATATTTATTTTTCAGAATATTTTTTGGCAATCCAAGACCATATGGTGGAGAAATATATAATACATTAAACATTTTATCATATAGTTCATTTCTAAAAGGGTTAATAATAGACTTTGGAATAATTTTAATTATAGCATTAATAGGATTTATAATATTATTAAAAAAAGACAAAATTAAAGCATATTCAATATTATTTATATCAACATTTATTTCACTATTTTTTATATGTGATATGTTTATATATATTGGATATTCTAGATGGAATTTATTTTTTGTACCTATAGTAATAGTATTAAGCATAACATCTATAGAATTCGTAATAAGTATAACAAAAAAATATCGTAATAATAAGAAGTCAATAGGGAAATATATTACGTTGTTATTAATTATAGGAGTAATAATTGTCAGTCTGATAAGTAATATAATATTAATGCCCATATATATTGATGGTTCTAGAAAAAATTGGGGATGTGTTAATTGTAATTATGGAGATAGAACGTATCCATATACTACTACATTTTCTTCTTTAATCAACCAAAATATTGAACACACAATAATTATAGGAATAACAAATATTTATATTCCAAATTATCCAGAAGCAGAATTTTATACTGAAAAATATCATATAAAGACTAACATCACAATTATTGGATTGAATGATATATCAGAAATAAATCCAACTTATAATGTAAATACATTAAATAATTTAATAATAGCCAAAAATATTACATTAAAAAGAGGAGATGCAATATTATTCTTATCCGCAGATAATGAAGATCCACAATTCTCAGATGAGATCAAATATAAAAAATATAGTAATACAGCATACAATATATACCTTATTAGAATAAATTAATATCAGTTCTTAAGAACAATTAACTATTAATGCAAATGAACTACCCGGTCGGAGCAAAGCTCCAATGTATTAAACTTTTAACAATAATAAGGACGATTTTTTCATCAAATTTATAAATATGTTTTATACCTCACAATCGTGGGGTGTATTTATGAGTAATAGTGATCATGTAAAACATAAAGATACAGATAAAAATACAGATGAGGATTCAGAAATTAGTGTAGATTTTTCCAAATTTAAAAGTTTCTTTTCAACAAAATTTGCAAAAACATTATTCTTAATACTACTTATTGCAATTCCAGTTATATTAACTGCATATATTAGATTGCAAGCAGGCTCGCTTCCAGCAACTGATACATGGGCACAATCTTCAGTTGAAAATTATTATAAAAATCAGATTTCACAATCTATCTATAAACAATATCCTAATCTTCCAGTAACACAAAGAGATAAACTTGTTGCCGAACAATACACCACATTTGTTAAAGAAAATAAAGATAATATAGCACAGCAAGTAACTCAAACCTCAGCATATTTTAAGACAGGAATGCAGTATCAAGAAAACGGAACAGCTTACACATTCCTTGGAGACTTAGACTCATACTATTATTTAAGACAAGCACGTAATATTGAAGAAAAAGGCATGGTCTGTGATTATAAAGATGAGAACGGCATTTGTAAAGACAATCATATGATTGCGCCAGTTGATGGTCTAGCGGATCCATCAATGCATCCCTACGCCACAGTATACTTACATAAAATCCTAAAAGTTTTTAATCCAAAAATTAATTTAATGCAAGCAGCATTTATTTTACCAACACTAATTGCAATGATTGCAGCAATTGCAGCATTCTTTATTGGAAGAAAATTGATGAATAATGTTGCAGGATTTTTTGCAGCAATGTTTATTGCTACTAGTCCACTAATCATTACAAGAACTTTAGGATCAGACACAGATATATGGAATATTACATTCCCATTAATAATAATATGGCTATTTTTAGAAGCATTTGATTCCAAATCACTAATTAAAAAAATATCATTTACAGTGCTTACGGGTTTTGCTATGGCATGTTTTAATTTCGCCTGGGGTGGCTGGTGGTATATATTCTACTTTATTATTGCAGCAATACTTGGACATATAGGATTTATTGCATTAAAAAAATATATTAAACACAAACACTTTAAACATATTTTCGATAAAGAATTACGTGATGATGCAATACTACTTGGCACATTAATACTCTCAGTAATGATATTTATCACAATAATATATTCATTTGGTAATTTTACTGCCGCAATGAAAGCACCATTTATGTTTAATTCTGAATTAGAAACTGCTGCTGTCGCAAATTTATGGCCTAATGTACTAACAACAGTTGCAGAATTAAATGATGCAGATATACCAACAATAATTTCACAAACATCATTTGGAATAACAATATTATTTGCACTAGCGTTACTTGGAATAATTCTAACTTTAGTTCGAAAAGAACCTAAATTTGAAGATTATCTATTAATAGGAATCTCAACAATACTATATTTATATTTAATATCACCAAAAGGTATGTTATTAAATTATAAATTATACCTATTTTTAGTATTAGCACCAATATTGTTAGGCTCATGGTTTATATTAAAAGATGATAAAACAAGAGACATTAAACCAGCATTAATACTTATGATTTGGATTGTTGGAATGATGTATACTAGTATTAAAGGAGTAAGATTTATTCTGTTATTAATACCGGCATTTTCAATCGGTCTTGGTGTTGCTATTGGATACATCTATCAATACTTAAATAGAACTATATCTAATGGATTAAAAATCTCAAATAACATAACAAAAATATTAGTAGCCTGTGTACTGTGTTTAATATTAATAGCACCAATTAGTATGGGAATATCAAGTGGAAAGAACTTTGTTCCTTCTATAACGACAGGTTGGTGGGATTCATTAACAAAAATTAGAGAAGAAAGTAAACCTGACGCAATAATCACATCATGGTGGGACTTTGGACACTGGTTTAAATACGTTGCAGATAGAAAGGTAACATTTGATGGCGCATCACAATACCCTGCACTTGCACATTGGGCTGGAAGAAGTCTACTTACATCTAACGAACAAGAAACAATCGGAATATTAAATATGCTTGCTTGTGGAAGTAATAATGCATTCGAAGAAATAAATAAAAAATACCAAGATACTGAAAAATCACAAAATGTAGTATCAGATATATATTTATTAAGTAAAGCAGATGCAAGAAAACATTTATTAAATTTAGGATTTAACGATGCAGAAACAACACAAATACTAAAATATTCGCATTGTGATGCTCCAGATGTGTACTATGTTACGTCAGAAGATATGGTTGGAAAAGCAGGAGTTTGGGGACACTTTGGAAGTTGGGATATTGATAAAGCATACGTAATAAATGAAGTTAAACCTAAATCACTTGAAGAAGGAACAAGACTATTAAAAGAAAGATTCAACTATAGTGATGATGAAGCTACAAAGATTTATTATGATGTACAAGCATTAACAACAGATAGAGAAATGAATGATTGGATAGCACCATGGCCAAGTTATGCAGCAAACAGCATACCATGTTCTAACTATTCTGATCTAGTATTATGTGATATGAGAATAACAATTGGAAACAACGGTCAACAAAATATAGTACTTGAAAGAGCAGTAATTAATATAAGTAATCCGAAGCAATCACAAGTATTAATGGGAGTATACGCGCAAAATACCAATACTCGAATTGGAGAAAATATTGCCACATGGGGTAAAGTTGTAATTGCTGATAATAAAATAAAAACATACAGCCCAGATAATGCAAGTGTTGGCCTTGGAATATTATTAAATGTAAACAAAGTAAATAATGTGACAACATATAGTGCAATAGTATCTGATCCATTATTAATAGATTCAACATTTACAAAACTATTCTACCTAGAAGGAAAAGGAATGACACATTTTGAGAAATTCTCAGATGTAACAGATATTACTGGAACTAGAATAATAGTTTGGAAAGTTAATTGGTAAGAATCTAAAACAAGATAAACATGGGTATAAATGAAAAAAATATCATTTAATAAAAAATATTTTATTTGGTTTGCTCTTTTATTAATTATAGCACTTGCAGTATACTTAAGATCATATCATATTAATTATCCGACAATCGGATACCATAATATGAAAGAAGATGAATTCTTAAGTTTCGCATTAAATATGCATGAAAGTGGAGATTATTTTAGAACCACATGGTATGATTGCTCAGTATCAACAAATGACTATTACGGAAATCCCTATAAAAGTTGTAATTTTAATGAAGGAGAAACACCGATAGCCATTTGGAGTCTATTAATATTTTTTGCAATATTTGGTTGGAAATTATGGGTTGCAAGATTATTCATAATACTATTTTCTATTGGAACAATAATTATAATATACCTTATCGTTAAAAAATTAACAGATAAGGATTATCTTGCAATATTATCTGCATTGTTCTATGCAATAATGCCACTTGCTATATTTTTTGGAAGAAATATTCAGATGGATGCACCATCATTATTTTTAGGATTATGCGCATTATACTTCTTAATAACATGGGTTGATAATAAAAACATCAAGACATTTACTACAGCATGTATTTTTATATTATTAACGGCTTGGTTTAAAATCACATCATTAGTAGTACTTGCACCATTATTATTCTTATTACCATACAAAGAATTATTTAATAAAAAATATTGGCGTGAATATCTAATATTATCTGCTACATTGATACTCTCTATAGTATGGATATTATTTATTGCAAGCGCATTAATGCCTCACACAAACGTTACAGCTATTAGTTCTGGAAAATTTTTTGGAGCATACAATTGGGTTGATTTATCATTTTCTATATTTACACAACAATATTGGGACTCATACGGTATGCTATTAAAATCATATGCTTCAGACAACTACAGTATAACGGGATTATGGTTTATTCTTGCAGGATTCTTATTATTTATAATAAAATACAAATCCAAGATATCTAAATTTATGTTCGGATATGCTATCGGAATAGCAGTATACATAATCTTATTTGCATATAAATGGAATGCACATAACTATTATCAATTTCCGTTCCTAGCATTTGCAGCAATTTGCATCGCAAACGTATTATTCCAATTAGGCAGTTTAATTAAAAGTGCGACAGGAATAAAACTATTACAATTCATTCCAATATTACTAATAATAATTCTTATTGCACCATTTAAACAATCAACAATGCAACAATTCAATACACAATTCTATGGACAAGATATTGCAGGAGAGTATATAAATTCTCATACTGAAAAAGGAGAAATATTTTTACTTGAAAGAGGAATACAACATCAAGTATCATGGACTGCAAGAAGATTTTATTATTCTATACCAACCGATGTTGAAGTGCTAAAAAAAGTAGAGAAAGAAAAGAATCTTAAATATATAGTATTAACAAATTATGGTATACAAACAGCACAAGAAAAAGCAACATGGCAATATATTACGGAAAATTATCATATTGCACAGGCAGGGTTTATACAAACAGGTCAGGGATCACAAGTATCCCTATGACCTGACCGGTCTGTACGAAGGGCGGCCGCTGACCGAGCGCAGCATCGGCGAGAGCGGCGGCATGCCCGACCGGGTGACGCTGTACCGCATTCCGATCTTGGTCGAATGGATCAAACGGGTGAGCGGCTCGACCGGCTGGTGCGACATGTGCTGATCCACGAGATCGGGCATCATTTCGGTTTTTCGGACGACGACATGCACGCGCTGGAAGATATGGCGTGACGGCGTTGCTGCGGCTCGATGGCGTGGCGTGCATTCGCGGCGACCGGCTGCTGTTCGAAAATCTATCGCTGGCGCTTGCCCCCGGCGAGGCATTGTGGCTGCGCGGGCCGAAATCGTGCGGGCAAGTCGAGCCTGATCCGGCTAGCCGCGGGGCTGCTGCGCGCCGCGGCGGGGACGGTCAGCGCCGCGGGCGCTGCGCGCTGATCGACGAAGCATCGGCGCTTGATACTGAAATGTCGCTGCGCCGCGCGCTCAATTTCTGGGCACGGGTCGACACCGTCGACGGCCATGCGGTCGACCGCGCGATGGCAGCGATGGCGCTGGCGCCGTTGAGCGATGTGCCGGTGGCGATGCTGTCGACCGGGCAGCGCAAGCGCGCCGCGATGGTGCGCGTGATCGCGAGCGGGGCGCCGATCTGGCTGCTCGACGAGCCCGCCAACGGCATGGACGATGCGGCGCAGGCGCGGCTGGTGGCGGCGATTGCGGCGCATCGGGATAATGGTGGCGCGGTGTTGCTGGCGTCGCATTTTGCGCTGAGGATCGATGATCTGGCGGAGCTGGACATGGGGGCGTTGACGTGACCACCCTTCTTGCCCTGTTCTGGCGCGACCTGCGGCGGGCGTGGGGCAGCGGGGCGCTGTGG
>CAVZPN010000059.1:0-16586 GCA_963777125.1 uncultured archaeon | reverse complement strand
TGAAGGTGAATTTCTTCGTCATTGCCACACCCGAATTGCTCAAGGATTTTTCGGCCAGTTATCTCAGCAGCTTTTACTTGCCACCGGACATGGTACGCGCGGGCGACGAGTTGTCGCGCGAGTTTCCCAACCTGCTGGTGATCGACACCGGCGTGGTGATCGACCAAGTGCGCAACATCATGGATCAGATCGCGCAGACGGTGAGCGCGGTGTTCCTGTTCACGCTGTTGAGCGGATTGGCGGTGCTATATGCCGCATTGCTGGCGACACAGGATGAACGCAGCCACGAGGCCGCCATTCTGCGCACGCTGGGCGCGGACAGTCGCTACCTAAGGCGTCTGCACCTGTCTGAATTTGCGGTGCTGGGCGGCGAGTGGTCTGTTCGCGTCGGCAGGAGCGGTGCTAATGGGGTGGGTGCTGGCGCGCTTCGTGTTGGAGATTCCTTACCAGATGAGCTTTTCCATCTGGCTCATCGGGATATTGGGCGGAATGGCCGTGGTGATGCTGGCGGGGTGGCTGGCGACGCGTCGCTGGTCTTGCGACCGCCATTGCGTATCCTTGCGGCCGACTAAAGGCTGAGTGCTTGACGCGGCACGGAATATCCCTATAATGCGCCCCTCCCTGAAAAAGGGAGTTTTGACCTTGCTCCCACCGTCCACTTATTTATGCTCTTGAAAATAAGCAAACTAAAAGTGTATTATTCTCAGATATTAATCCAAAAGCAATTGAGTACGTTAAAAAGGATATTACTGAAAATCCTAAAGATAATGTTCGTAATGTAATTATTTCTTACAAAGTATCTAATTTATATTCAAATATTAAAACAAGGTTTGATACGATAATATTTAATCCTCCTTATCTTCCTGATGACGAGCTTGATGACGAAAAATTGATTACAACTGGCGGAAAATATGGTTATGAGATTGTTGAAAAATTTCTTAAGCAATCAAAAACTCATTTAAATATTGATGGTCAAATATTGTTATTGTTTAGTTCTTTAACTGATAAAGGTAAAGTGGATGAAATAATTAGAAAATTAAATTATGAGAAAAATCTAGTTGCTAAACAAAATTTATTTATGGAACAATTATACGTATATCAATTAAAAATTATTAATAAAAATATTATCAAAGGTCATCGCGGAATAGTTGAAATAAAAGGAAGTCGAGCAATCAAAAGATCATTAACAGAGCATTATGATGCAAAATCAGAATCTAATTTTTTAAAAATACTAAATAAGTATGGGATCGGCCCGAAATTATTAAAATATGATGAAAAAAATAATTCTATAATAATAGAATATATTAAAGGTGAAAGAATACTTGATTATTTTAATAAAACTAAAACCACTAAAGAGAACGTTCTTATGGTTTTAAAAACAACTTTAGATCAATTAGCATTAATGGATGAATTAAGAATTAATAAATTAGAATTAACAAATCCTTATAAGCATATAATTATAAAAAATAATACTTCTAGTAATCCTGTAATGATTGATTTTGAACGATGCATTTATACACAAAAACCTAAAAATGTTACTCAATTTATACAATTCTTAGTATCTGGTAAAATGATAGATGTATTTAAAGCAAAATCAATTATCGTAGATAATGCTAAATTAAGAACTATTGCAATAAATTATAAAAAAGATTTAGATAAAAAATATTTGAAAGAAATACTCGAATGTCTTTCTTAAGTTTGACATTCTCGTAGTTATTCTAGATGAATATAGTTTTATACTCTATTAATTATAATGTTTAGTTATAAATAATTATATGAACTATTTCTTTACTCTACAATTTGTATTTTGTGTAATTCATCCTTAATTATTTGTAATACTGCATCCATGTGAGCAGGTACAAATTTGATTGTTCCAGCACATTCATGTCCACCGCCATCAGCATTTGCTTCAGGAAGTTTTGCTTGTATTAATTCAATAATCTTTTGTACAGGAAGAATTGGCTTTGTTGCACGCACAATTATCATATCTGATACACATCCAAGTGATATTACTGGCATATTTTCTTTACCAACAGCTACTTGGTCATGTATTAATCCGATTACTTTTCCAGCACTAGGATATGTGAATCTTAATGTGTATTTTTCTAGATCAATATATGATAAGATTATTCCATTTATATCTAGTGTTCTTAAGTATGGTAATGTTGATTGTAATTGTGTTTCAACTCCAACTCGAACTTCTTCATTAATAATATTTACGAATTCTTTTTTTATAAGTAATTCTTTTATTATTGGTGTTGATATATCGAATTTCATGTGGTATGCCATAAAATCTATTGCAATACCAAATCTTGTTAATTCATCTTTTGTAACATCGGAATTTTTAATGTAAGTATCAGATTCTTCAATGTTACATCTGTCAGCTACTGCTGCAATTGCTGGCATTAATTTATTTTCGTAAGTTTCATCAATCATTCTTGCCATTTCGTGACATAACATTCCAGCACTAGTTTGTGAATCTAAGCCAAATAAATACGGATTTAAATGATATTCTAGATATTCACATACTGAACTGGTATAACGTTGTTCTTTTGTTTCTGTTTTGTTACTTTCAGTAATTTTAGTTAATATTACTGGATTGTGATGATCAATTACTATTGCATCGTACCCTAATAATTTTAATGTTTTTAATGCAAATGAATCTTCTGGTGTTGAACCATTGTCAGCAACTATTATTATTGGCTTTTTTTGACCGTGTTGTTCAGTTATTCTTTTTGATAATGATATATCTCTGAATACATCGCTTACTTCGTAGAATGGTGCGCGACTAGGACTTCTATACAGATTATGGTCTGGATTTACTCCAATTGCCTTCATCATATTAGAACATGCAATTTCAAGTGCTATTCCTGAACTAATTCCATCAGCATCATTATGATGTCTAATTATTATTGGTTCATTGTCAAGAATTGCTTTTCTAATTCTTTGTGCAATAACTATAAATTTATGCTGCATAAGATTGTATCTTTTTGATTCAATACTAAATGTTGTTCTTTTTGGAACACTAATTTTTGCTATTATTTCATCAAAATTAACTGTTGATTTTTCCATACGTACAATTTCAATTTGTCTTCTGCCTGCCCTATCTGATACTGGGCCCATTAGATGTACTACATCATCAACATTGAAGTCTGAGTCTTTTGTTACAGCATCAATACTTGATTCGCCATCACTTACTAAAAATACTACTGGTCCTGGCTTTGCTTTTCTATTAATTTTAACTATTCCGTCAAAAAAGGAGCCATCAATTGCATCCATTAATCTTGTAGTATTAACATTCGTATCTTTATATGTCATATTTGTTTCGTTTTTTTTCATTTTTTTTCCTCTTTAGAAAAGAAATAATGGTAATTAATATTCTTGATGTAATAATATAATTTTATATTAGTTACAAAATTGACTTTGAAATTATACTTTACACTTTGTGTCAAAGTATATTTTGATAATTTGTATTACTTATATTAATTTAATAATATTTAGTAATATAAATTAATCGTTTTCAAATATTAATTTTAATTAAATATTTTAATTTTCGAGAATTCCGCACTTCACAAGCACGATAAATTATCTCATTTCTTTTTCTTACAATACTAGGAAAGAATATCTTGTTTATAAATCTTGTGAATATTTCTTAACTTAATGAATTTTACCTGGCAGGATACTTTGCTTTAAATGCATCTAGTTCATTTAAATAATTAAATCTTATGCTATTATTCATAAATGATGCCTTTATTCCGTTACGTGCAAGAGTGTATATTTCTTCTTGTGTGAATTTTAATTCAGTTATTAATTTCATATATTCTTTTGTTATTGTTGTATCCGATATAGTCCTATTATCTGTGTTTAGAAATACTCTTAGACCACGATTATAAAATGTTCTTATTGGATGTGTTTCAATTGATGCGACTGCTCCTGTATCAACATTACTTGTAGGACATGCTTCTATACCTGTACGTGCAGTATTCATATATTCGGACATTTTAGTGCTTTCAAGTAAAGATATCCCATGTCCAATGCGTTGCGCATTTAGATATATTAATGCTTCTGCAATTGAGGCAACTGTATCATCTTCTCCTGCATGGGCTGTTACTGGAATAAAATTCTTGAGTACGGGCATAATTATGTCTTCAAAAAGTTTTGGCCTATAACCATTTTCTTTTCCAGCAATATCAAATCCTACTACTCCTTGATCTTGATAATCTACTGCCAGGTCTACTGCCTTTTTTGTGGCTTCAATATTTGTTCTTATACCGCACACTATTAATCCTGTATGAATATTATATTGCTCACTTGCATGTTTTAAACCCAGAAGCGTATATTTCATTATTTCGCATAGTTTTAAGTTTTCATGCGCATAATTTGTTGGTGCAAATCTTAATTCGAATATTTTTACATTTTCTTTTGCAGCATCTTCTGCAACTTCAAAAGCGGCTCTTGAGAATGATTCGGGTGTTGTTAATACTGATTCGCATGTTTTTATTCCTGCAATATAATCTGCCAGTGATGGTTTTTCTCTATTTTGATATACAATATGATTTCTTAGTTTTGTTTCATTATCTAATATATTATTATTGTTATCTCTTAATATTACTTTATTTTGTTCTGCTAATTCTAGAATGGTTTCTATTCGTAATGATCCGCCAAGATGACAATGTAAATCGACTTTAGGCATTTCAATAAGCCATTCGGGTACATTAGTCAAGTATTTATCTGTGATAGAGATATTATTGTATTTATTCTCTGTGTTATTCATAATTTATGAAGGGAAATCTAGTTTAAAAAGATTGCGGTTTTGTTACCACTCCAGAGAAGTTTCAATAAAGTTAAATAAAAATAAATTAAAAAGATGTCGTCTAAATCGAACAACGTGCTAAAAGTTATGTTCTATTTATGATGTTCTGCTTCTTCAGCCTTATCTGCATCTTTCTTTGTCTTATGAATTGTTTTTGGCGGATGATTTGGAGGAGAATATATTGTATAAAGTTTTAATTTTTTAGTTTTAGAAGCATTCATAACTTCATGAAATGTGCCTGCTGGAACTATTATTCCTTCACCATCGCCAACTAAATGTTTTTCTTTACCGCCATTATATATAAATTTAGCTTGACCTTCTTCTATACGAAAGAATTGATCTACATTTGGATGAACTTCATTTCCTATTTCTTCGCCAGGCTGTAAACACATGACGACTAGTTGCGCATGTTTGCCTGTATAAATTACTTTTCTAAAATAATTATTTTTTAATGTTTCTTTTTCAATATTTCCCGCATATCCTATCATTATTTCACCTTCTTGTATTAATTTTCTATAATTATTTTTTAACTTTATTATTTGTAGTATTTGGTATTTATAATGTTTATGTGTTTGATGATTTATAATAATTATTGCTATTAATTCAATTTTAATTAACTTTAAATAATACTTCAAAATGTTAGGTTAGATAAGGGTTGAACATTATGACTGAAAAAAATAAGACTAATTATAATTTAGTTCAATTAACAAAAATTGGCGGTGTAAGTTTAATTATTCTATTAATGGGTTTAATTTTATTTACGGGATGTTCTAAGGAGGAAAAAATGGCACAAAATAGACACGCAATTATGGAAACAACTATGGGGACTATCGATATAGAGTTATTCGAGGATAAAGCCCCACTTACAACTGGAAATTTTATTAAACTTGCTGAAAAAGGATATTATAATAATTTAACATTTCATCGAGTAATACCAAATTTTATGGTTCAAACTGGCGATCCTCGAGGCGATGGTACTGGTGGACCTGGATATGCTATTAAAGATGAGTTTGGTGTAGGATTAAAACATAATAAACCAGGAATATTATCGATGGCAAACTCTGGCCCTAATAGTGGCGGTTCACAATTTTTTATAACAACTGTTCCAACACCTTGGCTTGATGGAAAACATGCAATATTTGGTCAAGTAGTAAAAGGACAAGATGTTGTTGATAACATTAGTATGGTTCGAAGAAATAGTCAAGATAGACCTTTAACACCAGTATTAATTAAGAAGGTAACCATAACGAGTTAAGTCATGGCTTAGTATTTTTGTTTTTTTCTTATAGTTTTATTTAGTTTTTTTATAGTATATTTTATTATTTTATGATGATGTTGTATATGCATTTGTAATTATATTTCTTTATTCTATTAATGTCTTTAATCTAGAGAAATACTTTTCCGGAATCAGTATTTCTTCAAGTGTCGGTGGAGGATTTGTAATAATTATTTTTATGCCTTCATGTAATCCATACGTTTTTAAAAAATCATTAACGTAAAATGCACCATATTTGTATAATATTTTATACTCGTTAGCTTTATCTGATATTTCAGAAATATTTTGGGGTTTATATTCTTTTAAGGGTAAAGTATTTTTTATTTCCCCCATAATCGTAACACAATATTCTGCAATTGCTTCTTCAATAAATGTTGAGCTAAAAGTTTCATAATATGCTCTACTATATTCTTTTAATGCATGTGTTTTATTGTTTTTTAATTCATCGACTACTTGTTTAAAATAATCATGCGCAAGTTCATGAAGCATTACTGACCTAACAAATTTATTAGTTTCTAAAATATTTGACAACGAACGCTTTTTAACATTTTTATAACTATAATCAAGATATTTGTCTTCATTAGATATTACGGCATAATTAGAACCGGATAAATATACTCCTAATTCATTATTAGGATTTATTGCTGGTTGATAAGTTGGTAGTGAGGTTACTTGTATAACATTTTGTGAATTGTTATCTTTGTTGTTTGAATCAATATCGGTTTCATCAGTTCCGATATATTCTGATACTTTATCTGGTACAAAATCCATGTAATCTATTTCTACATTAAAAAAATTTTGAAAATCAATTATTACTATTTCTGCTTGTTCAGTTATATATTCAGTTATTCCTTTTGTTGTTGGTTTAGAATTTTTATAAGGATAGATTTTATTTTTTAAGGTGTTATATTTTAGAGAATCTATAGACGTTATTGTCTGTGAAGTTGTGTCATTTAAATTTGTAAAATCATTATTTTTAAATGGAGTTTGCTTTTGCGCCATTGCAACAATACTTGTTAAACTTAATGTTCCTGCCATTAATAGCTTGACTAATGATTTCATCATTAACAATTGTTATTAGAGGTATAAAAAGTTGTTGTAAAAATATAATGCAACCTAAATTATATTGTAGTTGTAGGTTACTGGTCTAATTAGAATCTGTCTAATTGAATAACTCTTTTTTGATCTTTTTTCTCAACAAATGTATATGGTATGTGTATTTGTTTTTTGGTTTTCGGATCCATTCCTGTATAGTACATGCAAGTTGAGATAGTCATTGGTGTTGGAGTAAATATTTGTACTGCTTCAGAATTTCTAAAATTTTTCATAAATCTTGATAATTCTTGTGCGTGTTTCATTTCTGATCCAGGATGCGCAGTCATAAAATAGAACGATAATTCTTTATAAGTTATTGATTCATCTTTCAGTATGTTATTAAACATTTCAATAAATTTATTTAAATTACCATAATCTTTATTCATAAGTTTTAATATATCTTTATTTACATGTTCCGGTGCTATTCTTAATGTATCTGCAATGTGATATTTTACTACTTCTCTTAAATATTCTTCTGAACATAAATCGAATCGTATTCCACTTCTGATATAGATGTTTTTAATATTAGGGATAGCTCTTGCCTTTCTTAATAATTCAATTAATCTGGTATTATCTCGAACTAATGTTTTACAATTGAGACAAGAATTTTGACAATTATTACAATCCATTCCGTACATGTTAGCGGCAGGTCCCCCTAAATCATCAATGTTGCCTCTAAAATGTTCGAGTTTTGTTATGCTTTCAATTTCTCGAAGTATTGATTCTTCAGAGCGAGAAATAATTTTATTTCCTTGTGTTAATGTTAATGAACAAAAATTACATTCGCCAATACATCCTCTATGTGTAACTACGCTAAATTGAAATCCTCTTAGGTATATTACATCAAATGGTATTTTTCTCGTGTAGGGTAATTCGTAATATTCATCTAAATCTTTTGATGTATATTTTGGAAATTTATATTGTAAAACATATCTATCATCTACTTGCTCGGCTAAATTCATCTCATTTGTAAACATGTTTTGCATGTCACAAAATTTTTCTTTGGATTCCATTACTTCCTTATGACTTGGTAGAATTTTAAATCCTTTAGGTAAATTCTTTATAATAATACATGTTCCGAGGATTTCTTGTATTGCAATTCTTGCATCGATTATGCTTGGATATTTTTTATTATATTTAGTGTTATCTTTTGAAATAGATTCGTAGAATGCTTTTGATTTTTCAGCAATTTCAATAATTTGTTTTTCTGAATTACCATAACATAAAATATCGGCTCTCGAGTCTACAAGTATTGGTTTTCTTAAATTATTATCCCAATAATCGTAATGCGTAAATCTTCTAAGGGTTGCTTCAACACCACCAAGAACTAACAATGATTCTTTGTAATGTTGTCTTATCCAATTGCAATAAACAATAATTGCTCTGTCTGGAACAAATTCTTCCTCGTGTTCTTCATTTGGATCCTCTGAATCTTAGCCTTTTTAGTGCATTATAATTTCGAAGCATTGAATCAATACTTCCTGAACTTACTGCAAAAAATAATTTTGGTTTACCTAATTGTGTTACGTCTTTATCATTTCCAGGGTTTGCAATAATTCCTACTGTAAAATTATTTTTTTCAAGTAGTCTTTTAAGTATAGCAGGGCCAGATAATGGATGATCGAAATATTTCTCTCCGAGTACAAAAATTATATCATATTCTATAGTATTTTGTGTGTTACTTGACATACTTATTAGAATTTGTTATTGATTGATATAGTTTACGAATAAATATGACTAATTTTTACTTGATAGTATCATATTATTTATATTTGTATGAGTATAATGTCTTATATTTTAATATTATTTGTTGGTTTTAGATAATTTTAATTAAATTTTTTAACATGTTTGCAATTGTCGAGTAAAATATTATAAAAATTACTTTTTTAATAGTAGTTATAGTTGTACTTTCTACGACGGCATCTTAGAGAATAGTTTTCTTAAATTTTCGACACATTTATAAATGCTTATTCCTAAAAAAGATGTATTAACGGTTTGTAAGTGGGGAGGTAGATTTAAGCGTAGTATTTTAATTAATACGTTATATTTATGCTTAAAAATGTTATACACTAAGTATATCATCTAGAAGTATTTGTATAAAAACACTATATATGTATTATTAATTAACTGTACTATTTTGTCTTAAATTTAGTTGATGAGTTTATTAGATAAAAAGTCCAAACTAAGTAGTTTACGTGAGGAGAAAGAACGTTTTATAATTTTATTACACTCGTTAGATAGGAGAGTAGAAAGTGAAGAAATAACCACCCATCAGAAAAAATTCACCATAAATAGTATTACTCAAGGATTATCTGAGCAAGAGTATTTACGAATTCTAAAAGACAAAATTCTTGCTGAAGAAATACGTGTTAAAAAGCTTAAAAATCCTGAAGTAAAAAATATTCTAATAATTAGCAGTATTATTGTATTAATTATTTTTTCAATAATTGCAGTACTTATTGTCCCTGAAATATACTACAATCATAATATTCAAACTAAAGAAACAATCATACAACTTAACAAAACATATTATGGTGTTGATTCTCAACAATACTTGTTAAATATTAGTGAAGATACTAGAATTACATCATTAAAGATTAATGGAACTTATACAGGAGATGTGAAAATATATTTAGTATCAAACATTACTCGGGAAAGATATTTAGTATTCGATTCCAAAAAATATGATACGAACATCATTAGCATCGCTGGAAACGTATTTATTATTAAAGGAGATCCTGAAAAAACAGGTACAAGCATAATTAATTTATGTGATGAAACATGTAAAATAAATCTCGATCCAAAAGAGGTATATCTTGAAATAGTAGTACATAATCAAGGATTTATTTATATTAAAGAAGTAATATATGATCAAATGACAATTAATCATATTGGAACAACAAATACCTGAACAAATAACAACATAATAACAGGATTAAACTACAAAAACACATAAGATAGCACAAAAATACACGTAAAAATAGAAGTACCAAACCAAGAACCAAGCGGAAGAAAAAACACATACATAACATTCAACGGGATATGACTAAATATTTCGCTTACAATGAAATTACGTAGGATCTAAACAATCCTCCCCAATCAAAATATGTAATTTCTTGTTTGAAATTCGTAAAAAAAGAACGTGTCTGGCGCATATGTAAAGATATAAAGTGAGGCACGTTCTTGCGAATTTTGATTAAATATTAATTAAATGATTGAATATATTAAAAATACTATAAAATCTAGAAATTTTGGAATAAATGCGTAAGTATATTCTATTTCCCCATTATTACAAGAGTGTAAGTTCTTTCTCTTGGCCCATCTAATTCTATAAATAAAATATGTTGCCATGTTCCTAAACTTAATTTACTATTTATTATTGGCATTGTTTCACTAGCGCCAAGCAATAATGCTTTCAAATGAGAGTGAGCATTTTTTGGTTCATTTGCAGGACAATCTGTACGTTCTTCTATCTTATCATGATGATAATTATCTATTTGCGTTAATGAGTCTATATGATTTTTTATATCTTTAAGTAATAGTGGTTCATTTTCATTAACTCTTATTGCGGTTGTTGTATGTTTTGTTGTAATTGTAATTGTTCCTGCTATAATGCCTGAATTTTTAACAAAACTTCCTACATCATTTGTTATGTCTACAATTTCAAAATTATTTTTCGTTTTAATTATTATTTCCTTTGATTCAACAATCATATTAATTACCTATGCGCTTATGTAAAGCACTAAACTTTACCCTTTTTAAATAATATGAATTATGATTTAGAATATTACAACCCTATGTATTTCTGGCTTTAGCAAGATTATTTTTTAAGAAATATTGCGCCTTTAGGACAATGTTCATGACAGCAATAACATTTAATGCAAATTTTTCTATCAAATGTGGGATAAGGTTTTAGTGTTATACATTGTACTGGACAAAGTTTTGCGCAAATACTACATTTAATACATTTATCGGTATTAACCTCAGGAATTAATGCAGGTTTTGTTAATAAAAATGATTTTGCTGTACTAATAAAATTTTTTATACCTTTACCTTGTCCTGCAGGCTTATAATTCAATTTAGGAATAGTAAAAATAGTATACTCTCCAATAACATTAATATCAGATATATTAATCATTTTTCTATTTATTGCAGCAGTTATAGTTCCGATTTGTAATGGATCAAAACCCATAATTTTTGATTGAATAACGTCAAGTGCTAAAGCCTCTGTACTTGCAAGTATTAAACCAGTATTTTTTGGTTCACCATTACCAGGTCCTTCGCCTTCCATCCCGACAATTGCATCCATAATATTAATTACAATTTTACCTTTACATTGTGAATAAATATCTATTAATAATTCTCCAAATTCTTTTTCATCTTTACCTTTAGTATGATACAATGCTTTTTGAAAGCCAGCAATTAATCCATAACAATTCTTAACTGCGCCAGTAATTCTCATAAATGCATGAGTCTTCATTTTAGGCATATTAATTATGTAATCTACATCTTCAATAATTGAGGTTATTTTAACTTCTTTTAATATTACGCCATCAACTTTTTTATCAAGTACTTTCTCGTTTTCAAATGCAATTATTTTTGCATTATGTTTTTCTGCAACAGCTTTTATACCAGATACTTCAAAACTATGCATCGTATTCCAGCCAGAACTCTCACCGATAATAATTTCGCATTTATTTTTTACAAGAATTTTACATACAGCATCAACTAACGCAGGATTTGTAGTACAGGCATATTCTGGCTTTTTTGCCATTAAAATATTTGGTTTAATTAAAACCTTAGAACCAGATTTAATATTAATTTTTATATTTTTGAATACTTGAGCAATTGCTTTATCAACATTCTCTGGAGTATAATTAGGACAATTTATTACAAGTACATCAACCATAACTTCATTCTATGCTAATTTATTAATAAAGGTTTCTGAAAGAAATAAGTTGGATTATTATTATTATAGCCTCGCCCAGTCGACTTTTCCTGACGTGAGATTCGCAGTGACTATCATTTGCAGTCTATACGTTTTTGTAGAATTTGTATTACATCTTCGATAGTTTTGCAATTATATTTTATTAATAGTCTTTCTTTTTCTTTGATTAAATAGTCTATGTCATCCATAATATTTTATTAGTCTTCATTATTTATATTTGTGTGTAGGAGGTTGTATTACAATCTCCTAGTTATTCTTATATGTCCTTTCAACCTTTATTCTTATATGTCACGTTTGTGTGACTGATTGTCGTCTCTAAAATATCCTTTCGTCTACGACAATTTATATAAATCGTGCCTGACATTACATGCGTGGTGGTAAATTATGACTAGATTTGATCCGCATAAACATGAGCAATCGTATAATTCTTGGAAAGCTAGAGGTTGTCCTATTGATGGTATAAAAGAGCCAAGTGCACGCCTTATTCGCGAATTAATCGCAGATATGGAGATAGGTGCTAATATTAATCCTTCTTCTAAAAAAGGCGCTAGATCTTTTGGACGACTGCGTAATTTAAAGACTAAGATGCAGACTATGACTTTGTATTTACAACAAGAGTACGGGATTGAGAGTCTTACTGATTTAGAAAATCAGGATTTGAAAATTTTAATATTTTTTAAGAATATGCGTGAAGGTAAATATAAATCTAGGAGATTAGAAGGAGAAGTGCTAAAAGCTGTTGGAACATATGCTAGAGCATTTAAAGCATTTTGGCATTGGCATCAAAGAAGAGAAAGAAAAAATGGTCGTGAAGTGAGAGATATAACTGTAGACTTAGATGCAACAAGTGAAAAACCTAAATTTAATTATTTTACAATTGAAGATGTAAAGAAAATGTGCGACTTAGCAAAATACGATTATAGAGTATTAATGATATTTTTATTTGATTCTGGAATTAGAGCACCTACGGAATTAATGAATGTTAAAGTATCAGATTTGGAATGGAATCCAAGACAAAATCATTACACACTAACAATTAGGCAAGAAACTTCGAAAACATTTGGTCGTAAAATAAAATTATTATTATGTTCAGATGTATTAAAAGAATACATCACTAACACTAAAATAGCATCAGACTCTTTTATATTCAAAAAAATACCACAATCAGCAAATCAATACCTAAAAAATTTAGGATACAAAGTATTAGGAAAAGGCACATTAACAACAAGAGCATACAACGGAAAAAAAATACGATACAATAGTAGATGGCGTATCAATGTACGATTTCAGACATAGTTCTGCATGTTATTGGCTTCCAAGATATAAATCAGAAAGTGCAATGAAGTATCGCTTTGGATGGAAAAAAAGCGATATGATATATTATTATACAGAATTATTAGGAATGAGCGACAGTATAGAATCAGAAGACCTATATGTAGACATAACAAAAACAGAATTAGAACAACAAATAAACAAAGACAGAACAGAAATAGAATTATTAAGAGAAAAATTAACAGACCAAGACAAACAAATGAAAGAAATACTAAACATAATAAAAGCAATACAAATGGAAAAAATATTAGATGTCAAAACATCACAGTAAGAAAAATAGTACTATAATCTGCCCTAGCCAATACAAAGAAGTAGTATATACTTCCGGGCAAGCATTCAGGCCAAATTCAGCGTTTAAAAGGCGTAGAAACGCGAACCTCGGCCACATTCGTGGGCCATATAGACGAGCAAATAGACGAGAAAAAATAAGTTAATTAAGCTATATAGAAGAGACATTATGTTGGTGCACTATTTAGGCAACAAAAACGCCTAAAAACGCCAAACTTAGCAAACGTAGGCTGCAGACTGGCATCTACGACGATAAATAGACGAAAAAATAATCCTGTTAAATCATCTAAATAGGGATGCATTATATTCGGGCACTATTTAGAGAGCAAAAATGGCTAAAAACGCGACATATAACTGAAGCAGGCTACAAACTGAGTGCTACGACAATCAGCAACAAAGAAAAATATAAAAAATCCAATCGAAGCAGAGCTCCAAAGTATATACTCAGTTCGAGGAATCAAACAAAACATATTTTAAATTTTAACCTCTATATAGATTAATTACTTGTTTGAAAATTTGTCGGAAAAACGAACCAAAAATTTATAAAGTCAAATCTGTTTCTACTATGAAGTGATTTATATGTCGCTTGATTCGATTTTAAATATGCAAAATGCATACAAAGGTAAGAGAGGATTCATTGTAGCCACAGGCCCGAGTTTAGCATATAAAAACATGTCTTTTTTAAAAGATGAAATAACTATAACAATGAATCTAGGACCATTGATGTTTGATCAATGGGGATTTCAACCAACATTTCATCTTGCAGCTGATAAATATGTTTATCCTCAATTTAAAGAAATGTTTGAAAAAACAATCTACAATACATCAACAAAAAAGGTAATTATTGCTAGCGCATGTGAAACATTTCCTGAAGAATTACGTGACGAGAATACTTTCTTTAGTACGATAAAACATCCTCAAGAAATAATAAACTTTTCTAAAGATCCTTTTAGTAATGGTTTTTGGAGAGGGAAAACTGTAGCTTACGATGCAATGCAATTCGCATATTTTCTTGGACTAAGCGAAGTATATATTTTAGGAATGGATATGACTGTGAATCATGATTGGGGAACTAATTCTCATTGTTATGAACTTCAGAAAAATTCAAAATTTACAAATATTACTTTTCCAAAAACTAATAATTTTTATATCCAAAGAGGACTTCCCGGTCATCCTGAATATTTTGATTTAATTAAAAAGTATTTTACTAAAGCAAAAGAAATCTTCGAACAGGATGGAAGAACAATTATTAATGATTCTAGAAGTCAATTGGATGTTTTTTCACAAGAAGATGTTTTAAATAAGTTTAGCCATGTGCCAAAAATAGTTGCAGTGATTCCGGCAAAAGGCACAAGTTCAAGAGTGATAAGCAAAAATATTCGTCCTTTGGATGGAAAACCATTATTTCTACACGTTATGGATACAGCATTATCTTCTAAGACTATTGATGAAGTTTATTTAGATACTGAATCTGAAGATGTAGCAAAATTGGCTGAAAATCGTAATTATAATAGAATTATCAGACCTATTGAATTAGCAGATAATGCTACTGATGGAAATAAATTATTATTGTTTGAAGCATCACAAGTACCCTCGGCAGATATTTATGTACAAATTTTACCTACGGCACCATTTCTATCGCGAGACACAATAGATGGTGCAATATATGAATTGATTAAAAATCCAAAACTTCAATCACTAACAGCAGTTCTTAAACAAAAACAATATTTATGGTCTAATGATGGACATCCGCTAAATTATGATCCTAAAAAAATTCCTAATAGTATTAATCTTTCTCCTAGTATTATAGAAACTATGGGTTTATATGTTATAAGAAAAGAAGAACTTTTGAAAACTAAAACCCGATTAGGCAATAAACCTTTGTTATTTGAGATACCATTATTAGAATCATTCGATATAAATACTGAAGAAGAATTTTCTATTGCGGAAGCAATAATGAAAGGCAGAGGAAAATAACATGATAAGAGAAAATATTAAAGAATATATTTCGACAGCATTAATATCCGACATACTGGATGATATGGATTATCAAAAACAAATGCTTTCAGTAGAAATAAAACCTAATTTTCATGAAGCTAAACTATTCGGTTATGCTAGACGCCGGGATTGTCACAGCGAGTTGTAGTACTAGTACTAGTACTACAGCAACTCCCAACACCATCACTACCAATGGTACTTCGGTGAGCAATAATAATAGTAAAAAGTGGCGATTACATTTACGGAAAGATAATGGATTAGTAAAAGATGTATTCCAACAACATCATATGTTAGAATTACGGGGTAATGCTGGGATCGCACATTGTCGATATCCGACTGCCGGTACATCGAGTTGTGCCGAAGCACAACCATTATATACCAATTACCCGTACGGGATTTGTGTTGCTCATAATGGGAATATTACCAATACCGATCAGTTGGCATCGTATTTACACGATCAATATGATCGACATGTCAATACCGATTCGGATAGTGAATTATTATTGAATCTATTTGCCGAACAGTTGACACAACAAACAAGACACATGCATATTACCAAAACCGACGCGGCGGTGGTCACCAGCAACAATAGTAACAGTAATAAAACACAAACGATGCAGAATGCTATCTTTGCCGCGATGACACAAGTCATGGAGAAGTGTCACGGTGGATACGCCGGTTTATATTTAATCAATGGATACGGATTGGTCGGATTCCGTGATCCGAACGGGATACGTCCACTCGTATTTGGATGTCGCAAAGCCGAATGTACCACGACCACCAAGACAACGGTACCATTGACCAGCACTCCCACTCGTATTGAATAGCAGTCGCAA
>CAVZPN010000058.1:0-36941 GCA_963777125.1 uncultured archaeon | reverse complement strand
GGATGGCGGTCGCTGTGTACGCTATCTTCGCGTTGTGCCATCGCGTAAGCGGGTCAGGGAATCCATGATCTACAGTCACATGTTTACCCTGGTCGCGAAAATATTCGGCGATGGTGGTGGCGTAGGCCGTGCCTTGCAGCCGCATCAGTGGCGAGGTGTCGGTGGGGGTGGTAACTACCACCGAGCGCGCCATACCTTCTTTGCCTAAAATGTCATCGATGAATTCCTTGACCTCGCGGCCACGTTCGCCGATCAGCCCGACGACGGTGACATCGGCGCTGGTGTAGCGCGCCATCATGCCCAGCAGACTTCCCCGCCCTGCCGAGCGAACAGCCCCATGTGCTGACCGCGAGCCCCGACACCCGGCTGTCGATGGCGCGCACCCCGACATCCAGCGGGGCGTCAATCGAGGCGCGTTCCAGCGGATTAAAAGGGCGGGCTTTGAACGGCGCGGAGGCGCTTTCCTGTAAGGGGCCGAGTTGATCCAGCGGTTTGCCCGCGCCATCCAGCACGCGACCCAGCAGCATATCGCCGACCGGCAGGTGCTTGGCGCGATCAGACAGGCGGCGGCGCAGCGGTTTGCGTTTGCCGCCCAGTTTTAAGACATGCACCGGCTCTATCGGCATGACGCTCGCACCGGGAACCAGGCCGTACCACGGTCGAAGCGGAAGTCGTCGGCTTCTCCGGCGAAAAGCTGTTTCTGATGCCGGAAAATGACCTGTACGGCCTGGTTCCCGGTGCGAGCGTCATGCCGATAGAGCCGGTGCATGTCTTAAAACTGGGCGGCAAACGCAAACCGCTGCGCCGCCGCCTGTCTGATCGCGCCAAGCACCTGCCGGTCGGCGATATGCTGCTGGGTCGCGTGCTGGATGGCGCGGGCAAACCGCTGGATCAACTCGGCCCCTTACAGGAAAGCGCCTCCGCGCCGTTGCAAAGCCGCCCTTTTAATCCGCTGGAACGCGCCTCGATTGACGCCCCGCTGGATGTCGGGGTGCGCGCCATCAACAGCCTGCTATCGGTGGGACGCGGTCAGCGCATGGGGCTGTTCGCTGGCAGTGGCGTGGGTAAGAGTGTGCTGCTGGGCATGATGGCGCGCTACACCAGCGCCGATGTCACCGTGGTCGGGCTGATCGGCGAACGTGGCCGCGAGGTCAAGGAATTCATCAATGACATTTTAGGCAAAGAAGGTATGGCGCGCTCGGTAGTGGTTGCCACCCCCGCCGACACCTCGCCGCTGATGCGGCTGCAAGGCACGGCCTACGCCACCACCATCGCCGAATATTTTCGCGACCAGGGTAAACATGTGCTGTTGATCATGGATTCCCTGACCCGTTACGCGATGGCACAACGCGAGATCGCGCTAGCCGTGGGCGAACCGCCCATCCTTAACAATATTTATAAAACATTATATTATACTTTTATTCTAATGAATAATGCTGAAAAGAAGTTCTCAATACTCCCAATATTTTTAGTAATATTAATTGATATGATTGGTATTGGTATAATCATACCTATTTTAGGTCCATTATTTATTTCTAGCGATATTTTGTTTGCAAGTTCAGTATCGCTTGCAACAAGAATGATATTACTCGGATTATTAATTGCATCGTTTCCAATCGCACAATTTTTTGGTGCACCTATACTTGGAGCATTATCTGATAAACATGGTAGAAAAAAGATTTTAATAATTTCTCTTGCAGGAACATTTATTGGTTACATTATATTTGCTATAGGTATTTTAACACATAATTTGTATTTATTATTTATTAGTAGAATTATTGATGGATTTACTGGAGGAAATATTACTATTGCAATGGCTGCGATTAGTGATGTTAGTAATGAAGAAAATAAGGTTAAACGATTTGGTCTTGTTGGAATGAGTTTTGGTCTTGGAATGGTAATTGGCCCAACGATAGGTGGACTACTTGCCGATTCTCATATAGTATCATGGTTTAATTACGCAACACCAATATGGTTTGCAGCAATTTTATGTTTAGCAAATATAATTTTACTTGTAGTTAATTTTAAAGAAACTTTAACTGTTTGTAAAATTAAAAAAATAAGTCTACTTACTGGATTTCGACACATTAAGAAAGCATTTACATACGCTGATTTACGTATAATGTTTATATTTGTATTATTGTTTAGTTTCGGATTTAGTTTCTACACTCAATTTTTCCAAGTATTTTTAATAGAAAAGTTTCATTATACTGAACGTGATATAGGATTATATTTCGGATTTATGGGATTATGTATTGCGCTTGCTCAAGGATTAATCGTTAGACCTTTAAGTAAAAAGTTTAAATCATATCAAATCTTATCTATTAGTACACTATTTGTTGCAATTACCATAATATTAATGTTGGTTCCGACAGCTCCGATAGGATTATATTTTATTGTACCGTTTATGGCAATATTTAATGGATTAACGATGCCAAATATGAATGCATTAATATCTAATTTAAGTTCTAAAGAAAATCAAGGGGAGATAATGGGTATAAATCAGTCTTTTCAGTCACTTGGAATGGCGATTCCTCCATTAATTGCAGGATTTTTTGCAGCAATACATTTTATCTTACCAGTTATAATTGCAAGCACATTAATTTTTATTGCATGGATAGTATTTATGATATTTTTTAGAAAACAACATATTAAGAAATTGAAATTGAATTCTTAGTAAATGCTGCTATAATTAAATTAATATTATTCTATACTAATTATGTGGTGATATAAAAATGATATTAGGTATATAATGCGAGCTAAAATTCATAAGTCTTATAAATAATATTTTGTTCCTTGTATTTGATAAGAAAGATATGAAAGGTGATTAATATGAATTTTAAAGAAATTGTGATGAACAGATATGCTGTAAAAAAGTTTGATGGGAAAACAATAGATCAGAAAAAGCTTGATGAATTAAAAGAAATGATTAGATATGCTTCTTCTTCATTTAATATACAACCATGGAAAATACAAATTATTACAGATGATGAAATTAAGAAAAAATTATGTGTTGCTTCATGGAATCAAGAACAAATAATTACTTGTTCACATCTATTGGTATTTTGCGCAGATACAGATCTTAACACTAGAAAAGAGAATTTAGAAAAATCTTTAATAGATGCAGGTGCAACAAAAGACGGCTTAAAAGTATATATGGGTATGCTTGATAATGCAATAAATAATATGAATGATACTCAAAAATTATCTTGGGCGCAAAAACAAGTATATTTAGCTGCTGCAAATGCCATTAATGGTGCTAAAGATTTAGGATTTGATAGTTGTCCGATGGAAGGATTTGATGCCAATGAGTATTCTAAAATTTTAGATTTACCAAAACACATTGTTCCAACACTTATTGTTCCTATTGGATATGCGGCAGATACTTTAAGACCAAAGGTCAGATTTTCAAAAGAAGAAGTGTTTTTTTAATTAATGATATTTTTTAATTATTATTGTAGTTATTATTATATTTAATTTATAATTATTTTTGTAACGTGATAGAATACAATAACATATAAAGTAGAGACACTTCCGCATATTATGAAGCTATTGAAAAAATCTAATTCATCAAAACAGTTTATGTTTTTGAAAAAAATAAGATTATCAACTTGGATAATTATAGGAATATTGCTTTTATCTTGTGCTGTTAGAATTATTGGTATTGCAAAAGAATCTTATTGGCTTGATGAAGCAATAAGTGTAAAACAAGCACAAGCCTCATCAGTTAATTTAATTGAACTTGTAAAAGTTGAAATGCATATGCCGTTATATTTATATCTCTCAAGAGGATGGAATGATCTCTTTGGAGTTAGTGAATTTTCATTAAGAATGCTCTCTTTGATATTTGGTGTACTTGCAGTTTATGTTATATTTTTACTTGGAAAAAGAATGTTTAATGAGCGTGTAGGAATTTACTCTGCATTATTACTTGCATTATCGCCAATTGCAATATATTATTCTCAAGAAGCAAGACTTTACACCATTTTTATGTTCATAGTTTTATTATCTTTTTACATGTTTATATCTTATTTAAAATACGATAAATTCAAATATTTACTATTTTATTTACTTGTAAATATATTGATGCTTTATACTAACATATTTGCTTTTGTAGTTCTTGGAATACAAGCATTATGGGTATTATTTAAGAATCGTAAATATTTAGTGAGTATAAGTATTGCAATAGCACTTTCGATATTAGCTCTTATGCCTATTATATTAAATATATTATTAAATTATTCTAATTATAATTATGTAGAAAAGAATTGGATGTTTCCTTCAATTGATAAAATATGGATGATGTTAGTACACTATGCTTCAGGAATCTTGATATTTTTTATAATTATGTTTGTAGTTATATTCGGATTACGTATTTATTTAAAAAAGTCTAAATTTATTTTAAAGAATGTCTTTAAGATTAGCGGATTTAATGTTAAATCTGCTGTTAATGTTAATGATAAATCTGAAATATCTAACTCGCTTTTGATGTTATTTTTTTGGGTTATAGTTCCTATAATTTTTGTTTGGTTACTTTTTATCGTTCAACCATTATTTCATGAAAGATATTTATTATTTACTTTACCTGCGTATATTTTATTATTGGCGTTTTCAATATCACAATTTAAATCTAAATATAGAACTGGAATAATATTTGTTCTAGTGTTATTTTCAATATATGCAATTTTTGTTCAATACCAAACTGTTAATAAAGATGACTGGAGAACAGCTAGTGAGTTTTTAAAAAATAATGTTAAACCGACTGACTATTTGCTAATTAATCCTTACTATCAACAAGACCCTTTAACTTATTATTATAATTATCCTTGTTTTAATGAAGCTTATTCTGAACATTGTAATTTTGTAAAAAAAAATATTATTACAATAAATATTGGTTCAACTTGTTGTAATTATGATACTAAAGTTGTTGATAATAATAATCTTGGAGAGTTAATATCTTCTGATAAGAATACTAAAGTGTGGTTAATTGAAAATAGAGAAAAGATAAATAATAATGCTACTCCTTATAATTATCTTAATATACAAAAGAAATTAATTTCTACTAGCCAATTTGATGGCGGGTTTGATTCTAAGATAATTATTTATGAATTCGAGTAATACTTATTAGATTATATTATGATTATGTTTTATATCTATTATTTGCATTATCACATTACATCTGTTATATGGTGAAGTTGTTTTATAATGCTTAGTACATGATAGATTACGATTGCTTCAAAACCTTGCTTTTTTTGTATTAACTCTTTTGCTTTTTTCAGTGTTTCTTCTTCTGCTCTGGTCATTTCTAGTAATTGCTCTGTGTTAAATTTATAATAATACCCGTACATTGTATTGAATATGTTTCCACAAGAAAGGATTAAATCTAATGTTTCTTTGGATAAATTTGTTTTTTTATTTTCAATAATTACTTGACATATATCTCGTAAATCGTCTGCTATTTGTTCTAATTGACTAACCATATTAAATGTGCTAGTTATTTTATAATTTTCGAGTTGTCCTTTTTTATTTATTGTTCTTTGACAAAAATTAACTAATTTGTTATTTATTTTTTCATTCTCTTTAATATTCTCTAGTTCAACGTAATCTTTCTCTTTTATTGCAACTACTATCTCTGCAAAATTAGTTTTTAACATTAAAAATATTCTTTTTATTATTGTGCTAAATTCTGATTCCATTGCTACTGCAACATTTTTTATAATACAATAATTTTTCCCCTGTTCGACAATTTCGAAACCTAGTAATGAGTTTGTTTCTTTTTGTATTAAAGCTAGAACTTTAGTATCTTTGAAATTAACTTTTATTTCGTCAACTCCCTGTCTATATAATGATGTTATCGATCTTCTTAAGAATTTTTCAGCACTTTCAATATTTATTTCAACGGATTCGGATTTATCGTCTTTTTTTGATGATAATATTATGCTTTTACCCTTTTCTTCAACATCAAGTTCGTCTCCGCCTTGAATATCGAATTTTGAGACCCATGTTCGTGGAAGTGTTATTGTTAAAGTGTTATTTCCTTGTTTTATAACTTTTCGTACCATAATATTAGAATAGTAGTATTCTTTTTAAATCTTGTGTAACAATAGTATTAGTTATATAATAATAGTATTATTTAACTGATTGGACAAATGGGCTAATAGAAATAAATAGTCCTATTTGGTGCTATTTAGTGATATTTAGTGATTATGGTGTTATTATCTTCGTGTTTGATGTTGATTACGCAATCTTTATTAATCACAGAGTTTTTACTAGGGAAGGATAACACCATATCTCTTTAGATTATTGTTGTTATTATGAAAATTGTTATTATTTTTTGAATTTGGGGGAACATGCTTTGAGCTTAGACGAATATGTTGACATGGTCAACAATGAAAGTCCACTTAAAAGAAAGAGTTTGTGGAATAGAATTAAAGTTGGAGTTATTGCAGTCCTAGGATTTAGTGTAATGTTTGGTTCATACTTGACTTACGATAAAGCACAATATTATTCTAAATCGAGTTTAATAAGAGAAGCATATCTTGCAGGAGATTATTTTTTTGCAGAAAAACTTTGTACGGAACAAAGCTATAATACATTATTCTTTGGTTTAGTTGCTGCAACTGATAACCCTGAAACTTTAAAACTCGCAACTCAAAAAATTCATATGCTAGAATATCCTGATATTTTAGATGAGGAAAGACGTAAAATACACAAAGATATTGAAATATTATTATTTGATAACTCTACCGAATCTATTTTAAGATTATCACAATATGTGGGTTCATATTCTGAATCAATTGATTCATTATCGCAAACAAAGACTGCAAATGATGTTCTTTCAAAAGTACTGCTAGCAGATTATGATGCAGAAATGTATCTTAATAAAGAGGATATTGCTTTTCTTACAAAAATAATTCTTGAAAATGAAAGACATTCAACTGATAGTATAACTAATAGCATAAATAATAGTGTAATTGACACATTAGATTATGAAAATTATTATGAGAAAAATGCTGAAAAATTATTATATCAGAGTATGACTGATACAAATAAGGTTAGTATGGGAATTCAGAATTTATATCTTCAAGCAATAAATGCTGCAACAGATAAAATGATGAATACTAATGAAACCGGATTGTATGGTGAATATATGAAAATAAAAATTCAAGAATTAACGTCAAAACTTAATCTTGTAAATGACTATGTTCAGGTATTAAAATATGTCAATCGTAAATGATATAATAAATGAAGCAAATGGCTATTTAGCTAAGGGCAATATTGATTCTGCAATAGTATTATATAATTCTACATTATATATGGATATTTCCAAGAAGGATAAATCTGCATTTAATTATGCTCTAGGATTATTATATTATACTAAAGGTTTGTTAAATGATTCGGATAAATGTTTTACTCAATCAATAAAATATCATTATAATACTTCGGATTCATTTAATTATAAGGGGTTAATTGCAAAAATCAATCATGATGTGCCTACTGCCGAAAAATATTATTCTGAAGCATTAAAAAATAATTCTAAGAATGCTTTTGCAATGAATAATTTGGCCAATCTTTTAATAAATAAAGGAGATAATGCGACTGCTAAAAAACTTCTAATTAATGCTGCACGTATTCAAAAGAATAATCCTATCCCTAGATATAATCTTATGAAATTTGCAATTGCTACAAATGATTCACAGTTAGAAGAATTTAAACAAGATTATATTGAGAAATCATTAAATCAAATATATTTTATTGAAAATGAAGGAAAAGTAAAATATTCAGAATATAAAAATAATAAAGATCTAGAACAAGATACTATGGTTAGCAAGTATATCCAATCAATTCAAACATCTGATTTAAAACAAAGCGAATTACTTTTGGATTCAATAATTGATCAGAGTTATGATTTTAAAAAAAGTAATTCAAAAACAAAAAAAGCACTTGGTTCTTTATATGCTAGAAAAGCAAATGCACTTTTAGGATTAAAAGAATATGGTTCTGCGTTAAAAGAATTTGATTCTGCAGTAAGTTTACTTGGTTTAAAATCAAGTATACTCGTAAATAAAGGTATTTGTCTAAGTAATCTTAATCAAACTAAAGAAGCTATTTCGTATTTTAATAAATTAGAAAATGTTAATGATGCTTCTGGTTTAATCGCTAAATGTACTCTTGCTAAGATTGCATTAGATGAAAATATGAGAAAAGATTATAATCTTAAAGAACCGCAATTATACTTTGCCTCTGTTTTAAAAAAATTAAGTGAGAAGAATTTTAATCAAATTGATAATAGTAAATTTAAGGTCAGTGAAGCAGTAATTGAAGGAACAAATTCTGAGAAATGTTTTGTTTTTAGAAGAGCATTATCTGGTGTTGAGACAAAAAAAGTATTTGAAAAAGAACAAGATGCTTTAAAGAATTTTTATTATTCTAGTAATCAATTAAATTTGGATTTAAAAGTTGTAAGGCCCTTAGGTATTGTTGAAAATACTCGCGGATATAATACTATTGTTCTTACTCGCGCAGCAGGTAATACTGTTTTAGACGAATTAATTAACTTAAGAAAACAAGACGAGTTATCGATTAATATTAACAAAACCACTAATAAGATTGCTAATAAAATTACTAATGCTAAATTAGATTCCATTTTCGATAATCTCGCAGAAGAATTTGTAAAAGTAAGACTTATTGGAAACCATTCTTGCGAAAAATTAACTGATAAATTACATTCTAAGGATATTGATTCTAATACTTTATTATACCAAGGTTTTATTATGAATAAATTTATCGGAAATAAAGATTATTCTGGAAGTATATATAATCTTATGAGTTCGAATAAAGCTAATCTTATTAGTTCTGTAATTGAACAGGATTATAATTTAATTGCAAGAATACTTGCGCATCAAAATGCCGATTTTTATAAGGATATGTCGTTAAAAAATATATTAATTTCAAACGATAACTTTGTACATATTGATTTTGAAACTATGCGAAACTTTCCTTTTGTTCTAGATGTTGCAACAGCTCTTAATATGGGTGATTTTATAACTAACAAAGATGCTCTTGCAAAAAAGATTTATGATGCAAATAATGAATTATCATTAAAACTTAATTTACCCAATGGTAATCTAGGATCTCTTGAAGAATTTATAATTGCATTACATGCAGCAGGAGTTCAAAGAGGTTTAACACATCATGCAAGTTTTACTGATTGGCATACGCGTCTTGGAAGAGATGAATATAAGATGTTAGCTAGAGAAACTCTTAATAATGTTATTTCTGATTTAATTTGGTTAAAAGATAATGCTTTAGTTACTTCTTCTGAAAAAGATAAGATATATTCTATGGGTAATTTGCTTACAGAAGTATATAATTGATGTGATATTGCAAAGCTTGGTATCAGCACCAAGACGTGAGCATTAAAAAATTGTAATTTCTGACTAATCCTAAGATTCCAATAGAGGACTTGTCTATCAATTAAATAAACTATATGCGAACCGGCGCGATTGTGAGTGAAGCAAACAAAAGCTTTGCAATATAGCTTAATTGATGTTAGTATATAAATAAAACAATAGTATTACTATCTTGCCCTAGTCTAGCTATTGGAAAATATTAAGGACTTTATCGCTATTACTATACTAATTAAACATTTAATAAAAAAACACTTTGGAGGTGTTAACATGAAATCACTTGTCGAAAAATTAAGAAGCGTAGGAATGGGAACAGCAGCTGCTGTATTATTAGGGGGATTTACTGCATTTACAGAACCAGTTTATTCAACCACAAATGAAATGGGTAAAAATAAAATAGAATTAACTGCTGAAGAAACATCTGTTTTATCTACATTGCCTGAAAATACTATAATGTTAGATGAAATTGTAATTACAGGTCATAGATCATATTATGTTGATTATATGTTGCCTGAAAATACTATAATGTTAGATGAGGTTGTAATTATAGGTCAAAAGCCAGATTCTGTTGTTGTAAAAAAATCTGATTTACCAAAAGGTCATAATAATTATGTGGCTGGTAAAAGAGACGTACCTCAAAAATTTGGACCTAATAGAATGATGCCTAATATGATGCATGGAAAAACAGTAGGTAACGAGTCTTATGCTATGATGAAACAACATGCTGGCATGAAACAACGTGCTGGACCAGGTAGAATGATGCAAGAGCGAATGTTAGATAATAAAGAACAAACTCATAAATTAGGTTATGTAACAGTGCAAACAGGCGATTATAATATTGGAAGAATTGAAACACCAAAAGAAACAATAATATATAAATTAAAAACTAGCGACTTAGCAAATAATGCTGAAAAAAAGAAATTATTAACAAATGTGAATGATTTAATCAAACAATATAATTTAAAACAATATGATGCCAAGGAAATAAGACCTGATTTTCAAGATAAAGAAAAAGGTAGAAATGAGTATAGACATAGTCTTGAAGATTTTAAAAACGGTATGAGAAGATTTGATTCAAACCTCGAAAAAAAAATTGGTTCATTAGATAAATTTGAATCAGTAGAAATGGATCATAAAAAAATGGCTGAACATTTCAAACAATATGGTCGCGATGTTGAAAATAAGTCCAAAGAATGGGAAAAATATGCTCGTGAGCATAAAGATTCCAAGGATTTTAGAAAACATCCTGATATAAATAAGTGGCAAAATGATATGCATAAATGGAGCAGAGAAGATTTAGGCAAGTGGCAAAATGATGCAATAAAATATATGCAAAGAAACGTTGAGAAGAAAACATTTTCAGATGGAGAATTCTACATAAAAATACAAAAGAATGATTCACTTGGAAAATATTTCCCAATGCCGCCAGCATTTCCAAGACCACCAATGCAACATGGAAACTATCATAGATAAAATCTGAACTTTTATCTATATATTCTTTGTTATTTTTTTATTTAATATTTATCCGTTCTTGAATTTTATTTTGTATATATTGTGTTGGATGTTGAATTAGTGATTTATCTGTTTTATTACAGATGTTACATGCAATATTGAAATTACAGCTCGCGCAAACGTATTTGGATTTATCTAAAAATTCTTCAGGAAATCTTGAATCCTGTTTACAAAGTTCTTTTGGTGTTTTTGCACGTGCAGATTTAGTTTCTATTATTAATTTATTATAGAAATCTAATGCTGTTTGTATTGAAGAAAATATTTCTTTAGGTTGATTTAAATTATCTACATTTCCTAAAAGTGGAGATGATGCAATACATGACGGTTCAGAAAAAGTCATCTCTCCATCAGTGCGTATTAATAATGAGTCAAGAGATACTTGTCTTTTTAACATACTATATGATGATTTCATTCCAGGGCAAATGGCATTATGATTTTCGCTTCCTTTAGTTTTATAGGTAGTAATTCCAGAAGAATCGTGTTTAATTAATGTGGCTCCCCAAATTTTAACTCTATGCGTATAATCTGCCTCTCGAATAGAAAATCCGCTATTGTATTGTTCTGATTGTTCAAATGAAATAAAATGTTTACTTAAATCTTGAACTTCAGCATCTACTACTTCGCTAAGTGAAACATTATATCTATTGTTGTAGTAAAATGTTTGTTCTTTAAGATCCATATTATTACATTGTTCTAATAGGAAGTCAAATATGTTTGTTATTCCGTTAATAGATGCATTATTTTCACTTATTGTTATTGTAGAATAGGTTAGTTGATCAAGCATATTATTTAATCGATTAGCATTTATTTTATTTTTTTTCTTTGTATATTGCTTGATTTGTGCTATAATATTTTTTCTTCTAGTATTAAATTCTGATTTTAAATAACTATGTAATGATAAGTATTCTAATTCGTTTTTGCCAGGATGATAACTTAATTCAACTTCTAATTCCCCTTTTGAATATAAGTCTATAATATAGTCCCTATTTGCTACATTACTGCCGAATTTTCCAGATGTTATTATTCCTGGTCTAATATCTTGTTCTTGTATATATTCAGTTAATGGCTTTAATTCCGGATATAATCCTGGTTCTCCACCTATAATATAAATTTCTTCTGCATCAGTGTTTTTTTTAATCCAATCAATTCGCTTTTTTAGAATGTCTAGTGATATGTGTGGTTGTTTTGGACCAACGATAGCTCCTTTATAACAATATTCTTTACAGTTGGTATAACATTTGTTTGTTATTTCAAGAATAGCTGTTGAACAAATTATTGTTTTTTCCAAATTAGTATTTTCATTCATTAAATTCTCCCATACTATTTGTTATTATGTTAGGCGCTTGTTAGTATATATTACATAGTATTATGATTCAAGTATTCTATTAATTGACCTATTCCTGCGCCAGCTGCTAGACCAATACTCGAGAATAATGCAATGCGCCATCCTTTAAATCTATCTGTATCTATACCTTCTTCAAAAATATTAGAATATAATTCTTTAGTATTATTAATTATCTTTTTTTCTAATAATTTTTTATCTTTATTAGTAAGTTTTTCATTAGGATTATATTTAACATAATCTGCTACATTGAGGTATTTTTGTATGTCTGAGATTAATTTTGGAACAGCAACTGATACTGTATTAATATCTTCTATAAATCCGTTTATTTTATTATAGATTGATGAAGCAGTATCTAATGCATTTGTTGCTACTTGATATTCTTCTGGTCCAGAATCAGATGATGAGTAAGTTTTGTAACGATAGTGTTCTTTTGCATTATCTTTGACTTTGTGCCATTGTTTTGAATGCATATTTAAAGCACTATATTCTTCAACAATTTCTTCTAGATGTTCATCATGTAGGGTTCCGTCATGCCACATGCCAGGTAACTTGTTTAATTCTTCTTCAGGTAATTTTTTTCTTGCTCTACTTTTTAACGCTGATTCTTTCTCACTATCACTTATTTTGGTTATTGTTAAGTATTGACCTGGTGAATCAAGTTTTGGAATAGTGTTAAACATTTCAATTAACATATTATCTGCGCGATTACCTGCTTCCTTATTGTAAGTATATTCATGCCAAGTATAATCATAAACTTGACGCGTATGCATCTGTGTAGTTACATTTCCTTTACTGTCTCTTGAAGTAGTGTAATATATTTCAGTATGGTATACATCATCATGACTTTCATCCCATGATTTGTGTAGTTCTAACATACTTCCATCAAGTTTGTCTCTAGTAATAATTTGATTCTGTAGTTTATCTTTTAGTTTTTCAACAGATGAAGTAGAAGTTGATGCAAGATCAGATATTGTTGAGCCATGATTAATGTTTGAATATCTATATTTTAATCTCTCTGCAAAGTCATTTGATGCTATTGTTTTGTCAAATGAATCATTATATGATTCGAATACTTGCATACATAAATCATTTACGTTTGAGAGAAATATTGTAATTTCTTTTGCAGTATTTTCTTGATTATATAGTGCATTAGTGAGTTGTTCTATTTCTGAATATGCTAAAGGTATTCTTTTAGATTCGTTTATTTCATGATATATTGAACTAATTGTTGTTATTGCAGTTCCTGAAATTGCTGCTAATGCTGTAATATAATAAGGCTTTGAAATTATTTCTTTTGCTTGTTCTAATAGTGTGTTATCCATGATATTAGAATAAAATGAGACTTTATAAATTTTGTTATTATTTAACTACTACGGAGTAGCTATTAAAGGATAAACTTTATAAATACTTATTTCTTTCTCTATTTTATGAAAGTATTCCTAACCGCAATATCTGAATGTGATAAGAAAGGATTTATTGAAGATACTGTAAAGATTGTAGAAAAAAATGGTCATGATATTAAGTATTTCTCCATGGGCGATATGCTAATGAATGAGTTAAAATCACAACGTAATGTACGATTTAATTCAAATAATGTTCTTAATATGGATGAAGGCGAAAGAGCTAAAACGATTGAGAGCATAATTAATAAAATAAAATTAGAAATGCCAAAGCATGAAAATGTAATAATTTCTGGTCACGCAACATTTTATTGGAATAATAATTTCACTAATGCTTTTGATGCAAATTATCTTCGTGAATTAAATCCGGATATGTATATTACATTAATTGATAATACTGAAATGATTTATCAAAATATTTTAGCATCAAAACAATTTTCTAGTCAGAAAATGACTCGCGATGATGTACTTACATGGCAAAATGTTGAAGTTAACACAACAACATTATTATCTCAAGCATTTGATAAAGAACATTATATTCTTCCAAGAAGAGAATCGAGCGGATTATTATATAAGATAATGATGAGGCCTGAAATTGAACTTGTTTATGCAAGTTTTCCAATGAGTCATCTTAAAACTGAAGAAGATAAGATGATTATTGACAATTTTGTTAAAAGATTAAATGAATATTTTGCTGTAATTACTCCAAGAAGCATCGAATTATCAAAAGAATTCACTCCAAAAGAAGGAGCTCAAACAGTTTTAAGAGATGAGAACTGGTTTACTGGAAAAGCCAGTAAAATAATAGTTTATTATATGCCGACTAAAGATTTAGTATATTCTGCAGGTGTTGCTGCCGAAATTAGTAAGGCATTTAGGACAACAAAAGATATACTTGCAATATTTCCTCAAAAAAATTATGGTCCGTTTGAAAAATATTATATGAAGGATATGTTCTATTCTGAAGATGAATTCTTTAAACATCTTGATAATAATGGATATAAGAAACATAATTTGATAATGTAATTAATTTTATTATTGTTTATTTATTACTATTCTATTTTATAATTTTCCGCCACAAATTTTACAATAAATAGCATCAGAATCATTATGGTTACGTCCACAATTATCGCATGCTTTAAAATTAATTTCGTTATGATTTGATTTAAATAATTCTGAAGAAATAATTCCTGTAGGAACAGCAATTATTGCATAACCAAGTAACATTAACAAACTTGCAAATACTTGGCCAAGAGCAGTTTTAGGTACTAAATCTCCATAACCGACTGTAGTCATTGTAACAATTGTCCAATACATGCTAATAAGTATGTTGTTAAAACCATGTTCTGGTCCTTCAATCATATACATTATAGCGCCCATTAATATAACTATAGATATTACTGCTGTCAAAAAAATAATAATTTTGGCTTTACTGGCACGCAATGCATTACTTAACATGTGTGCTCCAGAAACATAGTGTGTCATTTTTAGTATTCTAAACAATCTTAATAGTCTAAATATTCTAAATACTAATAATCCTTGTAAGCCAATGTAGAATATGCTAATATAAGTTGGTAAAATTGCTAATAAATCGATGATTCCGTAAAAACTTTTAGCATATGATAGAGGTTTTTTTACACTTATAAGTCTTAAGATATATTCAATAGTGAATAATATTGTAAAAAACCATTCAAATAACCACAATAAATGTGTATAATGCGCATTTACGCTCGGTATGCTGTCTAAAATTACAACTACTACACTAAAAATAATTGCGCTTAATAAGATTATATCGAATAATTTACCTTTAAAACTTTCTGATTCGAAAATAATTTCATGAAGATCTTTACGCCATCCGGATAATTCTTTAACCATAATTAATTATGATACTAATATATTATAAAGTTATCGTTGGTGTATGGTGTTATTTTATGAATAATATTAGTGATTAGTGTTTAAAGAATAAATATCATAAGATAATAAAGACTAATCGATTAATAGTAATAAGTTTTCTCTTAAAATTTACTCAAATTTTGATAATATTTGTCTTCCTATTTTTGCAACATACTCTTTTGCTTCTTTATTAGTTCCTGCAGATGTAATATGAATTAAATAAGTATCTTTACAAATCCAGAGATGATAATAGAACATATTCGGATCATTAAACTCTCCCCCATAATCATGTATATCATTAACTCTGAATTTTGATTGATCACCATAATCATTTTCGCTGATAATTCCTTGAACACTATATAAGTGTCCGGAACTATATTGATATGCATAATTTAACTCAGTTGAATTTGCATATTTTGTCAATTCAATAATTACGCTAGTATTCAAGTTATTAATATTATAGATACAAATGTTGTGCTGGTTTTGCGATGAATCTATATTAGTATAATCTGCATCTGATTGACAATTGGTTTTATTGTTTGTAAATCCTAGTTGCGCTAATTCTTGTTCATTAAGATTGTTACTAAGTTGTAGTTGAGTATTATCTTGTTCATTAAGTGTTAAGTCTAAGATTTTAGGTATTATGTGCGTAGTATTTTGTGTCGTATTTATTGCGGGTTCAGATTTTGGTACGGTTGAACATCCTACAAGAAATATTAATAGTATTGTTAAGATTAGAGTTAGTTTCATATAATGGGTTCAATTTGCGAATTTATATAGTTTCTTATAATTAATTTGTACTGGATAAGTGTTTTATAAAAATAATTTATTGAAAGAAAATATTAAATCATAATCAATGCTTGTTGAAAAATAAAATAGTATTGTTTTCACTATAAAGTAACGAAATATTTATAAATAATTACTTATTTCTTCTATCATGACATTTAGCAGCGGTTTAGTAAATATAGTAAAAAAGACAGCAATTCCTGCAGGAATAACTGCACTTGAAGTTCCAATACACGAAACATTACATTCTTTAACTGCAAAAGTATTGCCCGGCGTAGAATCTGCAGGCATAGCATTAAATAATACTCGCTGGTATGCAAAACCTCTTGAAGTAATCACGTTAGGATATATGAAAGCAACTTCAATGGATGCAAATACTGGAGGATATGCATTAATACAACAATCAGATACATTTTTTGGAAATCTTGATGGTGCTTTAACTGCGGCAGTACCTGAAGTTGCAACAATGACTCTTGGAATGTATTGGATAAATAAATCAACTCAAAACATAAGAGAAAATGGCGAACGAATAGGCGCGTTAGTAAAAGCATATTGTGGATTTAAATTATTAGCAGGAACATATTCTTATATGACGATGAGTTCAGTAAATCCTGAGAAGGGACAAGATTACTATAATTTTACTGAATCGATAATGAAACTAGCTTATTTACCTCCAACAGTAGCAGAATATGTTACATTTGCAGGAACAGCATTAATGGTTACAGGAGCATTATATTTAACTAATATATTTTCTAAAACAGATAGTAAAACAGGAATGTTAAAACCCTAAACATTATAAGAAATGTTGAATTGTTTTCTCGTTATTAATTTTGAAAATTGGTGTTTTGGACTATGAGATTTATAGTATCGGTATATTTGTATGTCTTCAGTTTTGAGTCTTGTTTATTCACGTGTTAATTTGTATGTGAAACCTCTAATGACTTTTTTATTAATTTCTTTTAACTTAGCCACTTCAAATAATAGAAGATATTCTTATTTATTTGCAGCTTTTAATATGTCAAAATAATTCTTTTCGATAAAATCGCAAGTATATTTCAATGCTTCTCCACCAATACCTGCAGTATTAAATTTAACCGAAGAACCCTCTCTTATAAAAAAATGATTGGAAGCATATGGTGATTTATCTAAAAGAGAACTTAATGTTTGTGTAGTATACTCTTCATCTCTTTCTTCTTCGCCTAAAAATAGTTTTGTTTGATCATCGGTATATGTTTTAAATTCTAAACCACCATAATCTAAATGATGTAAGCCTAAAGCGTCTTGTGACTTTTTTTCATTAAATTTTAAGACTATGTCAGTTTTTTCTCCATATACTCCAAATGCCATATATTTTAAAGCAATACTTCCATTTTCAATCATTACCTTAGATTTGATTTTTGATCTATCATCTTTATTTCCTTGACCTAATTTTATAACTTTAAATTTTTGATTATTATTCTCATTTAATTCATATCCTGGAACTAGTAAAGAGTCTAAATTTTCTAGGGCTAATTCGCTTTTAGGATAATAGCTACTTAATCTAACACTGACATTAGAGAAAATATTAGATTCTGCCATAGACATAACTCCGCTCGCTTGTCTTATATATAAAAAAGCAGATAATGGATCATTCTTGCAATCTAATATTGGTTGAAACATTATGCCTGTAATTCTATTTGAAAGTTGCGCAATAGCTAAATTAGTTGCATAATCTAGACTCTCCTTAAGTTTGGATCTATCCTTTGTTGCTGATAAAATTATATCTGATTGTGATTTAATATATTCCATTTGTTGTACTGTAAAATTTCTTATTGGAAATGATACGCCATATATATCTAATACTCCTTTTTCTGCTAAAAATGAAATTATATCTGGATGTAAATTATCGAGGTTTTTTTCATACTTCAATATTTTTTGTGTGCCTCTTAAAACAGTTTGCGCATCAGGCGTAGAAAGTTCTCTATTAAAACCATCATTAATACTTTCGAAAATTTCAATCTTTTTTTTAAATTCTAATAAATCAGGATTCAAAGCTTTTGTTACATCATTATATAAAGATTTATCTGATAATAAAATATCAAGTCCTTGCAGTCTTGAGTTATAAATAATATCATTTTGCTTAGATATGACTCTTAAAAAAGTTTCATAATCATTCTTCAATCTAAGTAAATCAAAGTATTGTTCTTTTAATTCGGTTGGATTTCGCCCATTAAAAATTTCGTTTGTAGTCATTATTAATTATTTAACAAATTTCGTAGTTTTTAGTATAAAAAAGTATACATCGATATTATTCGTCTAATTAATATTAAGTATGATATAATTAGGAGAAACACATTTATAAAGTTTACGGTTTTATTATCACTCCCTAGTGATAACGTATATTAAAAAGCATTGGTTAAAATTAACACATATAAAAATTAATTAAACAAAAACAATATATTAAGAAATGACAAACAAGAAAGATATTTACTAAAGAACAATAGTTGGCAAAAGGCAGGGTTAGTAGTCTAAAAATGGATAATCGTAGACGGCCTCGTAATCAAAGAAATAACAGATGTACGGGCATTGGGACTCACACGGGCGATAGAATTGTCTGCTGTCTTCAGTTTTGAGTCTTGTTTATTCACATGTTGATTCGTGAGTGAATCTCTAATATGTTTCGATTTCATTTTCTTAACCCCTGAATTTATGTGTCTACATTTCTTCTATTTTCTTGATTTTGTAGACACCTTATATTGACTTATCAAAAATTTTAATGTTGATTTTATATCTCCTGTTTTTTCATAATCTTGTAAAACTTGATAATATTTTTTTCTATCCCTTAATTTAATATTTATAGGAGGATAGTTATGCTTTAATAAGACATAGTTCAAGAGTAATCTTCCGACTCTACCGTTACCATCTTGAAATGGGTGAATATTCTCAAACTCATTATGTGTCAGTGCCGCAAGCAATAATGGAGGATATTTATTTTGATGAGCCTTATACCATTTAACTAATTGTTTTAACAATTTCTCAACAACATGATATGATGCTCCTTGATGAACAACATTTCCTGCACCATCTCTAATTACTACATCTACGTTTCGTAGCTTTCCTGCAAAATTCTTTGTTCCATTAAAACAGATTTGATGAAGTTTCAGTATCAATTCGATTGAGAAAGTATCCTTAGTAGTCCTTATGTATTCGACTGCTTTTGCCACATTAATAGTTTCTAACTCTTCATAATTTTGAGGTTTTTCTCTTTTATCTACTAAATCCTCAACTTCTTTTAGAGCAACAGTAGAACCTTCAATAGCATTAGTATTATAAGTAAACTCTTTTGTAAATCTATCCCAATCGACTTTTTGTAAATGGACAATATCTAACTTTACATCATATTCCTTAAATTTTTTTATGGATGCAATATCCAGTTCTGTCTCATAAGGTGATCTATTGACTTGCTCAAGAATAATTTTTTCAGCACCAACCCTTAATTTTTCCAAGTTTTTTTGGTCAAGATTTGATCCGAGATACCTCGAAATCCTCTTAACAGAAGTCCCGACCCTATAAGAATGAACAAGATAATAGTTAATAGACCTTCCTTGTTTTCTTTTTTCAACGAACATAATAGATATATGTGTCTACAATTTATAAACTTTGCGAGAAATGTAGACACAGATTTTACTCTTTGAAATTTAGATTTTAGAAAACGAAGGGGTAAGAAGTTCATTTTCAACAACCCCTGCAAATAATTATAAAGAAAGAAATATAAAAGAATCTATCAAGTTAATTCTATTTCTCATAATAAATATAAACACTGTGTCATATCTCCACAGTAGTAACTAAACGAAACATTTAAATAGTATTTCTAGAACCTACGATTATGCTTAATACCCTAATACACTCATTAGAAAAAGATTACAAGCAACACATGCCACAAGAAGTATCTTTACCAATACATTTACTAATAAGTCCTGAAACTGAAACATATGTATTAAAAGATAAGGCACAATTCATATCAGATTTAGTGTCTGCCAGCAAAACGTTCAAAAAAACGTTCAATATAGCATTATCCTATTCGTTTGGTGTATATGTTCCACCCAAATTAAGAGACTTCTTATCTGAAATTTATGACGGTTTTAGACAAAAAGTGAATGAGACGTACGACGCAAGCGAAAGATATAGGAAGAATAATGAAGAACTTAATTATTATCTCAAACTTATGCAAGAACGTGATAAACTACATAAAAAACTAGACACTTATCACTCCATAACAGAAATAACTTTCCAACTCAATCAAATTTCAGAAGATAATAAACTGAAGAACTATAAAATCAACGTATTATTGAGAGAAGAAACAAGCATTAAAGAAAAAAAAATTCTAGGAAAGGCGCATATAGGTAGGCCGTATACAATAATAAATTATTCAGATACAAAAGAAAAATTCTCTGAAATATTATTACACGAAATTAGCCATAATTTAGGAGCAAAACACGCAAAACACATAATTTTCCCCACAATAATGTTTCACGATATTTCATCAAAATACAATAGTAGCACTAAGTGGAATAGACTTGCAAAAAAACAAATAAGACAAACATTAAAGAGCTATTACATGAAAGAATATCACCCGAATGGTTCAATCAGTATACTCGTGCCTGATCCGTCTTGAAAGATATAAAAAAGTCAACAGCCTTGAGTTTTTCTTATGCATAATAATTTTCTAAGGTGACCTTGTAATAGATGTAGAAAACAGATGTACGGGCCATGGGAGATTTGAACTCCCGACCAACAGATTAAGAGTCTGCTGCGCTACCAGGCTGCGCTAATGGCCCAATGATATTTCAATTATATTCTATAGAATTAAAAGTGTGTTTTTAAAGGTTATTCTTTTTAATCATAAAGTTTATATGTGTATTATACTATCAATCATTATGTTAACTACACTAATGGCTCTAATGGGGATTGTTATTTTATTTGTAATTGTCTTAATTATTCTTGCAATTATTTTTTGGATTAAAATGTTAATTGACTCTATTGATAGAAAATATAAAGATAAGAATGATAAGATTGTTTGGGTTCTAATTATTATTTTCTTAGGCGTTCTTGGTGCATTAATATATTATTTTGTTGTAAAGAGAAAGTAGTTGAGTAAAGTTTATATTTAGCAATAAAGTTATATTTTATATGAGTGATGTAAAATCTTTTATCATTTCTGATCTTCACTTAGGACATAGGAATATAGTCAAGTATTGTAGTAGACCTTTTATTAACACTCATGAAATGAATGTTGCGCTTGTCGCTAATTGGAATAATGCCGTATCTAATAACGACACAGTATATTTTCTAGGCGATCTTAGTCGTCGTACGGATTTTTGGTTTGAAAAGCTTAATGGTAATATCGTTTTCATTAAAGGTAATCATGACAGTTCTGAAAAAATTAAATTCTACCAAAATTATGTTCTTGAATACAGAGGATACAAATTTTTTTTATCTCATAGACCTAATCAGGCACCGAAAGATTGGACTGGCTGGTCAATATTTGGTCATGTTCATAATAATAGATTAGAAGAATATCCTTTTATTGATATAGAAAATAAACGTATCAATATATCGATAGAATTGATTGATTATCGTCCGATGAATATAGATGATCTTATCCGAAAGATAGAAAAATACACATAATTATATTCTTTTTGCAAGTAAGAATTTGCTTGGTAATTCTGTTAATTTTGCAACATCTTTTACTCTTTGTCTATATCCAAGATTTCTAGAATCAAGTATTACTGCAGGAATGTGATCATTTAAATAAACTTCATCATGACCTTTAAATACATAGACTGGGATGTTGTTTTTGTGTGAAACAAATATTCTATCACTTAATTTTTCTTGAATTGTAAATATAAATTCATTTGGTTCTTTTGCAATTGTTGGATCATACATTTTTTTTGCAATATCAATGCTAATACTCGAGGCTTTGAGGAATGATTCTTGTAAATATTTTATATCTGCTCTAAATTCAGGAATAGTATAATTAAAATCTTTTTTTAATATGTCGAGTATTTCATCTTTATTTTTAATAACATAACCTTTATTGTGCATTAATCCATGACATGTGAACCTATTAAGTTTCATAAAATATTCAAATAATCCTGGTTTATCTAGTAATATTTCAGGAGATTTGTATATCATATTTAATGATGAAATTAATTTTCCCGAACCAAATCCTGCATGGTATAATTCTTTAAATATTTGATATCTTTCTGAATCAATAGGAAAGTCCATTGAACCATATAATACTTTAGATCCTTCTCTAAATATAGTGTTGCTAACGTTTGTAAATAAGAAATTTTCTAGGATGTATTTAGGTACAAATATCATTCCAACTTCTTTATCGTTTTCAACAGGTTTAGTGTTTTTTATAACATCATATAAATTATCTGGGAGAGTTTTTAATACTACTAAATTATCATAATCTTTGCCTTCACCTTTTGCACTTGAGCCATAAAGTAATACGCTATCAAGATTATTTCCGAATTTTTTTAATAATTCTTTCGAGTAGTTAAAATTATGTTCTTCAAGATCTTTATGTTCTGATTCAGTACTGTTACTAATTACTTCTTTAAATAATTTTGTTGCATTTTTCTTAATTTTAAATAATGTTTTCAACACTATTTCATCACTAACGCCTTCGCCAAGTATTTTTGTATCGATGCACAATTCTGGTTTATCCATAATTGTTGCTACAGAATTAAGATTGAATACTTTACTTTGCGCAGAATGTCTGTTAAAAAAGTTATACATTATAGATTTATCAAGTGTACAATATAAATGACATAATTTACTATATGCAAATTCTATGGAATGCTTTTCTCTATATGGAAGATGAAAATCTTGATACTTATTTATTGCATAAATCATTGATGGTGCAACATCACCAAACATTCCAACGTTTTGTGCAGAACCAACATGTGTTGGAGTATATACGTATAATCTAACATCATCAGCAACAGGATTGCGATAGAATTCTTTATATAATGAATCGATTTTAGTTGCATTAAATTCAGGTAATATTATAACTTTTGATTCAACTTCAGGTTCCATTGACGGAAAATTCATATGTAATTTTGATTCAGAAGTATTATAGTTAAATGAGACTCTAGAATTATTTTCTTTATCTGTTTCAGATTCTTTTAAATTGTTATTAAGCATAATATTGGTTATGATGCAGATTTTAAAAAGATAACGAAAAACTCCTAAAAAGTAGTATAAATATATTGTATAACTTATTATTATCGAGTATGAAGCGTTTCTTTTAGTATTTAATGTTGATTCTGATTTATTACTGTTTTTAATTTTTTATGTGTTGCCTTTTTTTATAACTAACTCATGACAATATAGAAAACTATAAAAGCAAGATACAAAAGTGATGTATCTTGATCAAGATTTTATATATATAAATTAATATTTTAGGGGTTGGTGTGAAATGAAACATGGAGATTTACTTGCTGCATATTTGACGATGGAAGCTGCGTTCTATCCTGAACTTAGTACTTATTCTGGTGGTCTTGGAATTTTAGCTGGAGATTTTTTAAAATCAGCTGCTGATATGAGTGTTCCTATTTCTGCTGTAACTCCTAGGTATCATTTCGGATATTTTAATCAAGAAATACAAAATAAAAGACAAGTTGAAAATTATACTAAGGTTGATCCGACACCATTTATGTTTGAACTTCCTGGTCACGTAAATGTTGAATTACAGGGAAGAAATGTCAAAGTATGTTGCGCAAGAATGAAATATATTGGAAATACTAATTTTGCTCAACCACAATATTTTTTATATACCAAAGGAAATGATGGAAGAACTTGGGATGATAATATTACAGACAGATTATATAAAAAAGAAAAAGATGATCCGCAAAATTATTGGAGAATAGCTCAAGAACAAGTACTTGGTATTGGTGGAGTAAAATGGCTTGAAAGATTAGTGGAAATGGGCGAGATTAAACAAATGCCATTAAAAATTCATTTAAATGAAGGTCACGCAGCATTTGCACCACTTGAATTAATAAAAAAATATGGCTTAGAAAAAACAAAAGATATGACTGTGTTTACTACACATACGCCGGTTCCTGCTGGTCACGATAGATTTAATTATTCAAAAATATACGAGATGCTTGGCAGTAAATTCTTTGAAGGTGTAGATATAAAAAAATTAGCAGGTTATGATGAATTAAATATGACTAGACTTGCACTTAATTTAAGCAGTCATGCAAATGCTGTTGCGCAAAGTCATGGAATCGTTTCAGGTCATATGTTTCCAGAACATAAAATTGATAGTATAACTAATGGTGTACATTCTGGAACGTGGACAAGAAGAATTTTTAAAAAATTATATGATGAATATTTTAATGGACTAAATAATGTTAAAAATTGGAGAGAAAATCCTAAATTACTTGAAGGCATAGATAAAGTTCCTGATGAATTTATTTTACGTGCACACAAATATTCAAAAACTGATCTGTTTGATTATATTAAAAAAAAGACTGGTGAAGAATTAGATGAGTCTAAATTAACTATAGGCTTTGCAAGAAGATTTGCTCCTTATAAGAGAGGTAATTTAATATTTTCGAATTTAGAGCAATTGGTTGAAGCTAGTGGTAATGGGAAAGTACAATTTATATTTTCAGGAAAAGCACATCCGGCAGATGATCAAGGAAAAGATATTATAACTGACATATTAAATAAAGCCGAAGAATTAAAGGAAAAGTATGATATAAAAATAGTATTTTTACAAAATTATGAGATGGAAAAAGCACAGCAATTAGTTGCTGGAGTTGATTTATGGCTTAATAATCCTATTGTGCCTCTAGAGGCTAGTGGAACTAGCGGAATGAAAGCTGCACATAATGGCGTACCAAGTTTTTCAACAAGTGATGGTTGGTGGTATGAAGTTCCAAAAGAATTAGCATTTAATGGCGAAAGACGTGGAGGTTGGACTATTGGCGATGAACCAACCGATGCTGAATTTAGAGGACAGTTCTGTAATTCGGATGAAAGAAGTAAAAAAGATTTTGAAAGTTTCTGTTATAGATTAAAACATGATGTCTTGCCTGCATATAATAATGATGCTGAATGGGCAAGAGTTATGAAAGGCGCAATAAAGAATGCTTCTTTTTTTAATACGCATCGAATGGTAGAAGAATATGTAGATAAAGCATACGGGATGCGACTTGAAGATGTAATAGTAAAATAAAAATTAAAAAATTTATTTTCTTTTTTTTATATTATTCTATTTATTGATAATATATTCTGCAATTTGTATTGCATTTAATGCGGCACCTTTTAAGAGTTGGTCTCCTGAGACAAAAAAGTCTATGCCGTAATTTTTAAATATTAAACTTTGCCTTACGCGTCCAACTTCTACATCATAAGAATTTGTTGCAGTTAGTGGCATTGGGTATAATTTTTGAGTAATATCATCACAAACTTTTATTCCTTTAACTTCTCTTAGTTCTTGACGTAATAAATCTGCATATATTGGATTTATTGTTTCGATAGTAACGCTTTCAGAATGTACTCTAAGTGTTGGAATTCTTACGCACGTACAAGATATATTTAGATAATCTTCAGAGAATATTTTTCTTAATTCCCAAACAACTTTCATTTCTTCGCGAGTATAACCATTTTCTTGAAATGTATCAATTTGCGGTATTAGATTAAACGGTAATGGGTGAGCAAATATTTTGTTGACATGCTCTTTGCCATCAAGATAATTTCGTGTGCCCTCAAGTAATTCTTCCATTGCATTGTTTCCAGCACCACTTGCTGCTTGATATGTTGATATAATCACTTTTTTTAAACCATAATTAGTATCTATATAATGTAATGGTATTGCAACAATTGCTGTTGTACAATTAGGATTTGCAATAAGTTTAGAATTACCAATTTGGTTTCCATTAATTTCTGGAATGATTAATGGAATAGCAGGATCGTATCTAAATGTTGATGAATTATCAATAATTATGCAATCAGTACCTTTGGCTCTAGGTAAATTTTCTTTTGGCCAATCTCCACCAATTGCATTAAATACAAAATCATATTCGGAATAATCTATTGCATTAGCATTTTGAACATCAATATCTCCTATCCAGGTGTTTATTGTTTTTCCCGCAGATCTGTCTGAGGCAAATAAAGATAGTTCCGAAACAGGAAAATTTCTATCATGAAGAACAGATATTAATTCATTACCGACAACACCAGTTGCTCCCAAAATTCCAACATTATATTTTTTATTTGTATTTTTCATATTAATTCCTCTATTATTTTTATTTTTTAAAATTGTTTTTAAGTTGAATTTTATACTAATTTTAATTGTACAAGTATTGATTTTAATTTCTCTTTATTTTCAGGCATTAATTCACATAATGGTAATCGTAAATTACCTGCTGGCATATTACACATAGTCATAGCTTCTTTTATTGGTATAGGATTAGTTTCAATAAATGCTCCTCTAAATATTGGTAATAATTCGTAATGAATTTTTCTTGCAGTAATAAAATCTTCATTTAATGCGCTATTCACCATTGTAACAATATTTTTGGGCATTAAGTTACTCACAACGGAAATAACTCCATCTCCGCCTAATGCTATTATTGGGAGTGTTAATGCATCATCACCACTAAGTACGGTAAAATTAGGATATTCTTTTTTGATGTGATAGATTACGTCTGTAATTTGTTCCATATTTCCAGAAGCTTCTTTTATTGCAACAATGTTTTCAAGTCCAGCAAGTCTTTTTACTAATGCGTAATCCATGTTTTTTCCTGTACGACAAGAAATATTGTATAATATTATTGGAAGATTAACATTTTCAATTATTGATTTGTAATGTAAAAATATTCCTTCATTAGTTGGTTTATTGTAGTAAGGTGTTACAACTAGTGCTGCATCAGCTCCTAATTCTTTTGCACGTAAAACATTTTCAACTGTTTCTCTTGTATCGTTAGTTCCACATCCAACAATTAATTGAATTTTGCCTTTTGTCTCTTCTGCTGTAACTTTTATTATTTCATCTTGTTCTTCTCTTGAAAGAGTTGGAGTTTCGCCAGTTGTGCCAAGAGATACAACGCCTGTAATTTTGTTTTCTATTTGATATCTAATATTTTGTCTTAATCCATCGTAATCTACATTATTATTTTTGAAAGGTGTAATTAATGCAGTATATGTTCCACGAATTATAATTTCTTTATTCATTTTAACTCCAATGATCTTATCAATCACTCAATAATTACAGAGAACTTTGCATAAATGGTTATTGTCTATTTGCGAGCATCATAAATTATATATTTGTAAAGCGACGGAGATTGCAAGAGAGGAGCTTTCTTCGAAATTTATATCGAAATGCGAGCCGACAATAATGCGAAGCGAATTTTGCAAAGTTTTCTATAAGAAATATCAATGAACTATAATAACATAATGTTATTATAATAACACTAAATATATAAATATGTTATTTCATCTAAAATGATGGTTAATATTAGTCACATAGTAAAAAGTTTGATTTCACAAAATCCGATGTTATATGAAGCAATGTCGCATAATCTTATTAATTATGCAAATCTTGCAGAGTATCTAAAGCCTGCAATAGAAAAAGAATTAGGCTATTTTGTAAAAGATTCTGCAATTGTTATGGCACTTCGAAGATATAGTGAATCAATAATTGCAAAAGATAAAATAAATATTCCTGTTGCACTTAATACTGAACTTATAATAAAAACAGGAATGATTGATATTACTCTTGCAAAAACTCCAACATTTATGAATAAGTTTAAGAAAATATTCGATTTAGTCGATTATAGAAAAGGTGAAATGTTAAATATTATTCAAGGAGATTATGAAATAACAATAGTAATTAATCAAAAACACGAAGCAAAAATAAGATCCTTATTTAGTAAAGATGAAATAATAAATGTAGAAAAAGATTTAGTATCATTATCAATGAGTTTTTCTAAAGAATTCTTATACACTCCAGGAATACTCTACAAAGCGACAAGAAAATTGTTATGGGAGAATGTAAATATCTATGAGAATATTTCTACAATGACTGAATTGATATTTATAGTAAAAAAGAAAGACGTCATAAGAGCATATAATGCATTGCAAGAATTGATAGAACGTAAATAAGTTATCTCAATAGTGTTCGAATAATATTTTAATCAAATGTTTGGCTTAGTTAGTACTTGATGTTCTTTAGGCATATTCAGATATGCTGTTAATAATATTACAAATAATGCTATGCCAAGAACAAAAAAGCCCAGTTTAAATGATTTTTCCATTATAAATGCGACACCAAATGAGATTATCATTTGAAATACGTAATCTATTTGTGTTGTCAAAGATAGCATTGTAGCTTTGTATTTTTTATTTATAATGTATTTATTTATAAATTCTGTAGTATATAATTGATCTCTTGCCCACAAATATCCAATAACAACAGAAAAAAATAATCCAACAATGTAAGGATTATCAAAAAATGCTACAAGCAAATATGTTAATGGGAATAAAAATACTTCTATAAGCATAATATTGCGTAAAGGAATTTTTTCTAAATAATGAATATTATGTGCTATAATAAACCATACGAATCTTGATAGTCCCATGACAGCACCAATAAATATTATAGGATAACCTAATGATTGTAAGTATACATAACGATATGCGCCATCTGCCACCATAAAGCCAGTGATAGCACCTGTAAATACTGCTAATGTATAAAAACCTGGTTTTGCAGCTTTTTTTATAATTTGTATTATTTCTTTAAAAGAATTTGATACAGTATCTTTTTCTTGCGGTGGTTGTAATAATATAATAACTGCAATAAGTCCAATTATATCAATTATTAGACAGATTTTAAACGGAAGTAACATTGATTTTATGGTTAATAGTGGTAAAAGGATTATTAGTATTCCACTTAATAAAGAAACATATGCGCTAATTTTACTCATGATTTTAGTATATTCTTTTTCTCTTTTAATTGCGCGTATGGTATCATGCATAAATGCTGAGCCAACACCGCCGCTAAATGCAAATGATAAAGATAATAGTCCTGAACCTATTGCAAAATACCAGAAATTTTTTGCTATGATAAACATTATAGTTGATACTATCATAAATATTTTAGCAAGAATGAGCGTTGGTTTGTGTCCTATTCTATCAGCAAAATAACTACTAGGAATTTCAAAAACAAAAGACATTATGAACCCTAGTCCTGTATAAAAGCCAATTTGTTTAGCAGTAGTATCTGGTAATGTTAAAAAAAATATTGATAGTATTGGTAGAAAATGACGTCTTTGACTGAAAGAATAGATAAAATATTTCCAAATATTATTTTTTAAATTATTCATATTGTTCTCTAGGTTTAGAGTATTTTAAAAAAGTGTATAATGAATAGATTTCGTTAAATATAATAATAAAATTCGCCGCGGCCCGGATTTGAACCGGGAAACCTTGCGGAACCAGATTTCCAGTCTGGCGCAGTACCAGATTGTGCCACCGCGGCGTGTTGTCAATGAAAATTATTATTTTTAATATGCTTATTATTTATTACGGCATTATTATCTATTGATGTGGTTATTATATATTTTATAAATCTAGTGATTTATTTAGAAAATTCTATTAATTTATGACTATTTATGATTATTTCAATCTAAAACATAATATTTATAAACCATCGGGATTTACTGTTAATTAAGAGAAATCATTCTAAGAATGTGATAATGATGTCAATGGGGCGTAAACAAAGAGTACGTAAAAACTGTTAGTATAAAATTTTATACTTATATCATATACTTATAATGTCCAATTTTTTTATAGCAATATAACTTTAAAATAATATTAAATTAATATTTTTGATATATAAAATTGTTTAAATTTAAGGTGATTAAATGGAACAAATTAAAACAGGAACAACAACATTAGGATTAGTCTGTAAAGATGGTGCAATACTTGCAGCAGATAACAGAGCAACAGCTGGACACTTTATTGCAAGAAAAGATGTTGAAAAAGTTGTTGTAATAAATGAGAATATTGCTGTAACAACAGCTGGCTCAGTTAGTGATATTCAAATGTTTGTTAAATTATTTAGAGCAGAATTAAAATTAAAGGCTATTAAAACTGGAAGAATTGTTAATGTTAAGGAAGCAGCTAATTTTGCTGCAAGAATATGTTATGATAATGCAAGACAATACTTTCCAAGTATGGCGCACTTATTAGTTGCAGGCTTTGATAATACTGGTTCAAAAATATATGAAGTAGATATTGATGGCTGTATGCTTGATGTTAAAGATTACGTTAGTACTGGATCTGGAAGTATATTAGTATATGGTATACTTGAAAATTCCTATAAGGACACAATTAATGTTAAAGAAGGAGAAGATTTAGCGGTTAAGGCTATAACTTCAGCAATACAACGTGATTCTGGTTCAGGAAATGGTATTGATGTATTAGTTATTACAAAAACAGGAATGAAAAAAAGTGTAACTAAGAAAGTTTCTGGAGCTGTTGCATAATTAATAATCTTAATTTTTTTTAGTATATTTATTTTTTAAAATTAATTCGGGGTTTTATATTATTTGGTAATTAATTAGTATTTATCGTCTTAGGAATAAAAAGTATCTCACGTCAATTTTTTAATAATTATTTTCAATATGTATAAATTATAATATAGGTGAATAATAAAATGGCTAATAGTGAAATTGTTAAAGAAATTTTAAAGGCAATACCAGAAGGTAAAATTAGTGATGTAAATTTTGAAGGTGCAAATATTGTACTATATACCAAAAAGAAAGATTTTTATCTAGATAATGGTGGTATAATTAAAGGAATTGTTGATGTTATTAAGAAGCGTATTGAATTAAGACCTGATCCAAGTATTTGTGTTGATGTTGAAAAGGCTGAAAAGGCAATAAGAAAAGTAATTCCTGAAGAAGCAAAGCTTGGAAGTATAATTTTTGATGCTCAAAGATCAATTGCATATATTGAATGTGAAAAACCAGGAGTTGCAATAGGTAGAGATGGAGAGATACTTCAAGATATAAAAAAGAAAACATTCTGGGTACCAATAATTAGAAGAACTCCGGCAATAAAGTCACAATTAATAGAAAACATCAGAGAAGTATTGTATCAAAATAACGATTATAGAAGAAAATTCTTACATAAGACTGGTGAGAGAATATATAATGGTTGGCTTCGAAGACAAAAGAAAGAAGAATGGGTAAGACTTACTTATCTTGGAAGCGGCAGAGAAGTTGGAAGATCATGTATATTACTTCAAACACCTGAATCAAGAATATTACTTGATTGTGGAATGAATATGGGTGCTGATACTCAAGAAACAATGTATCCATACATGGAAGCTCCAGAGTTTAATATTTCGCAACTTGATGCAGTAATAATTTCTCATTCACATCTTGATCATAGTGCACTTGTACCTTACTTATTTAAGTTCGGTTACAGAGGACCAGTATATTGTACTGCTCCAACAAGAGACGTAATGGCACTTTTACAATTAGATTTTGTAAAAATACAGCGTGAAGATGGAAAAGAGCCAATATACAATAGTGATGATGTTCGTGAAATGGTAAAACATACTATTACATTAGAATATGATGAAGTTGCAGATGTAACGCCAGATATTAGAATAACATTATACAATGCAGGACATATTTTAGGTAGTGCAATGGTACATTTACATATTGGTAATGGCTTACACAATTTATTATATGGTGCTGATGTAAAATATGCTAAAACTTCAATGTTAAGTCCATCAGTTACACAATTTCCGCGATTAGAAACATTAATGCTTGAATCAACTTATGGTGGTAAGGATAATATTCTGCCCCCAGCACTTGAAGCTGATGAGATGCTTGGTCAAAGTATTAGTGAGACAATTAAACGTGATGGAAAAGTTCTAATTCCAGTATTAGGTTCTGGAAGAGCTCAAGAAATAATAGTATTACTTGAACGATTAAGTAGAGAAAAGAAGATTCCAGAAATTCCGATTTATATTGACGGAATGATATGGGATATTACTGCAATACATACTGCATATCCAGAATTTTTGAATAACGAAGTAAGACAACAAATATTTGCAAAAGACAATAATCCTTTCTTAATGCCAAATTTAAAAAGAGTCGGTAGTCAGAAAGAGAGATTACAAATAATTGAAGAAACCGGAGCATGTGTAATACTTGCAACTTCAGGAATGTTAGTTGGAGGTCCAAGTGTTCAATACTTTAAGGCACTTGCAAGCAATCCTAAAAATTGTTTAGTATTTTCATCTTATCAGGCTGAAGGTTCAATGGGAGCTAGAGTTCAAAGAGGCGAAAGAGAATTCATGTTTAAAAACGGTCAACAAACTGAAATGGTTAAAGTAAATATGGAAATATTTAAGCTTGAAATTTCAGGACACAGTGATAGAAAAGAACTTATGAATTTTGTTGCAAGATGCAGTCCTAGACCTAAAAAAATAATAATTAATCACGGAGAAAACTCAAGATGTCTAAATCTTGCAAGTTCAATACATAATCAGTTTAAGATAGAAACTGTTGCTCCAAGAAATCTTGACGCGATAAGGATTAGGTAGATACTGATTTTATAATTTCTTTTTTAATTATTCTTTTATTCTTTATTTAGTTTTTTTCTTAGCGGGACTTTTCTTGTTTGGTTTATTACGGTTTGTACATATGTTTTCTTATTCGATTACGAAGCCATCTTCGAGTATTATTTATTTCGATGATTGAATACTTCATTTTCTATTGATGGTTTGATTAAATATTCATCTAAGCATATTTGTAAGTTCTGTAAATTAAAGTCTTTTATATTATTTCCTTTATGATCTGTGAGTGTTTTTAGCTCTTTATTATAGCTAAATCCGCCTTCGATTATGTGTGAATGATTTAGTGTTGCTGCAAATTGTCTTATTTGTTGTGGATTTGAATTTTCATCTATTGTTAAATACTTGTAAGATCCGTGTCCGCCATAATAATATTCACTAATTTTTTCAATACATAATCTATCGTAATTTGTTGACCTTAAATATAGGTATATTTTTTCAATACGAATTTGGGAGATTTCTCTCTCACTTTCATCGAAGTTAGCTTTCATCATATCTTCTAAGTGTTCTTTATTACCTAAATATAATAGTGGTTCTGGGCGATCAACCATACCGTATATTGGTGCTATTTTTTTGATTTCTGAACTATGTAATATTTCAATTAGTAAATTATCTAACTCTATGTTATTTTCTAAATTCTTTGTTCGATATTTTCTTGCTAAGGTATCATATTTATTATTCATTTGTGATTCACCAGTAGTTATGAATATGTTTTATATATAATAAACTTATTATACTATTCTAATCCAAAATAAAAATATTTATATACTTAATTTTATTTATGCTTAATATGGCTTCGAAATTTGATTTGAAAGACAAAAAATTGTTAAGTGAACTGGATAAGAATTGTCGCCAGTCGAATCAGCAATTAGCAAGAAAAATTGGTTTATCTAAAGATGCTATTGCCTATAGAATATTAAGATTTGAAGAAAAAGGTATAATTCAAGGATATAGAACCATAATCGATTTTCAACGATTAGGTTATATTCAATATAGAATATTGCTTAGGCTTGTGAATATTGATGAAAAATCATTTTCAGAATTTATTTATGATCTTAAACAAGAAAGGATGGTTTGGGTGATTGGAGTAAATGAGGGAGAGTGGGATTTAGCTTTTACATGTTTAGTAAAATCAAATCTAGATTTTTATATGTTTTATGAACAATTAAAAAAGAAATTTCGAAGAAACATTAAAGATGAATTGATTTCTCAAATTTTAAAATATCAGGAGTTTCCAAGATATTATATTCTTAATGATGCTCCGCCTTTGTTGAAAAAGATGGATTTTAATAAAGAGTGTGTGGATTTAGATGATATAGATAGGAATATTTTAGAATTGCTTTCTGATAATGCTCGTATAAAATTAATTAATATTGCGTCCAAATTAAAATTAAGTAGTATGCTTGTTTATCAACGTATGAAGAAATTAGAAGAAAAGAAGGTTATTTTAGGGTATAGATCTAATATCTATGTCATGGAGTTAGGGAGAGATTATTATGGTATAAAGATGACATTAGATAATTATTCTGAAAAAGAAAAAATACTAAAAGAAATTTTAACCTTAAAGGAAACGACTGCAATAATTTGGACAGTTGGTGGTTATGATGTCGAGTTCGATTTAGAGGTTATAGATACAAAGCAGTATCAAGATATAATTAATAAACTTAGAAACAAGTTTTCTTCAATTAGGGAAATCAGATTTATTAGATCCAAAGAATATTTTAAATTAACACATATGCCTATATAATGTTATTCAAGAAATATTTAGGGGATAAAAATGATAAGGAAATTGAACAGCACCTGCCGCACTGGCAGACCGGCGTCGAGCGCATGCTGCACGAAGTGCTGGACGCTGTGAACATCGATCGACGGAACACCCTCCCCATGAACCGCAAAGGCATCATTCTGGCCGGGGGCTCCGGCACTCGGCTGCACCCGGCCACGCTGGCGATGAGCAAACAACTGCTGCCGGTGTACGACAAGCCGATGGTCTACTACCCGCTTGAGCACGCTGATGCTGGCCGGCATGCGCGACGTGCTGGTGATCAGCACGCCGCAGGACACGCCGCGCTTCCAGGCCCTGCTGGGCGACGGCAGCCGCTGGGGCATGAACCTGCGCTACTGCGTGCAGCCCAGCCCCGACGGTCTGGCCCAGGCCTTCATCCTGGGCCGATCGTTCATCGGCGACGCACCCAGCGCGCTGGTTCTGGGCGACAACATTTTCTATGGCCACGACTTCCAGTCGCTGCTGCGCAGGGCCCATGACCGCGTCACGGGCGCCTCGGTATTCGCCTACCACGTGCATGATCCCGAACGCTATGGCGTGGTCGAATTCGACGAGCAGCGGCGCGCCATCAGCATCGCCGAAAAGCCGCGCCAGCCCAAGAGCAACTACGCGGTCACCGGGCTGTACTTCTACGACAACCAGGTGTGCGACATCGCCGCCGACATCAAGCCTCAGCGCACGCGGCGAGCTCGAGATCACCGACGTCAACGCGCGCTATCTGGAGCAGCGGCAGCTCGACGTGCGAGATCATGGGCCGCGGCTACGCCTGGCTCGACACCGGCACCCACGACAGCCTGCTCGAAGCCAGCCAGTTCATCGCCACGCTCGAAAAACGGCAGGGCCTGAAGGTCGCCTGCCCCGAGGAGATCGCCTACCGCTCGGGCTGGATCAGCGCTGACGACCTTGAAGCGCAGGCCCGGCCGATGCTCAAGAACGGCTATGGCCAGTACCTGATGCAGGTGCTTTCGGAGAAGGTGATCCGATGAAACTGCTGCCGACCCGGCTGCCCGGCGTGGTGATCGTCGAGCCGGCCGTGTTTGCCGACGAGCGAGGCTGGTTTCTGGAGAGCTGGAACGAGGCGCGTTTCGAGCAGGGCCTGGTCGCGCTGGGCCTGCCGCCGCCCCGGGCCTTCGTGCAGGACAACCACTCCTGCTCACGCGCCGGGGTGCTGCGCGGCCTGCACTACCAGTTGCCACCGCACCCGCAGGGCAAGCTGGTACGCGTGGTGCAGGGTTCGGCCTTCGACGTGGCGGTCGACATTCGTCGCGGTTCGCCGTCGTTTCGGCCAGTGGGTGGGCGTCGAACTGAGCGCGCGGAACCGGTCTCGTTTTTGATTTTCTGGGTACTCATCAGATGAATCTGGTCGCCCGGATGTACGGCAAAGCACCGGAATGGCACAATATCACCGGCATAGCCTCACTGGCAGGAATGGGCTTTCATTTCCTGCTGGCGTTGACTGCCGTACTGCTGCATCGTGCAGAAGCTGTCAACGTGCTCTTTCATCGCGTCAGCCTGACGATCTACAGCTGCTGGCTTCTGGCCTTTGTCAGTGGCGCCGTGTCCGGGATGATGCGGATGAAAGGATGAATCTGATGCACCCTTATCTGACCGGCACCGTTCCCGGTACCGGAGGAACAATCAAGGAAACCCCCGGGGACTTCATTGTCGAAGAGATCCCATCCTATCTTCCCTGCGGTTCCGGCGAACACTGCTACCTGACGATCGAGAAGTACGGCATCACCACACTGGAGGCGATACGCCGCATTGCACAGAGCCTGAACCTGCATCGACAAGGCCAACGTACTGGGTTCCATGGCCTATTTCCGCCGGATATTTGAGGAACGTGCTGCGGCTTATCCGGATATCCGGGCCGAATCGGTTTATGTAGACGCGATGGCGCTCAATCTGGTGATGAAGCCCTGGGCCTATGACGTGCTGGTCACCGAAAACCTGTTCGGCGACATCCTGTCCGATCTTGGTGCAGCGCTGGTCGGCGGCATGGGCATGGCGCCGTCTGCAGACATCGGCGAAAAGCATGCATTGTTTCAGCCGGCGCACGGTTCAGCACCGGACATTGCGGGGCGCGGTATTGCCAACCCGACGGCGATGCTGCTATCGGTGGTGATGATGCTCGACTGAGCGATGCGTATGT
>CAVZPN010000057.1:0-17459 GCA_963777125.1 uncultured archaeon | reverse complement strand
CGTAGTAGAGGATCGGGAAGTATTACACTTCAAGGAGTAAAGAAAGAACAAATCAGAAAATTTAGCGAAAGCTCAGATATTCATCATTGGAGACTAACAGAATATGGTTCAGGAGCATATAATATGATGCTTGTTGCAAGTGCTCGTTCGGATTGGTACTTTAATCCAAATTTCGGAGGAGGAATTTGGGATGTTGCAGCACCATATATTATATTAAAAGAAGCTGGCTGTAAAGTTACAAATTTTGATGGAAAAGAATGGTCATTAAGTGATGTAACAGAAATCATTACAGCAAATCCAAAAATGCATAAAGAAATTATGAAAATCATAAAATAGTTAATTATTGAGGGAGAATATGAATATACAAATAAAAGAACAACTTGATACAACTTGCGAAATGCTAGTACTGGGATTATTCGAAGAAGATAAAGAATTATACAATCAATATAATCCACATTTAGCGCAAGAACTAACTCTCGCAATAAAAAATAAAAGACTAGAAACAGATTTAGGAAAAACATATTTGACTAAGATAAATAATTCTACATATGAACAAATAATGATTATAAGTTTGGGTGAAAAAGCAGAATTGAAAGCAGATAATGTTAGACGTGCAATGAGTAAAATTGTTCAAATATTAAATAAAGGTAAATATAAGAGTGCAACAACAAATATCTTAGATTTAATAAAAAAGGAAAATAAATTCACAGATAAAGAGCTTGCAAGACTTGCAGCTGAAGGATTAATACTCTCAGATTACAAATTTGACAAGTATTTAACTAAAAAAACAGATACAAAAATAGAAAAAATATCCATACAATTCTCTGAAAGTAAAGAATTTATCTCCGGAATTATAGAAGGTAAAACTATTGCTAATGCGACAAATCTTGCAAAAGATCTTGTTAATGAACCATCAAATGTTGTAACACCTACTTATCTTGAAAAAATAGTTAAACAATTATTTAGTAAAAACCCTAAAATAAAAATTACTATACTTGAAAAGAAAGACATGGAAAAAGCAGGATTAAATGCATTGCTTGGCGTTACACGTGCAAGCATTCAGGCTCCTAAATTAATAATTATACAATATACTGGTTCAGTAGCAAAAGAAAAACCAATTGCAATTATTGGCAAAGGATTAACATTTGATGCAGGAGGCTACGATATTAAACCTGCAGGAAATTTCGTGGATATGAAATGCGATATGGCTGGAGGCGCAGCAGTAATTGGAACATTAAAAGCGATAAGCGAATTAAATGTTAAAAAAAATATCATTGGAGTAATTCCAGCATGCGAAAATATGGTTGATGGAGATTCTCAAAAACCAGGAGATATAGTTCGAGCATATAATGGAAAAACCATAGAAATTGCAAATACTGATGCTGAAGGAAGATTAATACTCGCTGACGCAATCGCTTATACTGAAAAAAATTATTCTCCAGAAATAATAATAGATTTAGCAACACTTACGGGCGCATGTGTTATCGCACTAGGATATTATGCAAGCGCAATAGTAAGTAATAATGAAGTATTATCAAAAGACTTAGTTGATACAGGAAATTTAAGTTATGATAGAGTATGGCCTTTGCCATTTTACGAAGAATATCAAGATTTAATGAATGGAGATATATCTGATTTAAAAAATATGTCTAGACAACCAAAAGCCGCAGGAACAATTACAGCCGCAGTATTCTTAAGTAAATTTATTGATAAAACAAAATGGGCGCATCTTGATATTGCAGGAACAGCATTTATCACAGAAGAAAAAGAATATAATCAAAAATATGCAACTGGCTCGGGTGTAAGATTACTTAGCTATTATTTTATGAAGTAGATATGCATAATAAAATTAAATGTAATAATTATAAAATAATTAATTAATCATTTTTCTTATAATTATTGTTATTTTATAATGAAAACATTTATATATCTCCCCCTAAATAAAGAATAATTCGTTGGATAAATAAAAGTAGTATTTTAAAAATAAAAATGACCAGATTATTTGCACGAAGTAATACACTCATAAATATAATTCTAGCTACAATAATTGGATTTAATATTTCTTGTTCGAGTAATAAAAATGCCGACACTGAAATTAATAATATAAGTAAGGTAGTAGTATTAAGAAATTATGAAATACGTGAGCCTGCTAAAAAAATACTTGGCCCGTGGAAAGGTATCGATGAATACAACAATTTTATTGATTCAGTCGTTAAAGAAAATTATGAAAGAGATGTAAAAGAAATATACTCCCATTACAAAATAAAACGAGATATTCCTAGATATGAAGTTAATGTCCAAAATGATTCCACAAGCTATTTTTATTGTGATGGAGCAATATATAGACCTAAAAAAGATATAATATATTTCTATGCTGCCGAAACAAAGAAATTATTTGAAAAATACGCTAACTATCATAAAATAGGTGCCAAAGATATTAAAGAAGAATTAATAAAAGACATTCATTATTATATAAAACATGAAGCTTCACATGCATTTTATTATGATTTAGCCAAAAAAATAGTGGGTGAAAGCATATTCCGTGAAGAAAAAAAAGATACAACTACATTCCAATATGCGAATAATTTAGAATATATGCGTTTTAATTTAGTAGAAGAAGGAATTGCAGATTATATGGCTTACAAAGGAGAATTGACTGAATTAGCAAAAACACTAACTGATAATGATTTCCAAATATTTATTAAAGATGGTTATAATAACACTATGTACGGTTTAGGAGCAATACTCGTAAAACCCATACTTGATAAAGATTTTAATAAAGGAATAACAGCATTAATGAAAAATAGATTAACAACTAAAAATTTATACAATCTACCCGCATATAGAAGCAAAATTCTAAGAATTATGGATCAATGATTTTTTATCATAAATAGAATTTCTATTAATTATCGCTTATACTGATGTACTAAGGCTTGTAATTCTGGATAATAACCTTTACCAAAGACTTCTTGTAATTCTTTTCCTTCAGGATGATTCATAAAAGCAATCAAATCTTTTCCAAGTAAAACTTTTGCATCTATTCCTCTCGAAATATTTGCCGAAAGTTCATCTAAACAAATATCTTCTACAGTCATCTTAGTTAAATCATTAGCTGGCAAAACTTTTGTTTTAAATGGAACTTTAGTATATTCTACTTCACCAATATATTTTAATTCCTCATATATCTTAATCAATTTATTACTATGAATAGTTAAATTCTCGTTTTCACATAAATAATCATATAATTTTAGAATTTCAAAATCCACAGATTTTTTTATATCAGAAAGTACATATGCGTATAAGTGTATAGGGGTTGGAAATTTATTATGAACTGCTACATCAAAAACAGGTTTTGTTAACATTCCATCCGAAGATACTTTGTCAAATAAAGTACTTGAAGTACTCGCAGATTTAGTAAAATTTACTTTTTTTTCTTCATGTGGATAAATATTAGGAGCATCTTCAATTATTTTCGGTAAAGCGTGATTATAATCAACAACATTTCTTTTTGCGTTACGTACTATATGAGCTGGCAGAGTTATATAATTCAATAATTCCGGATACTTGAATAACGCATCCATAAAATCACAATAACCATATTGATAAGTTTTTTTAACTCTATAAATTACATTAGATATAACATCATATATTTTTAATCGTTCTGTATCGCTTGCAATAAAATCAAAGTCTCGCTTAAAATATTCTTTTCCTAATGATTGTAAATATCTTTTATTATCAGCTAGAACACTAACAGGCATAATTAATTTAGATTTAGGTTCTAATTGTTCATTTTTTGCAATAAAAAAGCTTACTATCGGCAGTAAAGAATTTTCAATACTTCGTCTGAATTCTTCAACATTACGTATGTATGCATCTACGTAAGTTTGATTATTAATTCCAATTCCCGAATAACTATTATTTTGTTTAACCATAATATATTGACTCTCAATAACTCTAAATCTGAAAGCTTTAAGCAGCTAAGTATAATAACGTGAAAACTCATAGAATTATAAATCTTACTACTATAGAATAGCACATAACAAAAGATTTAAAAAGTATTATGCCATTCTTAAGCTATGGACGTTCCTCAAATAAATAGCAAAACTGGTATAAGTTCAGATTATTGGAATGAATATAATGCAAAAACAGTATGGCTAAAGAAAGGCCATAATTACGTCATAAATAGTATTAAAGAATATCCAATACGAAAATACGAACAAGTATATCCGCCTGAAACATATGATAATGTTATTACACCAGAAAATAGTCAAAAAATAAATAGATTAAATGAATTAGCAGATTTAGTTAATAATACGTTTATTGATGCTACAAAATTTACTGAAACTGATTTTAAAAAAGTTATTAACGAAGTAAGTAATATAATATACGGAATAGAAATCTATAAGAAAATCTAGAATCATAATATAGTAATTCTAAAAGTCTTTTAATCTCCAATAATAAAAAAAGCAACCTTTAAATATCATCATCTAATTTCAACTAATATAATATACTATGGGCATTATAATCACATTATGTCTGAAATGTATGGAGCTAAAAAATGGTTTTATCTGAAAAGAACTGGACTAAAGAGATTGAGCAAGAAATTTATACTGAATGGAAAGACACCAAGCGATATAAATTTAATAAAGATTCTAAAAAGAAAGTATATTCTATAGATACTCCTCCACCATATATTAACACACCAATACATATTGGTCAAGCAACAACATACGTATTTATGGATATGTTTGCAAGATTTAATAGAATGAAGGGCCACGAAATATTATTTCCTTTGGGCCTTGATAGAAATGGACTTCCAATTGAAATGGCTGCAGAAAAACGTTATGGAATAAAACTAACTAATACTGAGAGATCGGTTTTCATAGAAAAATGTAATCAAATGCTCGAGGAATGTTCACTTGAATCAGTCAATTCATTCTTAAGACTGGGAATTGGATTTAATTCTTGGGAAAAAAGTAATGAAATAGGCGCAATATATGAAACTGATAGCCCGGAGTATAGATCATTAACACAAGACACATTCATAGAATTATGGAATAAAGGATTAATATATGAAGATGATAGAACAAATAATTGGTGTCCTGGCTGTCAGACAACTATTGCTGATTCAGAAATAGATTATGCTGAATTATCATCATTCTTTAACGATATCAAATTCAAAATAAAGGAAACTGGCGAAGATATAATCATCGGTACAACAAGACCTGAATTAATATGTACTTGCGAAATGATTTGTTACAATCCACTTGATGAAAGATATAAATATTTAGAAGGAAAAAATGCTATTACACCATTTTTTAACAAAGTTGTTCCAATAAAAGCTGATCCTGTTGCACAAATGGATAAAGGAACTGGCCTAATGATGATGTGTAGTTTTGGTGATGTTACAGATATTAGATTTTTTAGAGATAATGGACTTAAACCAACAATTGCAATAAATAAAGATGGTACAATGAATGAACATGCAGGAATATTTAAAGGAATGCCTGCAAAAGAAGCACAAAAAGCAATTGTTATGGAATTAATGAAACAAAACTTAGTTGTAAAACAAACTAAAATAAAACATAGAACACCAATATGTGAAAGAAGTAAAGATCCAATAGAATTTATTGGTATGAAAGAATTCTACTTAAAACAACTAGACTTTAGAAAAGAAATGCTTGAAATTGCAAAAAAACCAAATTTCTATTCTGAAGATTCAAGAAAAATATTAATTGATTGGATTAATAGCGTAAGTATTGATTGGCCAATTTCTAGAAGAAGATTTTATGCAACAGAAATACCATTATGGTATTGTCAAGATTGCAACTACGCATATATTCCTGAGAAAGGCACGGGCAAATACTTTAAACCATGGATGGAACCTTGTCCGTTAAAAGAATGCCCACAATGTGGTTCATCAGGTTTTGTTGGTGAACAAAGAGTATTTGATACGTGGTTTGATTCATCAATAAGTCCATTATACATATTAAAATATGAAAGAGATTTAGAATTTTTCAAAAACAATCCTACATGTTCACTTCGTCCTCAAGGAAAAGAAATTACTAGAACATGGTTATATTATACTTTGTTAAAAGATTATTTACTAACTGGCCATTGTATCTTTGATAATGTTTGGATTAATTACCACATTGTTGATGAGAATGGTAAAAAAATGTCAAAATCTGCTGGTAACGGTATTGATCCTCAAGATGTATTAAATAAATTTGGCGCAGAATCATTTAGATTATGGGCAGCTCTTGAAGGAAATTTAGAAAAAACAGATTTTAGATGTTCATACGATAGAATTGAAGGATGCGGAAAAACTATAAGTAAATTATGGAATGTTGCAAAATTCATAACTATGTTTAAAAAATCTGAATTTACGAATATGCAAGAAGCAGAACCACATTTAACGGAACTTGACAAATGGGTGCTAAATGAAGCAAATTTAGTTGTAATGAAATGTCATGAACAATATCCAAATTATGATTTCCATAATCCAGCTGTTAGTATTAGACATTTTATTTGGGAAACATTTGCATCACACTACATTGAATTAGTAAAGAATAGAGCATATAATCAAAACAACGAATTTACAAAAGAACAACAAAATGCTGCAACATTTACACTAAATCATGTAATGGACGCATTATTAAAAATGCTCGCACCAATATTACCATTAATAACATATAGAGTATACAAAGAACTACACAATAAAGACATACACTTTGAAGAATTTGTAAAAACATGGAAAATACATGAAGATACACAATTAACAAAGGAAGACATTGTAGAACTAAATAGCTTTATTTGGAAAAGCAAAAAAGAAAATAGTAAGAGTTTAAAGGATGAAGTTAAAGTTCTTGTAATTGCTGAAAAATTCCAAAACATTCAACACGATATTATTAGTGCACATAATGTTAAACACTTGCAATTTGGAGAGCAAAGAATAGAACTTTAAAAATTAAGAAAATACTTTTTATTTTTTTAAATATATATATACTTAATATACTATGTGTTATTTTTATATACAATACAACAAAATTTTTTACATCAAAATTTGTTATGGATGTAGTGTCCAATATTCCAGATAAGTATTTATTTTATTAGTATTCATTTTAATTTCTTGACACCATTTTTTAATATCAGTATCATAACTTAGATGTTGCATCTTGATTGGAACATATTCTAATGCATTAAGAACAGGCTCGAGACTTGCCCTATTTTTTCCTGCAAAATTTATATCATAATAAGATTTTATAATCATTGTATTAAAATTATATTTTTTTCCTAAGTCTCCTGATACTACATAAAGAATAACATCCTGCATTCCGCCTTTAATTATTTCATTCGCTAAGGCAATTTCTTCAGGATTAGAAAGACGCGTAGAAATATCAGTCAAAACATTCTTTGGAACAATATCTATTGGAAAATATTGATGAAAGTCCGTTCTAATATAATGATGAAAATCAAATCGACTTTCATTTATTCCTCGCGCAGTATAATGTTTAAGCTCTTCCAAAGGTGTTTTATAGGACATAAAAGATAATTCTCCACCCCAACTATCCTTATTTCTTCGAAGATAACCTTCATCTACTTTAATCCTTGCACCTGAAGATAGTGCAACATATTTATTTACAGGCAAACCATAGATTATTTGCGAAGTATAACTACTATCAGGATCAGGAATATCCTTTTGTATTTTAAGCATAGTGTTATCATATTCTTTTTTACTAATAATTTCGCCTCGAGCATTCTTAAATCTCAAAGTATATTGTGGCGTATAATCTTTATACCCCATCATTTCAACAGATATTTTTGGTATATTTTGTGTTGTTATCATATGACCTCTTAGTTGTATTATTCTTGTAGATACGATTGCGGATATAATTTATTTTTGTAGAAATCTATGGATAAATAATAGTTAAAATCACTCGTAATAAGAGTAGATATGACATTAACATCCTGAGTATTAAATGCATCTTCTAAAGTATTCAAAAATTTTGTTATACCATAAACCTGAAAATTACCTACTCCGTATCTAAAAACGTTACCAGGTCTACGTTTTTGATTTTTATAATACCCGCTTATCCCGCTACTATAATTTACTTCATCTATTAATATCTTATTATTCTTTAATTGAGCTACAACCATCCAAATATAATTGTTATTATTAAAAGAAGTTCTAATAATCTCTAAATAATTATCTAAAGGAGATAATTTAATTGAATCTAAATTATTATTTATGTTAATAAGGTTATTTTTCATCATAACTACCTGTAAGTACTAATTAATATATAAATTATGGTGGGGGATAATCCCCCATTACCACAAATTATATAAACTCAAAAAATATCTACAAAACATGTACGAAGAAATCCTGATAAAATTTGGTTTAATATCTAATGAAGCCAAAGTATATGAAGCACTTCTGGAATTAGGAGAAGCTTCCGTACAACAAATTTCTCTTAAAGCGAAAATTCATAGAAGAACAGTTTATGATGAAATAAAAAAACTAGTAGAAAAAGGATTAATCAATGAATCAATAGTTAGAGGCGAAAAACATTTTGTAGCAACAAATCCTGAGAGATTAATAGAGATATTAAAAGAAAAGGAACAGATGATAAATAAAGTCTTACCTCAGATGAAAGGATTATATAAATCAATAGAAAATAAAGAAGAAGCAAGATTTTTTCGAGGAATAGAAGGATTTAAACTATATCTTCAAGCAATTCTAGACGAAGGAAAAGACGTATATTTTATAGGAGCTAAAGCATATTGGTTAGATCCTAGACTACAACATTACTTAAGACATTTTGACAAAGAACGAAAAAAGAAAGGAATAAAATTTTATCACATATTCGATTATGAAATAAAAGAACAGAAACCGGAAATATTAAAATTAGTAGGAAAACCATATAAGTTTCTTCCAAAGAAATATTCATCATCGACAGCAGTTGACATTTTCGGCGATTATGTAGTAACATTTGTAGGCGTGAACCCAGGAAAACTTAAAGAAGAACCGCTTCAATTCATGTTAAAGAGTAAAGAATTAGCAGAAGGATATAAAAAATTCTTCGATTTTATGTGGGACAATTTACCGTCGGAAAAATAGCTTATTATTAATTTTATATCATTTTATTCATTAATGAATTTAAAAAAACGACATGAAATCTAGAATATAAAAAAACGTTTTCGAGATTGCTTTGCTTGTTTGTACATTTTTTTCGCTGTTGTAAAAGTATCATGTTCGTATATTAACCCTAAGTTATAATATGCCCACATATTACCAAAACCTCTAGAGTTTAGCGCATATAAAGAACCTAATTGTGCTCTTAATTCTTTATCGTCAACTTCTTTCATATTTATTTTTACACATTGTTCTTCCATTAATCTATCAGTAAGGACATCTAATTGCCCAATATGGTCTAATACATGCGTTTCTTCATGACTTCTGTTTTGAATATCTGATGCTCTAGTTGGCCTTTTAAGATAAAAGATATGTAAATCAAAATCTACCCAATAACATCTACCAATTGTTCGTTTATCTTTATTTATATCATAGTCTGAATTGTCTAAGCCATATAAATTATTAAGTTGCATATTCTTATCACTAATTGAACTAACATAACCATCATCATGAAATGTATATAGTCCTAATGGTGCAGTAAACCCTAGTACTTGAAAATGTGCTTCATTCATAGTTATAGGTGATTAATTGTTATTTATAAATCTTTCTTTTTGTAACTACTCCTGAGAGACTAAAAAACGAAACATTTAAATATCCTCCATCTTTACTAATAAGTATGACCAATAAACCAAATTATAGCTTGGAAAGTATAGTTGGTGCTTTAGCAGCTATCGAAGATGTATGGGTAAAAGCACCACTAAGAACTGCGAAAGTAGATTTACCTATCTCTGACGAATTACAAAAATTTTATTATAATAATACCGGGGATTATATGAACGGGTATTTAATGGCATTTTGGGCAAATGTTGCTTTAACATTTGGAAGTGAAATGCTATACAACTGGTCGCAAGGCCATTTAAGTAATAATAATCCTATTCGCAAATTTTCTGAAAATATCTACGGAAAACATAAAACATTCAACCTTATAAGTGGAGTGGTTTCTTCTGCCATAGTAATTATGGAAGAAACGCAAGGTTATTTCAGCACACCTGATTTAAAAGATATTCCTATGGGAATTGCAGGCGCATTAACACACATAGGATTAAGATATTTGTCTATTAGAAATTACGACAATAAAAAACCTAAACAACAACTTTCTTACGAAATCAATTCTTATTAATCATTCATACTCATATCATATATTATTTTTTAATTTTACCAGTTTTATTATTTTTACTATTCGAACTCATTTCTTCAAGTTTATCTATCTCGATAGTGTTGGATTCTATTAATTGATCTTTATAATGTTTGGCAATTCTATTATTAATGAATAAGAAAGTTATCAAAATTAATAAGATTATTCCGAGTAAAGACAAAATAATCCACACGCCAAGCACAGTAATAAATTGTTTAGCCTTATTTAAAATATTCGCAGTACCATTTTGAAAATTCATTAATTTTTCTGTATTTGATAATTGTTTACTTGATGAATGGATCTTTGGAACATTACTTTTATTTGAAATTAACTTATCATCCTTATTAGATTTACTTTGAGAAGATAAACCAGAATCAAAAGTGTTTTTTACAATAACATACATTCCTGAAGTAAGATTAGATGCAGAATAATAAGTGTTATTATCCGTATTAGAACCATTATTACTATTATTAAAATCATTATCAATATTAGTATTATTAATATTATTATCGAAATTACTCTCAGGTAAATTAGAAACTAACATAGATAAATTAACCCATAATTTTGAATTAGCATTATACTTGAATAATAATACGTCATCTTTAGTAATATGGTTGTTTATAATCCATAAATTATCTACATAAAATAATGCACTAATACTCAATTTGGAATCAGATACATGACGTGAAACATTGCCTTCGAGAACATTATAAGAAATATTAACTAAAATATATACATAAGGCAAACTATCTTTATAGCTATTTTCGTACAATATATCAAAATTATTAATTCTAATAATACTAATTGTTAAATTTGAAATGTTAATCATACTATTATTACTAATATTAGTATTATTACTATTACTGGCATTAATAGTATTATTAATACTTATATTAAAAAACTTAAACGCACTTAATTCTTTGGTATCAAGACTTATTTTAGATATTGGAACATCAGTATTATTTATACTAATATTTTTTCCAGACATAAGATTATTATATACGCCAGACAATGGCGTAATAGTAATATTTTGCTGAGCATCACCATCATAATTACCCATTCCAAATCCAGTACTATTGCCTGGACCGCCAGCAGCAAAACCTGTATCATTACCACTACCGATACTTCCGCCACCACCACTAGAACTTCCACTATTACGATTATTATTACTACCACCAGAATGACTCGAATCCTCAGCCACAGTAAAACTTAATAGTGTTGAGGCATTATCATTAGTATTATTAGATACATCTTTACAATTAATATATAAATTATAATTTCCATTACTTACAGTATAAATAGCAACATGATTAGTGTAATTATCAGAAAATGTTCTATTCATAGAATCATAATCCACATTCATTGCATCAAATTTACAGCTTGCGGCTTCATTTGTTGAAACATTTAGCGTCACACTTGTAGTGTAAGATAATGTACCTGTAGGAGAATTAATTACAATAATCGGCGAAGTAATATCATTAACACTGAAATTTATAGTGAAATAACCTATATTTCCCATAGTATCATTTGAATATATTGTTATTAGATGCTCACCATTTGCTAAATATAACGAAGTGTTAGCACAAGAAGTTAAAATAACATGTGAAGAATAATTTGTTACAATAAATCCTGATACATTAGTTGAAGAATTCAAATCATAATAACAAGAACTAATAGCGGAATAGTCATCACTAAGAGAATAATTTATATCAATTTTAGAAATGTTATAAATCATAATACTAGAATTTTGAGGACTAGATATATTAATTATTGGACCGTTTTCATCCACATAAACATTCCAAGAAAGCGTTTTATTAACACCTTGTGATGTGCCATTTGGAATGAACACTAATACTGACACATTGTATATTGACGCATTAAATAATGAGGAATTAAATAAATAATTGCTAGTAAATAATCCGCTAGTATCATTTGTAATCATAGTTTCATTATAAGTATTATTTACTCTACCTACAACATTCCAAGAATAATATATTGTCTGAGGATTTGAGCCAAATACTGATTCATTGACATTAACAACAAACGTCAAAGAACTATTTCTATAAATATTATTATTAACAGTTATTGGCAAATAAGAATCAATTATTAAAGGATTAATATAAGTAATATTTACAATTCTTGTTACAATGCTACCATAAGGATCTTCCAGAGTAACAATAATAGAATCATTAGTAATATTTGAATTATAGATTTTAGTGTAAGTAGCATAGCCTGAAGAATAATTACTTGAACAGCTAGAATTAAATCCACTACTACAATTATTAATCAAAGTATAACTCGAATCATTAACAGAAAGCGTTATTGACTCATTATCTAAATCAATATAACTAATATTTAATATAATATCATCTGGACGATAAACTAAGAAACTACTCGCAACATTAGAATTAACACCACCAATTGCAGTAATAGTATTAAATGTTGGCGCGCGATTTGCAAGTTCGGAAATATTCAAAGTAAAAGTAGTAGCATCAAAAATTTGATACCCATCAATTCTGACCCATTTAAAACTGTCAGTTTCATTTGTAAGAACATTTTGAGTATTAACATATCTAGTTTTAGAATTATTATAAAAATCCCCTATAGAATTATAGAGATACAAATTTATCCAGTAACTAGAATTTGACCAATCTAATGTGAAACTCACATTACGAGAGTTAGGATTGTAATAACAATAATAATAAACATCTTCATTAGAATTAGCTGGCGCATAATTAAACATCGTTCTATTAACATAACCATGATTCATTATAGGAATAGTTACTACAACAGGAATTCTTAACATTTTAGTAATATTATCTGTTCCATTATTCCCGTATCCTGGTAAAACAATTACTCCACCATAAGTTGTAGCGTAATTATCACTAAAATTATTTAATGTAAAATTCACTTGAAATGTCATGTTAGAATTAGCAGAAACTGTAATATTATTTGGAAGTTGTAATTGCGAAGAATTTAATATTATATTATTTTCTAAATTTTCAATAGAGTCGATTGATGAATTAAAAACTACATCAAAATTATTATTATTTATTAGAGTGATATTAGCATAATTTGAAAAACCCGGAGTTATAACAAATTCCCATCTATCACTCAAAGCATTTTGATGATAGGGATTAGTATAATTAACTAATGCATACATTTTAGTTGATAATGCGGACATTACATCTAATTGACCAGCGCCTTTTTCAAAAACCTTACCAGATATGTTTTGAGTTGATTGCATCAATATTGCGCGTATTTGACTCGGAGTTAAACTCGGATTCTGTTCAAGCAATAATGCTGCAGCACCACTAACAAAAGGAGCAGCAAAACTTGTACCAACACCAATATCTGCAAGCGATTGAAATCTTGTTGTAGATTGTATACTAACACCTGGAGCTACAATATCTGGATCCAGTCTTCCAAAAGCAGAAGGTCCTCGACTACTGCCACCCCATATTCTATCATCATTAACATTAGCCGTTTCATTATCATCACTTGCTCCAACAGTAATAGCATTTTTTGATGCAGCAGGAGTATTTATAGTAGATACACCAGAGCCATCATTACCTGCACTAATAACTACAGTAGAACCTAAAATAGTTGCCTCATCAATGGCTAAAGATAATGGATCCTTACCAGTATTACCCTCATCAGTATCTGAAGCATAACCTCCAAGCGATAAAGAAATTATTTTTGCAAAATGACTATTATTTGTAGCCCAATTTATGGCTTCAATAATATTTGAAGTAGGACAAGAACTTCCTTCAGCATTACAAACCTTTAATGCATAAATTAATGCATCTGGAGCAACACCAATAACTGCACCATTAGCTGCAATTATTCCTGCAACTTCAGTACCATGATTATGATCATCAACTGGATCAGAGTCATTATTATAAAAATCATAACCATCAACTACTCGACAACTAAGATTAGTGATGTTATTAGTGCCATTACCAAAACATCCTCCTAATGCTGGATGCGTATAATCAACACCCGTATCAATTATTGCAATAGTTACATTTCTTCCAGTAATATTTAACACATTCCAAGAATAATTTGCATTAACAGCAGCAGTACTCACACTTAAAGGAGAAGTTAAAATAACATTATCAGAATTAATATTATTAGACGTACTATAATCAGAATTCACAATATCATGTATTTGAAGTATTTTATCTTCATATATTTTAAAATTTATTCCTTGCTTTTTTAAATTCGCAAGGCCATTAGCATCAAGTTCTCCGGAGTATGCATTAATTATGCCTAAATTTTTACCATGTTTAAAACCAGAGAGATTTTTCATAATATCAGAGTTTTTATAACCATTATTAGAACCATCATCAAGACCATTGTTAGACTCGTCGTTAGAAATAGACTTTTTATTAGAAGAACTCTTTCGAGAAACTTTACTTCGAGAATTAACAGGATTAGTAGAACTAACGGAATTACCATTCGCAGCTTCTTTTGAATCAAATACTACAATTACATTAGCCTTGCCTTTCGATTTTATTTTATCTTCAATCAAGCTAGTTGATAAGCTAGTTGGTGAACTGCCAGAACTACTCGAAGAATCAAAAGAGTGTATTGATTTTGTTAGTGATATTTGTTTAGAATCTTTATTTGAACCAGAGTCTTTAGAATGCACTGCATAAGTAAAAGAAACTAAGAATATTGAAGAGAATGCTAATAAGAATAACAAAATAGATACAAATACTAAAGTATTCTTACTCATTGTTCTCTCACCCACAGAACAAACATCAACACTAAATACAGTAACTAATCTATATAGATTAGTTAAACACTAATTAACACCTAATAAGCATATAAACAAATATCTCTTCCTCTTTCATCCTCTTAATTATACATATAAAAAGTTTACTATTAAATCCTTATTTCTAACCTCGGGATGAAATAATAGCCCGTAATGTGGAAGAACTTTATGTTTTATAGATTGAACATATTTTGTTCTAGAAAAAATGTTAAATGATTTTTTTAAAGCAGTATTTTCTCTTATCGCCATATTATGTAAAGTATACGCTTCTCTTGAGCCATTAACTCCAAGATAATCAGATTCAAAATTAACAGCATTCAAACCTATTTCTCTACCTTTAATTAATTTACATTTATAGATCATACATAATAGTTGCATACCACCACATATGGCGAGAACAGGTTTAGTATAAGATTTTAAAAAATCAAACTTTGATAAAGACGAAGAATAACCCATATCTTTAAGAGAAGTTCCTGTAATAATTACTCTATCACATTTAACTAAATCATCAATTATTGTTGAATAATCATCAATATAATGCCTCGTAATGAATGTTTGATTAGATTTTGTAATAATATCCTCAATAGGCTTTACGAACTCATAATAATGCAGCTGTTCCTTACAAATATTAATTATTAGTATCATTTTAATTAGTGTTATTTTGAAACATTTTTTAAATTAAGTTATAGAGTCATTAATTAATTATTGTTCTAATTTAGATTTAACAAATTCATAAACCATAGGATATTTATCAGTATTTAAAAGATCATTATGTAATAGATTAGTTCCTGTACACGTACCATTAACAAATAAAATATTACGCTCAGAGACAATCGGCAAAATCGAATTATTAACAGCTACCACCCCGTCACCATCAACATTGTCGGTATCACATCCAAGTCCTACAACCAGATATAAGTCTTTAATAGTTGGTTGATTCGATAAATCGTTCAATTTTTTCATAAATATTCCTTCACTTCGCATATTATCACATTCGCCTGTTGAACCAAATATTTTACATAAAGAATATTTACTATCGCTAATACCTTTATTTGGCGAAGCTATAAGTATTACTTTACCAAGTTTATTTGAACCAAATACTTGGATATATCTACGTAAAACTAACCCACCCATAGAGTGAGTAACAATATCTACTTTATCACTACCAGTTATTTTAAGATTATAATCTATAGATTCGCTCAATCTTAAGGCATAAGTATCAATATTTTCAGTTTTTGAATCAGCATTTTTTAAACCAAGTAAATCAGTATATGTTTCAATATAATATGTCGATTTACTCACCATAGGAATATTATAACTCCCGAGTAATCCGTAAGTGATATTTTCTTGAGGTAATAAAATACCTGCAGGATAATACAATTTATCTTCACTAAATCTTGTTTCAAAATCATTAAATATCTCTATTGATTGATAAGCATAAGTATTTTGATTAAACGAATGGCCGTGAAGTAAAATTAAAGGATGCTTAACAGATTTTTTTTCGCAAGACTGACATTTATTATAAACACAACATTGTTCAACAATTTGCGGAGCTAAAATTAAATTCACATCATTACTAGATAAATTTAATACCGGAATTTGATAAAAAGGTAAAATGATTGGAGATAAATCTAATGCTTGCTCAGCAACATTAACATTATGTTTATCATAACTTAAATAATCAGAACCATAACGATATTCTTGACAAGATTGATTAATACTATTTAAATCAAGCAAAAGTATATTATCTTTATTAAAAGTTAACATTGAAACATTAAAAACATGACCTTGCAAATATTCTGCTGCATTTGATATATTATATTGTTCCAATAATGAAAATGAAATATAACTTTTATATGCAGCTATTATTTTTTTTGGATAAGCAGAAGAGTTAATGTTAGCAGACTCGTAATCTATCAATAATTTATATTCTAGCAATAATGTTTCTTTTGAATCTATAGATGCTAAACTAGAAACCATACCAGTATTATTAACTACACTAACATTATCTATATTATTAGCACCATTAGATTTATGAATCTTAGTATTAGAAATTGTAACAATGTTTTCAGAATTATCATAATCTTTGTTAAAATCATTTAAGATAAAATTATTTACTAAAGTATCAGAACGTTCACATAATTTAGTCAATTTAAATGAAACATCAGAAGTATTTTTCATAGAATAGGTCATTGCACCTAAACCTGTCGCATAAGAATCACTACAAACTATATTTGTTACATTAATAATAGCAGTATCTTTAACAGTACTAGAAACATCATTAAAATTACTATTTATAAGACATAATATATTTGAATAAACATAAATAGCTGGTGATTGCTCAGATAAAT
>CAVZPN010000056.1:0-8824 GCA_963777125.1 uncultured archaeon | reverse complement strand
AAACGCTGCATCAATAATGCTATACGAAATACATAGACAAAGAAAATGTTTGTAAATTATATTCTAATACTATAAACCAATATAATAACTCTGACAAACAACAACTTACAAAAATTCTATATCGACTTCCATCTGATCCCATGTCGGATATTGTTCGACAATTGCTGGAACTAATCCTTTTGTTTTAAGTTGCTTTGCAAGTTTTTGTACAACACCAACATTAGTAATAAGTCTTAATTTTTGCAAGTCAATTGCAATCATATTCTTCGGAATACCAAATTCTTTAATTAAATTGTTTTGCACATTAACTAACTCTTTTAAAAATACATCGTGTTCTTTTGGCAGAATATTTTCAATTATAAGTTTATAACCAAAAGAAGGTTTAAGATTAGCAAGATAAATAACTCCTCGAATAAAAGTTCCATCCTCACTAACAATATCAAAAACTTTTTTAGTATTTTCTGCCCGAAGTCTTAATCTCTCCTTTAATTGTACACCATCTTTTAATTTACAAGTACAATAATGAACGCTCTTCTTCGGATAATTCTTAGTACAATATTTGAGTAATTTTAATGCTAAATCTTGCGAGCCTTTAACACCATAAGATAATCTATCTTTTGCATGAAATTTTCTATCAACTAATTCGCAACTATTAGTATCGCTTATTTCTAACTCATTAATATTTAAAAAATCGACTCGGGGAATAAAATAATTAATCAATTTTATTGTTGCATCATCGTATCCTGGAATTGATGGAATTTCTATTCCTAAATCAAAAGAATACTTGCGCGTACCATCTTTATTATATAATAAATCAATTTTATTCCAATGTTTTTCGCTTGTAAAATCCGGATGTAATCTTAATTCATCGAGTCCAGAATCTTCAAGCATCTTTAATCTATCGATTGTTAATGATTCAGTTATTGTATATAGATGAATATGAAAGTTTTTTCCAAACTTCGATTTTAGTAATTTAATATATTTGGCTGTTCTATCAATTTTTACAAGTGGATCGCCGCCAGTAAATCCTGCACCTTTTGCTCTGCAAGCTTTTGCTTCTTCAATTAATGCAAAAGTTTCGTTCTCATCTAATAATTTACGTTCATTAGCAAATATTACATCCGTATTTTTTTTCTGTTCTGATAATGGACAATAAAAACAGTTTCTTGGACAAATTCCTGTTACAAAAACAACGAGTTTTCTACCTAAGATACATTGCTTGCATCCTGTTGTAAGAGAATTATTTTTCCATGAATAATAGTTTGTTTTTTCCATTTTTTTATTCCCACCAAATTTTATTAAAATTATTTAATCTTAAATTAATTAATTGATTTAATTTGTTAAATTTTAACTCTTTGAATATAATTTCTTTAAATCTTTAAGTATATTGACAAAATTTTTATTCCAAACAGTCACATTATCTTCCTCACTAAATTCGCCAAAACTCTTATTAGATCCTTGTAAAATTAATATTCTATTCCAATTTCCTCTTGTACCAGTTATTTTTTTAGATATAATAATTGGAACTTTATATGAATATTCTTTTATTAAACCATCAGGATAGGCAATTACTGCTGCTAGTTCAAAATAACCAGTTCTATCCTCGCATTTATTCATCATCTCGAGAATCTTTTCTGCTGACATTGTACGTTCAAAATGAGCAACATAGGGCCCTGGAAATCCAGATAATCCATTAATAAATAAACTATGATCTTCACGTATAACGATTTTATTATTCTCACGAGCCGCAATAAGAGCGGTAGTTCTGGCAATTTCAAGACTATTATCTGCTTGAATCTCAGGATACTCTTTATTCAATATAACTAATTCTATATCTGAACCTTTAAACACGCTTTTAGCCGCAAGTAATTTACCTTCGTTTTTTGTTAATAAATATATTTTTTGCATCTTATCTCTTTGAACAAATATCTACAACATAATATTAATTATAAAAATAATTTCATATAATTAGCATAAATAATATTTGCTACTTCTTCGTTTGTCATCTTCTTTAATTCAGCAATTTTTTTAATAGTAATAAGCACATTATCGGACCTATTAATTGTTCCAGGAACAGGACTTAAATAAGGTGCATCTGTTTCAGTTAATAATTTTGCAATTGGCGCAATATTAACTATTTGTTGGAAATGTAAACTTCTCTCTAGATTACAAGGAATACTAAAAAACCAGCCATTGTCAAGAACTCTTTGAACAAGATGTTTTCTTCCAGAAAAACAATGCATTATAACTTTATGATTTTTCATACCTTCTTGTTCAAGTAATTCAACAAGATCGAGTTCAGCTCCACGAGAATGTAATATTATTGGAACATTATATTTTTTTGCAATAGCAATAAATTTTCTTAAGCAATTTTTTTGTATTTCTTTTTTAACATCATTCAAGTCTTTAATTTCAGCATATTCAAGACCAACTTCACCAATTGCAATACAGCTTTTAGTTTTAATATGCTCTTCAATAGATTTTAATTCAGAATTAAATAAATCTTCTTTATTTGATTCAATCATCTCTAAACAATGCGTGGGATATATTCCAAGAGCAATCTTTACAATAGGATACTTTTTTGCTAAATTTAATATTTTAGCATTACTTTCAATTGATGTACCATTAGTAATTATTGCCTTAACACCATTTGCAGTACACTCTTTTAGCACATTATCTACTCCACCATAAATTTCATAACCATCAAGATCCAAATGTGCATGCACATCAATAAGTAACATAATACTTGTACAAGTTAATGTTTTATAAATTTAATTAAGAAAAAGTACCTAACATAATAATATAATATTATATAATATGATAAGAATTAGTAATTAATTATCTCTTACTCTTAGACTTCTTAGCCATATTAGTCAAGTGAGTATCAATATCAATACTATACTTACCGTCACCGTATCTATATATTAGACCATCATCATTCATTAAGCTTTCAATATTTAATTCATACTTACCACTGCTAACAACATTTATTGCTTCAATATCAAATACTATTAATTCAGTTGAACCATCATCTTGTTTATCTTCTAATTCATAAAAATATTCAATATCTTTAGAATCTTGAGAAATTTTCTTATTATTCTTTTTATCAGGATTTTTAACAAAATAAAATAATTTACTCCCACAACTACATCCATTAAGTATTTCCTGTGCTGCATGAGCATACACTTGTCCACATTTAACACATTTATGATACATAAATATCGACTCTGAAACTTACACTACCAAGTATTTTTAGGCAACGGTTTTTTTGAATGTTTTAATAAATAATCTTTTTGAAAATGTAATTCTAAATTTTCAGGATGAGATCTTAATTCACTTAGTATTTTAGCAGGACCAATAATTGTAATACTTGAACGATCACCAATTAAAAATTTAGCAATATTATGTTTTATTTTGGAAATAAATGTTTTGGGAATATTATCATGCATAACGCCCATCTCTACACCATTAAATAATTCATCAATACTACTCATTGTTTCTCGTATTAAAAGTGCTTCATCGCAACTTTTAAGTCTTCCATCAATTATAACCATCTTATCTGATTTTAATAAAGATAAAATAATGCCTATCTTATCCGAACTAGATAAAGAATATATCTGTGAATAAGGTAAATATTGTATTGTTAACATTTTAAAATTATCTTCGTACTTTTTTTTTCATTGCAAAAAGTCCATCATAAACTAAATTAATATTTTGTGAAAATTTTGCACTTATGCCAAGAACTTTATATTTAGGAAATGCTTCTTGTATCTTATCAAGTTTACTACTTTTAAGATCGGTTTTATTTGCAACAATCATAAAAGGAATTGATCTTGCTTCTAAATTTCCGACAATAGTTAGATTTACCTGATTATAAGGATTTTTTGTAGCATCAACCATTATTAATACCATATCAACAGTATCAAGCCATTTTATACTTTCAATTACACCTTTAGTTGCTTCTCTTGCACGAATTTTAGCTTCTTTTTGACTCATTCCAGCTTTTACAAATACTTCATAATCAATTCTTGTTGCAATTCCAGGAGTATCAATTAAATCAAAAATAACTTTTTTACCATCCTTTACAACAAATAATTTTTCCTTAATAGAAACCTTTCTTGTTTCATGAGCTACATTTGAAATATCATTAAAAGCATCATCAACATTTAACAAATCCTTACATAATCTATTAGCAAGAGTTGTTTTTCCACTATTAGGCGCACCGTATATGCCAAGTTTAAAATAATTATTAGTATTAAATAAATTATCCCAAAATCCGACAAACATATTTTTTAATTTAACAATCATAATTACACCATTTAAATATATTAATTATTCATATACTAATTAATATTAATTACATCAATTCTAACTAATATTCTAACTAACAAATTGATGCATTTAAGTCTATAGCTCATCCGAGTTATTCAGCGTAATAGTTAAAAACCATTATCATCAAGAATACTACTCGAAGAATCAGTTGAATTCACAAGCTTATTTAAAAAGTTTTAGTTTGATAAAAATATTATAAATTTCAGACATAAATATATTACATGTGAAATGTCTTCCAGAATTCAGACTCATAATAACTCATTGCTAATGGAATAAGTTCTGGTGCATGTTTTAAAACAGCTAAATCTAACCCTTTTGTTTTCAAAACTTCTTTCTTTCCTTCAATATAAACAAAAATATTATCTGATTTAGGATCATAAGTAATATCATATCTCATATTATCATTTTTAACATTTAAAATTTGAAAATTAAATATATCAGGTCGCATTTTAGATAATTCAGATTGTGTACTAGCAATACTTTGAAATGATCTATCAGTATTTATAATCGCTACATTATATAGTCCTTTAGGAAGATTATAATCTAAATAACTTATTTGATTGCCATTAATTCTCCCTTCGTTTGCATCGATATGAATCATCGCAGAATAACCATTAAAATTATCTCTCATAATAACAGGTATACAACGCGTAAAAGCTGAACTAGTTAGAACTTCTTTCATTAAACCACATCTACTAAATCCTTGATTTACATATTTTGTGCCAGGTATTCCTAGTATTTGATTATAATCATTCAAAGAAAATGCTTGAAATTCAAATGGTTGAACAATATTGTGTGCTTCTTTCTTAAAAATATCCACTATTCTAAGAAAATGTTTATCCTGTTCTGAATTAAATTCCAACATAATGTATGAAAATAGTTCCAATATATAAATATTACTATAATTAACTACTATGAAGTAATACTATAATAAATTTATCCTAATCATTTTAATAAAGAATCACATAAAATACTAATTATTAAACCTAATTATCCATGCTTTGAATTAATATTATCCCATCAACTTTGGTGATATTATTTTTACCTTGACTAATATTTGAAAATGAATCAATATATCCTTGGGGTACGAAATAAACTCTTTCTTTATTAGAATAAGTAATTACAATTTCAGGAGTTCCGCCAACACCTGAAAGTATTTGAGCGGTATAATTCATACCTTGAATAGTTCTTGGTAATTCAAATTCGCGATAATACCCATCAGTCACAGATTCAGCAACTTTAAGTTCATTAATAATTAATGTCTCAACTTGTTTTGCATTCATATCTAAAGCATTTTTGTTTGCATCAACAATTTTTCCCTGAATAACAATATAAAAAACCAGAAAAGATACCAGCATAAAACCTGTAAGTATTACAAATTCCATAGAAGATTGAGCTTTTTTCATTTTAATTGCGATACTAACACATGAGTTGTTTTAGACTCAAATTTCAATTGATGACTACCTTGAGAAGTAGTATTGAATTTAGTTATCGAAGAATTACCACAAGGAATACCTGAATTTGAACAATTACAATCAGCCCTACTAGGATAAGAATAATTACCAGATAATTTAATCTTGGAAAAAAATACTGCTTCATTTACGCCGTTAGTTAATTCATAACGTATAACAACTTCGCTGTTATCAAGTATGTAGATATCCCTAACATTTTTAGGATAACGTAAATCAAGCGTTACAAGTGAACCTTGTGCAAGCCCATAAATAGATTCTGAGCTAGTAATTATAGAATTCCCAATCTGAGTTATTTGCGAACGAATAGTTGCATCATTGGAACTTCTAGAATACCCATAAAAAAAATATCCTGCTGAAAGTAACACTGAAAAAGAAACCACTATAATTATTAAATATTCAACTGATATTTGAGCTTTAGATTTAAAACACTTACTAACCAAACACGCACCTCTTAAATAATATATACGAACCTTAACCAATAATCTTAACCAGCAATATTAACCAGTAATATAACTAATACTATTAACTAACGTATTTATTTAGTTTACTATTATAAATGTTATTATCTTTTATAAATTGATTATAATAAATAGTAATGATTATTTCAAAATAGTAATATTTATAAAAATACGATTAATCCTTAAACCTATAATGAGTGAACATCAGAAATCTGAACAAAAAGAAAGTAAACCAGAAAATCATAATAATAAAAGGAATTTTTTCTCAAATGTATACGATACACACTACAAAGCATTACTATGGATTTCAGTAATATTAGTAGCTTTTTCATTTATAGTAATAGGACACCAATATGTTGTAACAAAAGATTTTGTAAGAAAAGGTGTTTCATTAACTGGCGGAATAAGTTTAACATTACAAGCACCAACAGCTAATACTATGAGTTCTGAAGAATTGCAAACATATTTAGCTAAAGCACTTCCAGATGCAGATATAAACGTCGGAACATTTGGAAGCGGAGATAAATTAAAATTCTCAGTTGAAGCTGCAGGCGTTAGTGATACAGACTTAGTAAATGCTTTAAAACCAAAATTCCCGCAATTAAGCGATAAAGATTTTACAGAAAACAAACAAACAATTGGACCAACATTTGGAAATGCATTCTTTACACAAACACTAAAAGCAATATTTATAGCATTCTTATTTATGAGCATAATAATCTTCTTATATTTTGGAGATTCGACAAGAGATAAATTAATAACAACAACACTTACAATAGTTGCTGCATTTATGATGTTTTATGCAAATTCCATAATAATGTACATTATACCAATAATATTATTAATTATAATGATAATAATATATATTAGAGATAGCATACCAGCATTTGGTATAATATTATGCGCATTTTCAGATCTAATATTCTCACTAGCTATATTTAATTTATTTGGACACAGATTAAGTGTTGCAAGTGTTGCAGCATTCTTAATGCTTATTGGTTATAGTATTGATACAGATATTCTTTTAAGTGTAAGAGTCTTAAAAAGAAAAGAAGGCACAGTATATCATAGAGTAGTTAACGCATTAAAAACTGGCATGACAATGTCAATATGCGCTTTAATTGCAGTATTATCAGCATACTTTTTAACAAATTCCACAGTTATTAAAGAAATAATGTTTGTTTTAATCTGGGGATTAATCGGAGATATAATATTCACATGGATTCAAAATGCAGGAATATTAAGATGGCATTTAGAAAAGAAAGGTTGGAAATAAATGAGTATAAACAAAGTATTTAGGAGCTGGAAAATCTGGATTTTAATTGCATGTATAATTATGGCAATAATTGCTATTAGACCAAATCCTTGGGCTGATGGTGTTGCTATTAGAAGCGTAATAAAAGATAGTTCTGCATTAAATGCTGGAATCACAAATCCAAAACCTACAATAATCCCTATGAATAGAGAAGTTATTCATAATATCAATAATATTCCTATTAAAAACATTAATGATTATGCAAACATAATACCAACATTAAAAGCAAATACTACAATATTAATAAAAACTAATAAAAATATTTACAAAGTAGCAATCAAACCACTTTACGAGACTGTCGTATTAAACGAAACAGAAACAGTAACATATATTGAATCAACATTAGATGAAAATAATCAAACAGTTAATATCACAAGAACTAAAACAGTAAAAAAAACTGTACAAAAAGTAGTTGGCACTGAAGATATTGGATTAAGAGTGTATAATGCTCCTACATCAAATATTAGAATGGGTCTTGACTTACAAGGTGGAAGTAGAGTAATATTAAGACCACAAGAAGCTATTTCTAAAGATGAAACAGATAGTCTCATAGAAAATATGAAACAAAGATTAAATGTTTACGGATTATCAGATATCATTGTAAGATCAACAACAGACTTAGAAGGAAAATCTTTTATTATAGTTGAAATTGCAGGCGCAACAGACGAAGAAATAAAAGAATTATTATCAAAACAAGGTAAATTCGAAGGAAAAATCGGTAACGATACTATGTTTAAAGGCGGAAGCGATATTAAACACGTATGTAGAACAGCCGATTGTTCAAGAATACAAGATTGTAATAAGGCAAGTGAAGGACAATATTATTGTAGATTTATGTTTGCAATAACATTAAGCCCAGACTCAGCACAAAGACAAGCAGATAGAACAAAGAGTCTTGAAGTAAAAGTTGAAAATGGTGAAGGATATTTATCAGAACCATTAGATTTGTATCTAGATAATGAAAAAGTAGATAGCTTAAAAATAGGCGAGAGCTTAAAAGGTCGAGCAGAAACTGAAATAAGTATATCTGGAAGTGGAACTGGAACTACACAACAAGATGCTATGATTGATGCTTCAAATAATATGAAAAGATTACAAACAATTCTAGTTACTGGTTCATTACCTGTCAAATTAATAATTGAAGATAGCAGTAATGTAAGTCCATTACTCGGAAATGAATTTATTCAAAATACATTATTTGTAGGATTTATAGCAATGTTATTAGTAATAGTAACTATTATGATTCG
>CAVZPN010000055.1:0-17978 GCA_963777125.1 uncultured archaeon | reverse complement strand
TGTTATGTCGTGTACGCTCGACTGGCGTTTACGTATTGCTGAAGAAGCTGATCGCGTGCGGCACGCCGGTCGACTTCGTGAGTGCCTCAGGGTCGACCAGCAACACCTCCGCTCCGTCCAGGCCCCGGCGCATATAGAGCTTGAACTGGTTTTCGCTCGCGCCGCGTTTCGTCGCCGTTCGACCTCATTGGGCAGTCGGCGCACGTCAATGACGCGCGCCTGAACCGATGCCTCGAGTTCGGCAATCCGCGCCAGCAGGCGCTTGCGTCCTGGAATGGCATCAAGCAGCGTCCTCGTTTCATCGCTTTGCGCTTTCGCCCATTGCTGGACCGCAGGCGACGCGAGGTCCTCCATGTATCGATAGGGATCGGTCACCGTGGTGCCGAAATAAGTATCGGACACCGGCTTGATTGGTGCCACGGCGGCGCCGCTTGCGCGCTGCCCTGGGCCAAACCGATGACGGCGCACAAGGCGAAATGTTGTTGTTTTCAAGTAATAATTGTCGTTAATAAATAAAATATTTTAAATAAAGTATGGTCGATAATTTCGTCACCACACCAGGACACATTAATTTATAAGTTAAATTTATAAACTCTATTTCTGATAAGTAAATTATGTATGATGTAGTTGTTGGAAGAAACGAAGCAGATAGAAAAAAGTACGGCGATAAAGGAACTATTTTTCTAGGGAAGCATTACGTTAAGATGGGAAGAGTTACTAGTCTTAGTAATAAAGTATTTATTGATGTTACGCGAGCACACGTATTTTTTATTGTCGGTAAACGTGGTTCAGGTAAATCTTATACTATGGGAGTAATAGCCGAAGGAATATCTGATTTGCCAACAGAAATAAAAAATAATATTTCAGTAATACTGCTTGATACCATGGGAATATATTGGACCATGAAATATGCTAATCAAAAAGATAAACAATTACTCAAAGATTGGGGATTAAAGTCCAAATCATTAGATGTAAAAATATATACTCCATCAGGATTTTATGATGATTTTAAAAAGAAAGGAATCCCGACAGATTATCCATTTAGTATAAGTCCATCTGAACTTGATGCAACAGATTGGTGCATGAGTTTTGGAGTAACGGAAAATAGTATCGTAGGAGTATTTATTGAAAGAATAATCTTTGGATTAAAAGGAGATGAAGATATAAAAACTGATTCCAAAGGATTTACAATTAAAGATATATTAAATGCAATAGAATCAGATAAAGAATTTGATTCTAATACCAAAAATGCCGCTAAAAATCTTTTTATGAATGCTAGCAATTGGGGTATTTTCGAAAAAGAAATTATAGTAAAACCTGTTCAAAAATCTACTGAAAAAGATGTAAAAAAAACAAAATTAGATAAATTAGACGGTTTAGAATATAAATCTAAAACAGAAACACAATCAGAAAATAAAACCATTTCTCAAAGTTATAAAGCAACACCACTAGCAGATCTTGCAAAAGGCGGACAAGTAACAATACTTGATTTATCATGTTATGCTACAATGCCAAATTCATGGAATATTAAAAATTTAGTAGTAGGACTAATTGCAGAAAAATTATTTATACAAAGAATGATTGCAAGAAAAGATGAAGAATACTCGCAAATTCATAAAGCAATAAATTTATTTAGCGACGAACAAAAAAAGAAATTTGATTTCCCAATGGTATGGCTCGTAATTGATGAAGCACACGAATTTTTGCCTGTAACTGGAAAAACACTAGCAACAAATCCGCTCGTAACAATTCTAAGAGAAGGAAGACAACCAGGAATCTCGCTAATTCTTGCAACACAACAACCAGGAAAAATTCATACTGATGTAATGACTCAAGCTGACGTTGTAATTGCACATAGAATAACAGCTAAACTTGATACTGAAGCCCTTGGAACATTAATGCAATCATATATGAGAGAAGGATTAACACAACAATTAGATGAATTACCAAGAGAAAAAGGTGCAGCTATAATATTTGATGATAACAACGAAAAAATGTACCCAATAAGACTCAGGCCAAGATTCACATGGCACGGTGGAGAAGATCCAAGTGCAATGCCAAAAAAAGAAGATGGCTTTGAAGAAGAGAATGAGATATAAATAATAAAGGCGATATTTATGCAATGGTTGTCAAAAAAACAAGATTACACTTCACTTCTTAAAGATATTTCGAATATAGAATTAGCAAATGAAAATATAGATAGCAAAACAACATCAGAAAAAATTCTATTATTAAGAACTTTAAAAAATAAGATTGAGAGTTCAGAAATTTTAAAAAACAATAATAATGAACCAGCACAAACGCTAATAAGAGCAATATATGATTTATTATATACTAAACAAAGTGATTTTCCAGAATCATATTATACTACGCTATCAAATACTATTTCTAATGCACATAGCTACATAGAATTAGTAAGACCTTATGAGATGTTTTTAGCAGAAAAAATATCTTCTTTAACAAATCTTGCAAATGCTGCAAGTCAAACGGACGAACAAAAAAGAATGTCTTCAATATTAAATTCAAAAATAGGGGTATTAAAAAGAACAATGATTGCAATAATCATAGCATTAACAACATTAAGTTGCACCATCTCTGTCGAACGTAATCTTAATTTTATTTATGAAACTAAAGACCATACACGAATAGAGTATAAAATGAATATGGAAAGTTTAGAAAGTTATCGTGTGCCTAATGGGAAAAAAATAAAAGACTCAGAATTAGGCAAAATGTTGGCTCAAAGACCTGCTATGATGATATTTTCAAGCACAGGTCAACAAGAAGAAGGAATGACAACGTTATATAGTTACGCCAATGACAATATCCCTGACATGATAGTTATTAGAAAAACTAATAAAACCATTATGGGGATAATGCTAAATAAATATTCCAAATCATACAATCTTATAAAAAAGAAATTAGGAAATAGGATTATCCTTCAACAAAATCAATAAATTATTTCTTATAGAAATTTAATCTTCCGGATTCCAAATCATTAATATATGCCCAAGATGCACGTTGTTTTTGTTCAGATTCTTCTTTTATAGGTTTAAGTCCTATTGCTAACTTATGATCTAAGTTATATGTAGCTTCTTGCGACAGTTCAGTAACTCTTCCTTGTTCCTTTAACTCTCGGATAACTCTTTGAGCAATGCTTTCAAATATCATTTTATCAAACCTATTTATATATTAATAAAGTTTACGTAAACTGTAATTATTCTTCAATTATCTTCTTAACTTCATCTTTCAAACTGCAATTAAGTGTCGCTTCTGGAATACTAACAACTTTAGAAGATATATATGATGCAATTTTACCTGCTTTATCAAATGGAATATCATTTGCTATAGAATATAATATTCCTGCTGCATACGAATCTCCAGCACCATTAGTATTTACTACTTCAACTTTATGTACTGCAACATTATGAATGCTAGTTTTGTTTTGTTTTGTATCAACATGTTTTATTATACTTCCTTTTGAACCAAGTTTTACAACACTCACATCACAATATTCAGATAATGCATGCGCTGCATCTAACTCTTCAACACCAGTAAATGCTTTTGCTTCATGTTCATTAACAAAAACTATATCAACATAATTTTTTAATAAATCCTTTAATATATTGTGTGTTCTTTGTATTAATCCAGCATCGGATAAATCGATAGAAACTAATCCGTTATGTTCTTTAATTATCTTCATAGCTTTAATTGCGGCATTTCTATTTTTCTCAAGTTCTATAAAAAATCCTTCGACGTGTAATATTTTAGCATTCTTTAATATATCTTCATTAATATTTGATTCAGAAAATTCTAATGCTGCGCCAAGATAAGTAATCATTGTTCTTTCATTATCTGGAGTAACACATATTATTGATAACCCACTATTCTTAGAACACTTTGCAAGCACTGATTTAACATTTGCTTTCTCAAGTAATCTTTCATATTCTTTCCCATACTTATCATTTCCAATCATACCCATAAATGCACTTGTTCCGCCAAGAACACTTACTCCTTTAATAGTATTTGATGCACTTCCACCAGTTGATTCGAGTGTTTGTTTCTCACAGAGTTTTTGAATTATTTCGCTATGTTTAATTTCATCAATTAAAGTCATACTACCTTTTTTTAATCCTAATTCTTCGAGGAATGTATCGTCAACATTAACAGTAATATCCATTAATGGATTTCCAATTCCAATTACATCGTATGTTTTCATTTGATTGTACCTATATTTTATATTATTTTATATATTATGTTTATAATTTTATATTGTTTTGTATTTTATGTTTTATATAAATATTTATCGGAAAAAAGAACATAAGCAGAACAAGTATTTTCATAATTTTAGCTTAATAATAGATTTAACTATATAGATGTTGGATAAGAATTTTTATGCCTATTCCTATAAGAACCAACCCTCCAGTTATTCCTACGTACTTAACATTAATATGTTTAAACATTTTTCCTATTTTAAGACCGACAAGTGTTACAATGCCTGTTACTATTCCAACCATTAAACCCGAAATCCATATATTAGTTGGTATAGATATTAATGCTATACCTACAACCAAAGCATCTATACTTGTAGCTAGAGAAAACATTAATAACTTATGATGAGATAATAAATTAGTACATTCTACTTTAGTAAGAGATTCAATAATAATCTTAATACCTATAATTGTCAATAATATGGCTGCAATCCAATGATCAAAACCAGTTATAATTTGTTGAAATAATTTTCCAAAATAAAATCCTAGGATTAGCATTGCAAACTGAAAAAAACTAAAGTAAAATATTATTTTAATCAAATTTTTTGTTTTTATATGATTAATACCAGCAATACATATAGATATAGCAAAACAATCAGTAGCGAGTGCCAAACCAATAATTATTATTGTTAATAAATCCATTTTTTAAGAGTAAGTAAGTTATTTATAAATTTTGATTTAATATAAGTTAATGAAATGCTCTGTTTTCTGAAGACTTTACAAAATTAGATAATATTATTATCTCTTCTTATAAAATATACGATGAACTAAATAAATTTATAATTAAAGATAAAGAAGAATTATATAGATCAGTCTTATAAGTTCCTCCGTAAACTTTATATTTTAACCAAATAAATACTAATCATGACATTACTAATATTTCTCCTCGTATTCTTGCTTGGTTTTGTAACCATGTTTTTTGGAGCTATTAGTGGTGGAGTTGGACTTGTAACTAGACCTATATTGATATTTATGGGTTTTCCATCTAGCGCTGTCATTTCATCTTCAAGAGTTGCAGGAGTTTTTGGAGAAATACCTGGACTATATTTATTACATAAAAATAATAAGGTAGATTGGAAAATTGTTCTCTTTCTTGTCGTACCTATGACTATAGGATCAGTGCTTGCAAGTATTGCTGTTATAACTTTTTTAAAATCAAGTCTAGATAGTATTTTAGGTTTGCTTCTTCTTTTTGCAGGAATATTTTTATTAATTAAACCTCAATTAGGTGTCGCAACAAAAAATAATAAATTTTCAAATCTAAAAACCAAAATATTAAGTTTTTTCTGCACAGTACCAATTGCTTTTCTTAACACTATTACAGGAGGACTTGGTCCAATGTATAGTTTAATTTATGTTTGGATTTATGGAAAAACATTCATTTCTGCATCTGCGTTATGGAGAATTGCATCTAATATTTCTACTTTTTTCTCAGCAATAGTATTTATTGTAAGCGGGGTTGTTGATTGGCAATTATGTATTGCATTAATGATAGGTCTTGCACTTGGATCGTTTTTTGGAACAAAGTTCGGTTTGAAAAAAGGAGAAGGTTGGGTTAAATATATTATAATTACAGTAATCTTTGCAGGAGCAATAAAATTGTTATTCTTTTAATCTACTAAGCATATCTGCTGCTTCTTTATTAAATCTTGAGAATGCAAACCACTTTTTGCCCAAGTCTTTTAGCGATGCTCCAAAATGATATATTTCTTTATTATCGATTATAATAAACCTATCATGTGAATTCCGAAATATTTCAACTTCCATTTTTGGATATTGGGAATTATATTTATCTATATCTAATGCCAATTGTTTGGATATGTCTTTAGTATATATTTTTATATGCACGTTCTTTTTACATTTAGTTAATAATGTTAGAAGAGAATGATCAATATAATTATCTATTATGATTAATGATTTATTTGCTTTTATTATAATTTCAACTACGAATTTATATGCATCAAATGTTTGTCCTTCAAAAAATATTCCTTTATCAGGAATAATGTTTTTAGATTGTATTACATCAAATATTTCTTCAAAATTTTTATCATGTTCTAATTGTTTTTGCTCAATATGATCTAATCTAAAGAATATATCTCCGTTCTCAGCGATAAATTTTCTCATATACTAAAAGACAATAATATCTATACAAATGCTATTGTCTTTTAGGATATATTAAAAGACATATTTGTGCGATTAGTTATGTCTTTTACTATAGAAACGAAAGCATTCATTATTTGAATACTAACTTTTATAGCTGTATCACTTTTCAAAACTCCTGAAAGCACAGCAACACCTTGTTCGGTAAATGCATAAGGTAATTTTCTTCTTCCACCCCATCTTGAAGTCGCATTTTGCGACTTCAAGTTTATTATGTCTTCATTCTTTAAGGTCACAATTTGTGACCTTAAGTTTATTCTTTCTTGCTGTTTTAAGGTCGCAAATTGCGACCTTATGTCTTTTCCTTTAATTTCGTTTGAAGTCACAAATTGTGACTTCAAGTTTTCAAACTCTTTTTCTGTTAATTGAAACATGAATTTTTCTGGAAATCTTTCTATATTTCTTTTGACTTGTTCATTTAATCTTTTTGTTGATACATTGTATAATTCAGCTAAATCTTCATCGAGTATGACTTGTACCCCTCTAATTGTATATATCTTATCTTTGATGCTAGATTTTATAATGAGAGATTTATTCACATTATTAGAAAATATTATTTCTTAATATCTCTTTCTATCATAAATGCGAATATTTTTTATGAATTTTAGGAAACTTTCCGAGATAATGATGTTTAATCAGATATAATTTGAATGTCTTCTAAGAAAAATTTATAGAATTATAGAATATTACTAATATAATAATAAATCATATTGTCTAGTAATATTTTTAAATCAGTAATTCATAAAAGAATAATGAAACAAGTTGTAGGCTTTATTTTACTTGATTCGGAGAATAGAATTTTACTTCAACACAGAACAAATGATGCACCAACAGATGCATCAAAATGGAGTATTTTTGGAGGAGGAGTTGAAAAAGGAGAACTTCCTCTAAAAGCAGTAAAAAGAGAATGTCTAGAAGAATTAGATTATAAATTAAAAAATCCTAAAATAATTTATAAAGAAACAATTGAAAATGAACTAGTATATATCTATCTCGAGTATTATGATTCTAAAAAAGAATTAGAGCTCAAAGAAGGTCAAGCTATGAAATGGTATACTTTTGATGAACTTAAAAATACTGATTTAGCAAAACATACTTTAGAAATATTGACAAAAATTAAAATAGTATTAGAAAAAAAATAAAAAGAAAATAAAAAATAATTCAATATCTATAATGATCCGACTTGAATGGACCATTTACATTTACGCCAATATATTTTGATTGTGCATCAGTTAGTTTTGTTAATTTAACGCCCAACTTCTCTAAATGTAAACGTGCAACTTCTTCATCAAGTTCTTTTGGTAACATGTAAACACCAATGTCGTATTTCTTAGTCCATAATTCTATTTGTGCAAGTGTTTGATTTGTGAATGATGTACTCATTACAAAACTTGGATGACCATTTGCATTACCTAAATTTACTAATCTTCCTCTTGATAATAATATTATTGAATGTTTATCGGGGAATATGAATTTATCAACTTGTGGTTTGATGTTTACTTCTTTTATTCCTGGATATTTTTCTAATTTTTCAACTTGAATTTCATTATCAAAATGCCCGATGTTACATACTATTGCTTGATCTTTCATTTTTTTCATGTGTTCAACAGTTATTATGTCTGTATTTCCTGTTGTTGTAATAAATATGTCTCCTTCTGATACTACATCTTCAATTGGACATACTTTGTATCCTTCCATAACTGCTTGCAGAGCGCATATTGGATCAATTTCATTTATTATTACTCTAGCACCAAATCCTTTCATTGATTGTGCGCATCCTTTACCAACATCACCATAGCCACATACTACTGCAACTTTTCCTGCAACCATTACGCCAGTTCCTCTTTTAATTCCGTCTGCTAAACTTTCTCTACACCCATATAAATTATCGAATTTAGATTTGGTTACAGAATCATTTACATTAATTGCTGGAAATAATAATTGTTTATCCTCAAGCATTTTGTATAATCTATGAACTCCCGTTGTAGTTTCTTCAGATACTCCTTTGACGTCTTTTGCCATCCTAGTCCAATAGGTTGGATCAGTTTGATACATTTCTTTTAGTATCAACATTAATTCACGATAATCTTCGCCTTCTTTAGAATAATCTTTCTTTAATATTGCTGGATTTTTTTCTATTTCAACACCTTTGTGTATCATTAAAGTTGCATCTCCACCATCATCAACTATTAATGTTGGTCCCTTATTTCCAAAGTCTAATGCTTTTCTTGTGCACCACCAATATTCTTTTAATGTTTCTCCTTTCCATGCATATACTGGAATGCCTGCTTTTGCAATTGCGGCTGCTGCATGATCTTGAGTTGAATAGATATTACATGATACCCATCTAACTTCTGCTCCAAGTTCTTTTAATGTTTCAATTAATACTGCTGTTTGCAGAGTCATATGTAAGCTCCCCATAATTCTTGATCCTTTGAGTGGCTTACTTTTACCATACTTTGCACGTAGTGCCATTAAACCAGGCATTTCAACTTGAGCAATATCAATTTCTTTTCGTCCAAATTCAGCAAGAGTAATGTCTGCAACTTTATAGTCCACATTAGTAGTTGATTTAGTCTCGACTTTAACATCTGTCTTAGCCAAAGTTTTAACATCTACTTTAGTAGTTGCTTTACTAACTGCTTTAACATTAACATTTTTATTAGTATTTTTTATTGCCATAAATATTACCTCAATTAAGTTCTATAAGAATTTGTGTAAATTGCTTCTTTAAAAAGATAATGAAAAATCATAACTAGAACAACTTTAACCGCGCAATAAGAATATAAACAAAAAAAATTACAAAAGCCTACTTCTTAGCTTTTTTCTTTGGAAGCCACTTCTTCTTATAAGATTGTGGTCTCTCATGTATTGCAAGTTCTTGTTGATATTCTTTATTGCTAAAATCAGCTTTAGTCATACTAATTATACTTGCAATAAACATTATTAAAAAGAATAATGTGAACGTAAAACCCCAGGATAAAGATATCTTCCAAATAAAGAATGTGGATACGAAAAATCCAATTATGCTAGTTAACATAAATCCTGCAGACAAATGAGCATATTTCATAATAACACCTCTAAAATCAGTTAGTATAATACTATCTTAAGATTAATGATTTATATAGTTTATTACTTAGAACATCAAATATCTTCTTACTTACAATAATCGGGCAAAGCATTTTTATTATCGCGATAAAATTCTAAATTTTCAACACTAATAATATCAGTCGATTGACATCGTGATTTATCGTAAATATTAATCTTACTCCCATCTCTCATTCTTTGTCTTAAACCAACTACGCCACGTTTTTTCAAATTATCATAATATTCAGAACTCATAAACACATCAAGATGAAATCCGTCCGATATTCCCCAATATTTACTATCATTAATTCCTATTCCAAAACCGTTTTCATTTTGGCGTTTATCATTGATCTCTAAAGAAATTGTTCCTTGTCTTTTGGGCTTTAATATTTTAATTATGACACCACTAATTGTTTCATTTGAAAGTTTTTCTAATTCTATAGAATCTAAATATAATTCTATATCACTTCGATTATCAATACTTCCTATCATAAAATTTAGAATATTATTAAATTTATAAATTTTTATTATATTAATTTATTATATCAATAAAATAATTTAAAACAATTTTTAAAAATAAGTTATTAGACAAACATCTTACTAACAACATTTAATGCATTATCTCTGTTCTTTGGAAATGCTGCAACATGCAATTTAATATGAACGCAGTCTCCATTATCAGTTAATTCTATAGCATCTTTTAACATTAATTCTTTATTTAAGCGTATATAGAAACATAATTCTTCATCAAGTCTTGATTCTTTTTGCGTAACCAAAGTTTTACATTGCTCAGATTTAAGTAAATCCTTTAAAGTACTAATAAATACTTTTGTATGAGCTTCTTTCATAATTTCAAGAGTAAATATCTTTATTTTTCTATTTTCAAAACTTTCAACAATCTCCTCTTGTACAGCGAGTTTTTCTTTAGTAAAATCTAATGGAAGTAATTTTTTGAATAAATCCTTAATTTTAGGCACTAATTGTGGATTAGTTTGATATTCTTCGGGCTTTAGAAAAATAGTGATTTTCGCATTATGAATTTGTCTCATAAGAATTAGTTTCATTTAAACATTAATATAGTTTATGGATTTATTACACGTTATTTTAGAATGTGCGCCTTAAGACGGTGGCACTTTAATTGAATAAGCATATTAATATTATAATAACTTTTATAAACCTTCTATATATTCAATTATTATGGGGATTGCGGATTTAATTTCTAAAGGCATAGATATCATATTACACCTAGATACTTATTTAGGACTATTTGTAACACAATTTGGCCTTTGGACTTATGGAATATTATTTCTAGTAATTTTTCTTGAAACGGGCGTAGTATTTACTCCATTTCTTCCAGGAGACTCATTAATATTTACTGCAGGAACCATGGCTGGCGCAGGATTATTTAATGTTTGGATATTATTTACATTATTTGTAGTTGCAGCAATTCTTGGCGACACATGTAATTATTATATTGGTAAATATATAGGAACAAAGATTTTAAAGAAGAATTATCGTCTAATAAATAAAAAACATGTTAAAGAGACTCAGAAATTTTTCAAAAAATACGGTTCTGAAACAATAATTATAGCAAGATTTATTCCAATAGTTAGAACTTTTGCACCATTTATGTCTGGCATTGGAAAAATGGATTATTGGAAATTTCTACTATATAATGTATTAGGTGCAATTATCTGGGTTGCATTATTTACTTTTGGAGGATATTATTTTGGCGGATTGAAATTTGTTCAAGACCACTTATCAATCGTATTAATATCAATAATATTTATTTCATTCATACCTGTATTCATTCAAGTATATAGAGTGTATGCTGAAAATAGAAAAAATAAAAAGAAAGTATTATCAAAATCATCAAAAAAAAACCATAGTAAAAAATAGGTGAACCTATGAAACATAACTGGCTCGTTACATTCATGTTAATAACATTTTTTGTATTAGCACAAATTACAGGATTATGGTTAATTAACAGAGAAGCAAATATCACAATTGATTCAAAAACTAATTTTAGTAGCGTAACATTTGAAGATACTGCAGTTGGTGCAAGACCTCAAACAACTGGCTCAAGCAGTTTAATTTATGTTTTGATTGCTATTGCAATCGGTACTGGCCTCGTATTAGTCATCGTAAAATTTGGTCGAACAAACCTTTGGAGATTATGGTTCTTTTTAGCAGTATGGATGGCATTAACAGTAAGTTTAGGAGTATTAATTAAAACTAAAATATTTTTTGCATACGATATTGCAATAGTACTTGCATTAATACTTGCATCATGGAAATTATTAAGACCAAATATTGTTGTTCATAATTTAACTGAAGTATTAATGTATGCAGGAATTGGATTAATCATTGTACCATTATTTGATGTTAAGTGGGCAGTAATATTATTAATAATAATTTCAGTATATGATATGTATGCAGTTTGGAAAAGTAAACACATGGTTAAAATGGCTCAGTTTCAAACAGAATCTAAAGTATTTGCAGGTTTAATGATACCTTATAGTACAACTAATAATAAAGTAACATTATCTTCGACAATGAACGCTAATGAAAACAAAACTGCAACAGTTGTTAATACTAAACCAAAAATCAGAGCAGGAAAGACATCAACTAAAAACGCAATACTTGGTGGCGGAGACATTGCCTTCCCATTAATATTCATTGGAAGCGTAATGAATGGATTAATACTCAAATTATCAAATGTAAATCCTCATTGGACATTAAATATGATTAAAAGCGTAGCATTCTTGCAATCATCTATAATAATATTTACAGCAACCATATCATTACTATTATTATTTATATTTGCAAAGAAAGGAAAATTCTATCCTGCAATGCCATTTTTAACAGCAGGATGCTTAGTTGGCTGGGCAATAGTGTTGTTATTATAAAAATATTTTAATATGATAGATTAAATAAACGTTATTAATAACTCCTAGCTAGTAGTCATAGAGGAAAATCTTTATAAAGAGTATTACAGTTCTTTGTATAATGAGATATAAATTCAAAGGTACAGAACTGTTAGAAGATATTATTAAAACCGGAAAAAATGGAATAACAACAACAGGTTTTACACTATCATTTCTAGGCTTAGAATATATTAATGAAAATTATTTTAATAACTCTTTGCAAATTACACCTCCAAACAATACTCTTGTTTTTTCTTCCGAATTTTTATCATATGCAGGATTCTATACAGCAGAATGTATTTGTCTTGCCGGAACACTAGTTGAAGGAATAAGTTTTGCCTATAATGTTGTTAAAGTTCCAATTAAATTAACAACAGGAAAATATTTGAAAAGAGATTACTCGAAGAAAAATAAATTAAATAATGAAGACATTAAATCTTCAAATTAAAAAGTTCTACTCAAAGAACCCTTTCAAGTTCTTTTGTTTTAATCTAATATTATAACTTTCAGGATTAATAGTCATTAATTCTTTTGCTGGAAGTATTTGAGTTTTTATAACATTAACTTTATCTTTTTGTAATTCTTGTTTTATTTTTCTTGATAAATCGAGTGGATCAGAATCGAGTGTTTTCTTACTAAAACCATTTAATATTACTAATTCAGGATTTATTTCTCTAATTAATTCTGTTATTTCTTCCATGTCTAAATACTTAGGATTTTTTTCATGTACTATTTCTGCAAAGTTAATTATCAAAATATTACTATCTTTAAAAGAATCTACAAATTGCTTCGAATATTTTGCTCGAGTAATATACCCTAAAATGTATTTGCTTGTTGTTATCTTATAAGATATTGCTTCACTCTTATTATATTGTGCTTCTATACCTATATTTTTAATATTAGTTTGTTTAATTTCATCAACATCAATTGAAATAAGTTTTAAATTTTTAGCATGCGTTAGTGTTAATATACTAATCACCGAGAAACTGGTCGCGGACGGCATCCCTGCTGCCGCGATACACGGCAACAAAAGCCAGCCGGCACGCACCAAGGCACTGGCGCAATTCAAGGATGGCTCCATGCCGGTGCTGGTTGCAACCGACATCGCGGCACGCGGCCTGGACATCGACCAGCTGCCTCACGTGGTGAATTTCGAGTTGCCCAACGTCCCGGAAGATTATGTGCATCGCATCGGCCGTACCGGACGCGCGGGTAGCAGTGGTGCGGCGATCTCGCTGGTGGACAGCGAAGAACTTCCATTTTTGCGAGACATCGAACGGCTGATCAAGCGCGAAATCCCGAAAGAAACGGTAGACAGTTTCGTGCCGCCGCCAATCTTCCCGCTGAAGCGCCGCGCCCACCCCGTCAGCAGCACGGGCAAAAGACGTAGCAGCCCTTCAACTGGGCTCAGAACTGAAAACACCTCGGGAAGTGGTGAACGCAACCTGCCGCGTAGCGGCCCGGGCCAGAGGCCGCGCAATCCACAGCAGCCCAGGCTGCAACCAGGAGCAAGCCAGCCGCCCCGGCATGGACAGCAAACTCACCATGGGAACGAACCGGTAAAACCGCACCAACCGAAAAAGACTCCCAATCAGGAACACATGTCTGAAGCTGCGCGTCATCAATCCATGCCGCAGCCTGCGTTGTTTTCGCCGAAAGCGATCCGACGGGGGCGTTAAGCCGGATCGGTAATTCATTAAAGCAAAACCGGTGGTGATCACCGTCTGCGTTTGTAAACCGTCGCGTCCCCGTTTTCCGTCAAGGTCAGCTTGCCGCTTATATACTGATAGGGGATCGTTTCCTTTGTGTTTGGGGTTGTTGTGCTCGCGCGTTGCTGCACGACTACAAGTCGGAGCGGACTTCCCGCTTCTTCTGAAGGCTCGTGTCGATCGTCGTGCAAACGTTTTCGGCTTGAGACGTTCTAAATATGTATTCCGCACGCTTTTGGGCCTGCAGACTGTCGGTATGAACCGAGATGAGAATGCGCCCGTTCTTGACGTGCTCCTCGTAGCGATTCGCATCGGCCTCGGGAACGCCCATACCGACCAGACCAGGTGTCAAGTCGATGGAGGACACGCCTTCTGTCGTACCGCTCAGGGTCGCCAGAATGGGACCGGTCGCCATAAAGGGACCGAGTTCCGGGATCGCGAGTGCATCTATCCCAGCGAGAAGGCCGAGCGCAGCCTGCGAGGGGCTTTGTTGCGGTAACTCCTGCGCGGGAAAAAGCACCGATATGCTTTCTCCCGGGAATCCTCCTTCGTGCAGCTGGGCGACGATGGATTCTGCAAGGTTGTGCGAATGCACTGCTCGGGCGTCGGGTTCCCCTCGCGGGCCGGAGAGGGCCAGTCGCGCCAGTTCCGCCCCAGCCGCGCCTGGGCACCGCGGAAGCGGGCATAGTGTTGCAGCAGCGGGTCGCTCGCGTCGTGGTCGGCGGGCACCTGACCGGCGAGCGCCGCGCGCACTTCGCGATCGGCGAGGGTGACATCAAGCGTCCCGGGAGGCTCGGTCGGGCGATGCCCCTCACCCAGGTCGAGGATCAGTTCCGACCAGAAGAGGCGGCTCACCGGCGAGTACGGCGAGGGCTCTGGCGAAGCAGTGTTGAAGGTGGGGAGCAGTGGAAGAACTGTGACCAGGTCGCCGCCGCGATCCTGCACCCATCGGCAGAGCGATGCCAGGTCGCGCAGGTCGCCGATCGAGCGACTCCGCCGTGATCGGAGCGCGGCCAATTGCGTCCCCACGCCCCAGCTCCGCTGCCCGGTAGAGCGTCGGTACGCCTGCACGGGGGCGGCAATGATGGTGCAGCTGGTGGAGCGGCCCGAGGCCTCGACCGTCAACCGATGGTAGCCAAGGGGAAACCGACGGGTCGCGTGCAGGGCGCCGTGATGACGCTCCACTGCAACGGATTCGCCGTCCTCGAAAAGCTACTTGAGTCTTCTGGTTCTAAATACACCAATAATAAATTATTTTGGAAGGAGGGAGTCTACCCTCATTGGCTAGGCGTAATCGAAAAGTGGCTTCAACTCAGAACAATATTAAAAGAATTGAATCTTGTTTTCGATGACCACCCATATCAATGTGTACACCTCATGGATAATATGGGTATTGTTAATCGACTGATAGCGAACTCAGCCCGTGCTCCGGTTTCGGTGTCTGCCATGTCCTACCAAGACAAAAAACCGCGCTGGCTATACAAAATGTACATACGTATAAGCTATAAGTATCGCAAGCTAACTATTATCCCTTATAGCCAAACGTTTGCGGATAAATTATTAGAGCTTGGGCTTGATGCATCCAAGGTACACAGAATCCCCTGGGGCGTACATATTACTACCGAAATAAATATCTGATATCTATAAAAAGCAGGCAGCAAAGAAAAACCTTGGCCTCAATGAGAGTAAGCCTGTTATTTTATGGGCCGGGTATATACAACAAATTGCAAAACAGGATTTTCTGCTTGCATTTGACATCGCAAAAAAAGTCCAAGCACGGAGATTTAATGCAATTTTCGTTTTCGCCTTTAAGCCGGAGTCTTTTGAAAGCGAGTTTGAGTCACTCCATAACCCGCAGAATAATACATTTGTGATACCCACACCCACGGGTTCAAATTATTTCTGGAGGCTAGTGAAGTTTTGTTCTCTCCAGTTGCTAACAATAGGTGCATCCTGGCTCCACCACTGACATGGATTGAAATATAGACCTTTTCGGTTTTGGCGATACCATGCGGGATTCGTCGCGCTATTCGTTAGACCGTCAGGCAGACCTCGTCAATCGCTTCCTTGAAGAAATGGGCATCGGCAAAGTCGCGTTAGTCGGTCACGATCTTGGCGCGTTGGTTGCCTTCTCTTACATCAAGCAATATCCCAAAAGCGTAGACCGTATGATGGCGATCAACTGCCCGCTAGACTATGACTCCGTTAACGCGCGTATGCGGACTTCAACCATGCAGGACTTGGTAGACTGGCTCTCGAGTCGCAGCGCCGAATCTAATTCAGCCCTTGCCGACGCGGCAAAAGCCGACCCTCAGGCTGTTTCTGCGTCACTCGCAGGATTACAAGCAGCCGATATTTTTTCCAGCGTCCGCAACCTTGCCGTGCCGAGTTTATTTGTTTATGGACCCAACGATCCTGCCGTATCTATACCTTCGCAGGAAAGGTTTGATTCTTTCCCAAATCATATGCATCAGGTCACCCTTGAAGGCGCGGGACATTTCCCCATGATAGACAATCCCGCCCAATTCAATCGGCTGATGACCGACTTCCTTTCACTAGATTCAGGCGCAAGTCCACGCGATTTGCAAATGAAAGAAGAATGGAAGCGCAGAGTAAGATAAAAAAGACCGTCAAGCCTGACGGTCTTTTTTATTGACTTGATATCCCTATCCCTGAGTCATATACAGACAATGCACTGGTTAATACCCGCAGAAATTTTCGCGTTCGCCAAAAACTTCTGCGGGTATTTTTTATTTCTCGCTTCTTCGCAGGAAGAATTTTGTAACCTCTTCCGAAACTGCGGGGATGAGCGCAAGACGTTAATACAACCGTCCATTCCGTGCCGGACATGAAATGTGTGTTGAAAATCGTTTGCAGGAAAGGAACTGTGCATACGAGCAACAGCAGCGCGATGGAAAGCCCAACCGCATATTGCATATATGTATTCGAGAATATGCCGATGGAGAAAATGGAAGCGCGCTCCGAGCGAACCGTGTACGCGCGGAACAATTCCGCGAGCGAGAGCGTAATAAACGCCATCGTTTCGGCGGTGTGTAGCGCGTCAATATCAACTGCTCTCCAATCAACTGCAAGCAAAAACGAAAACGCACTTTGCCCAGCCGCAGGGACATGTCCCATCGCGGCGAGTTCCCATAACAAGCCAAGCGCAAAAGCGGTCAGCACGGCGCCGGTCTGCGTGATGGTTTGAATCGCAATGCCAACACCCATCGACTTGTTGATGATCGGTTCGTTCTTCGCGCGCGGCTTTTGATCCATAATATCGGGATCACCCTTTTCCATGGCGAGCGCCAGCGCGGGCGCGCCGTCGGTGATGAGATTCAGCCACAACAGTTGAATCGCGGTCAGCGGAGCAGGCAGCCCCGCCAGCGTCGCGAGGAAGATGATCATAATCTCCGCGACATTCGATGAAAGCAGGAAGAACACAAACTTGCGGATGTTGCTATAAATAATGCGTCCCTGCTCCACTGCCGCGACGATGCTCGCGTAGTTATCGTCGGTGAGAACCATGTCCGCGGTTTCTTTGGCGACGTCGGTGCCGGTGATACCCATCGCCACGCCGATGTCGGCGCGTTTGATGGCAGGCGCATCGTTCACGCCGTCGCCGGTCATCGCGACGATTTCATTATTGGCTTGCAGCGCATCCACAATACGCATTTTATGTTCAGGCGAAACGCGGGCGAAGACATCGGTATCTTCGATAATATTCTTTAACCTGCGCATCATCCAGGTCGTCGATTTCCGCGCCGGTCATCACGTCTTTGCCGGGGCGCAGGAGTCCAATCGCTTCGGCAATCGCTTTGGCGGTG
>CAVZPN010000054.1:0-16805 GCA_963777125.1 uncultured archaeon | reverse complement strand
TTATAGAAAATTAATTGTATCAATACCAGTTGCAATAACGTTAATATCAGAAGTAATTATATTACTTGGCTTTGCAGCATTAATTGGTTGGAATATCGATTTAATAGCAATTGCTGCAATAATAATTGCAATAGGAACTGGCGTTGATTCACAAATAGTAATCATAGATGAAATAAGCAATAAGAAAGAAAGAGATGTTGCATCAAGTTGGAAAGATAGAATAAAGAATGCATTCTTTATTATAATGGCATCATATTTCACAATGGTAGTTGCAATGTTACCATTATTATCAGCAGGAGCTGGATTACTTAAAGGATTTGCAATTACAACAATTCTAGGCGTAAGTATTGGAGTCTTTATAACAAGACCAGCATTTGCAGTAATTGCTGAAACATTATTAAAGAATGATGAAGGAAATTAAAAGTATTTTTTATTAACTTTTTTTAATTAACATTAAACAAAATCAATTCTTCAAACAGAAATAAATCATATCTTTATCTTGTTCTATTCTCTTAATTATATTAAATTTTTGATGTATTAATTCATCAATTAATTTATGTTTAGAACTTTTCTTTAAGAATGTTAGAATAAAGTATTTTTTACCAACGCGTTTAATTTCATTTAATCCAGCATCTAAGTCATTAAAATTTTGAATAGCAGTTAGAGATAATACTAAATCAAATTGATTATTTTTGAAAAAAAGTTTTTCTGCCGATTGCACAGAAAATTTAATAGTTGAATAATTTTTTATTGCAATTCTTATTAATTCCTTACTTGGATCAATTCCTGCTTTATCTTTAACCTTAAAAAATCCCGTACTAATGCCAGTTCCCGAGCCAACATCTAAAAGAGAATAATCTGGTTTAATAAAATCCGAGAGTTTAGAATCAGTTTTTATTTCTCGACCAATTAATTCTAATTTAATTAATTGTTCTTCTCCATGCAATTCATCATAGCCAGATGCAATTGAATTGTAATAATTATTATCTATTTTATCAACCATAATCATTAAAGAAACAACAATCTTTATAAATATTTATCGAGTTACAAGAAAATAACAATAAGGGCTCATGGTCTAGCGGCTATGACGCAAAAAAATTTAATGGCGGGTTCATGGTCTAGCGGCTATGACGTCTCCTTGACGTGGAGAAGGTCGCCGGTTCAAATCCGGCTGGACCCACTTATTTATTTCTAATTCTATCTTTCATTTTTTGTTGCTTTAGCAACATTTCTTTTTCCCGAGGCTTTTTTAAAAAGGCTCAGGAAAATCCGGCTGGGCCCATTATATTTTCTACGAGTTTAAATTAACAATTCAAAACACTATTTACTATCTAATAGTAAAACTTATAAATTATTATAACATCCGTTCTAATATGAATATAAGAGATAATTTTGGCGGTAAAGCAGATGGACTTGTTTGGCTTATTGAAAACCAAAAATTAGAGAAGAATACGGAGTTAAGATATATTGTACCTAACTTTGAGATGCTAGATTTCTCATTTTATCTAGATTCAACAAAAGAAGAAACTTTCTCACCTTCTGAAAAATTATTAGATAAAGCAAATTATTTTGTAGATAAATTTAAAGGAAAACCTGTTATTGTACGTTCATCCTCATTAAAAGAAGACGGCAATAATTCATTTGCAGGAATATATAAATCAATAATTATAGATAATATTACACCAAATAATCTTCTTTCAGCAATAACTGAAGTTTATCAATCATTAAAATTACCTAAAGCTAAAACATATAGAGCTGAACATGGAATTGATGATGATAAAATGGGTCTTATAATTCAAGAATATATATATCGAAACCAGAATTCTCAGGTGTTGTATTTACATCAAATCCGACTTATCCTGATGATATGACAATTGAATTTTCAGAAGGTGCTGGAGGAGTTGTAGATAACTCTAAAAAAACTTACATTATAGATATCTCTAAGAAAGATGGAAAAACTGTTTTTCAAAGTGAAAATTTATGGGAAGTTGATGCGGCAAATTTTAGTAGAAGATTATTTGAAATTTGCAAAAAAATAGAAAAAAAGTCCGGACCAACAGATATAGAATTTATAGTTAATAAGAATGAGATTGCCCTAGTTCAAAAAAGAGAAATCACAGATATTAAAAAAATTGAAGAAATAAATATTCCTGAATATTCTTCCGATAAATTTATTGGTTCAACAAACATAGTAAGAGGAACAGGAAAAATTACTTTGCCTATTGTGAAAATTTCAGATTTTGGCGAACAAATATCACGACCTGAATTTATGCTAGTTCCAGATTTAATCTATATGGTGGCTGACAATTTTATTAAGATGATAAAGTCAAACAATAATGAATATTCTAAAGGATATATTTTAGTTACAGATCATTTTGGTGAGCTCGCGTCTAATGATATAAAATATCTTATACCTACCGAAGAAAATACTACTACTGATTCTCTGACAAGCAATAAGAAAGCAGTAATAACCACAAATAGTTCTTCTTTAAGTAGCCACATAATGACTATTGCAAGAGAAAGAGGAATAATGTATGCTGGATTTGAAAATAGAAAAGACATCTTTAAAAAATTAAACACAGGAGATATTATCTCCATTTATATAAAAGGAAGAGAAGCTAAAATATTTTTAGAGAATAGTCAAAAACTATATCTTAAAGATACATACAAACAATCAAAAGTAACTATTGAACCCAGTAAAGAACATCGATTAGATAATCCATTTTACTTCACAATCAAAAACATAAATACATATAAAAATATAGAAGAAGATGCATTATTATTTTTGAATAATGAGACCCTACACAAGTGGACATTTAAAGAATACGGCGGTAATATGGGTGGATACTATATTAATGAAAAAGGTAAAAAACTTGAAATTAGTATAGCAAAATGTGGTTTTAGCGAATATAGTTGGAGTATAAGTAGAAAATATTTAGGAAATTCAAGCGAAGCAATTTCTCCTAGTGATTTTAAATTAATTGTTGAGAAATACGTAGAACATCTGAAATAGATATAATTGATTATCGTTTAAGAAATAATTTAATCGCATCATTAAATACTCCAAAATATCTAAAAATCTAATTTTTAGATCGTCAACGATAACTCAACGAACCCATAATAAAACACTCTTCTAAAATAAGAACATTTAAATAATAGTTTTAAGTTGAAAATTATATGAGTTCATCAAAAATTATAAAAGCATTTAAAATTGGAAGAAACGCTACAAGAGCAAATATTGAAACAGTTATTAAAGTAGAATCTGAATTTAAGAATATGTACAAATATCTTGATGAAGTTAGTGCTTTAAGTAGAAGAATAAATCAATATAGAACTTGTGAACAAATAATAAATTCTAACGGAACAATCTATACCAAAGTAGCATTTATATTAGGCAGATTATCTAAACCTATTGATTATATGGATTATGAGTTATATCGTTATAGCAAACAAAAAGAAAACTCAGATTACAATAAAACACACAATTGGTAAACAATCTTATTTCAGATGACATCCTCAACTAACAATTTTGAAAATTTAGTTCTTGAATTATTTGATAAGCAAAATTCTAAAGAGTTTAGAGAGAACGGCAGATACACATTTACTGGCTGCGTTTATATGTATAATTCTGGCTTTGCATTTAGTAGAACATCTCGAGAATTTTTTGAAAAAAATGCTAGTGATATGGATTCATTATATCTAATTACAAATAAAGAAGAATTTGAAAAACAAATATTTAAATCACAATACGTATCACATGAATATTTACCTTCTGAAAAGTTATTAAAATTACAATTAAGAAACAATAATTATGAGATAAAGTTAAAATAAATTAATAATAAAATAATTATTTTTCACTTAACAATCGCTCCATTTTCGATATTGCTTCGTTGAATTTATTTTGCGATTCTGCTGGACTTAACTTAGCTCCTGTAGTAAGATTAATACCCCAATTTGAACAACCACAGTAATTGGCTGATGCTGATACATTATACCAATTTGCAGGATTATTATCTGATCTATCAAAAATAGAGATGCGTGGTTTGTCAACTGCTGAATTCATTACGTAAACTGTGAACTGACCTGCGAGCCGACTTGTTGAATTTGCAATGGATTGAGGATTAACATCTAATATGTAAGTATCCACTGATTTAGGCGCGCACTGAGCTCGCATTCGCGCTACGACTTTCTTTACTCTTGCATCAGATGCGCAAGGTGTGCTTTTTTCTCTAATTTGTTGTGTACTTTCTGTTAAAGCAACATACGAGTTATTGCTTGAAACTGCATTAAATGAGGTTCCTAAGACAATCGCTGTTAAATATAATCCCATAATTGTGTTTTTCATAAGCTATCACCTAAACTTTAATTAGAAATTAAAACTAATTTATAAATATTCTTATTATTAATCACTTAATAGTAGATAAAATATTTCGTAATCGCATTTTAAAACACATTTAATGAAAGCCGAACCTACTAATATTATTTTACTAATACCTCTTTCTGATTCGAGGATAATAATAAATACAATGCTGCAGCAACATAATCAGCAGTTAAACCTGCACCAATATTTTTATGTTCTACTAATCTTATTTCTGAATAGGCGTTCTCGACTTTTCTTGCAAGAGTTGAAGAATTATCATTCGAAATTAAATCATATATTTTCTTAACTGTGGGAAAACCATTTACAAATTCTGAATTATGTAAATACGAAGTACTACCTATTGGAGAAGCGAGCATATCATAATAGTAATACTGAAAAACATTACTAGCAAATAAATGCGATTTTACCTCACGAGTACCATATCCTGATAAATCGAAAGCTAATCGTTTTGTTTGTATAAGAAAATCTACATCTTCTTTTGTTGTTTCATTAAGTATCTTTTTTGCATACATAAGATTAACACCACAATAATTATCACCATCATAAGAATGCTTCATTTGAGCAGCGACAATCGGAATTAATAATTCAATTATTCCTTGATTAATTCTTCCTCCAGCATGATTTTTCTTAGAATCTTGTTGCGCTTTGTATGCTAAATCATAAATAATTAAGGGCTTTTTTATTAATTTACTATCCGCAATAATAAGATTATTATAATCCTGTATTCTGTCAGATAATTCTCGAAAACTATCTCCTATATTAATTGCTGCAGAAATAAAATAATCAAATTTAATACATGGATGCGCATCAATATATCTTGTTGTACAACCATATTTATTGGAAATAGGTTCAAGAGCGCATGCAAGCATAACTCGTCTTGCAACTTCACTAGAAGAATATTTGTTTTGCCAAGAAATATTGTTATACAAATTATTTTTTTCTACTATAGAAACATCATTTTTAATTTCTTTATAAAACCCATTTAATATTCCTGCAAGACTTAAATTTTTAATTAATGTTTCTTGATCAGAATTATACTTAAACATTATTTGTAAATATTCATCATTAGACTTTATCGAATCATTTGAACAAAATGCATCATTATTTCGTGTTGTTAATGCATCATAAAAATCAGAAAGTGCAAGTAAACGAGATTCTTGCAATATTGATGCGTGCATATTTTTATCAACATTTCCAAAATCATTGTCAAAAATAATAGGATAAGCATTTTGTTGATACATGTGATGACGTCTCATTATTTGCGCTGGAATGGAAAAATCATCTTTTATAAGATCATATCCTAAATTCACATGTTCGCGAATAATATTCATATCTTTTTCTTCTAATTTGCCTTTTTTATCCAAAATAAAACTATCAATACTCATTTTACCAATATCATGTAAGAGTCCAGCAATAAATATTTCTTTTGAATTAATATGTGTAAATTCGGCTATTTTTCTTGCAAGTATTGCTGTTCGAAGAGAATGAGTGTATGTTGGCTCATGATGCACTTTAATATTGTCTAAATAAGTCCAAGCTTTACGCTGAATAGTATCATCTATTTTTAATTCGTCAAATCCTAACTTAACCTGATCTTCAAGAGTTATCATAATTGTTAAATAATCATAACTAGTATTTAATTTGTTGTTGAACATATTTGTACAACAAACTTTATAAAAAACAAAAGTATTCTAAATAATATGAACATAGATGAAGAACTTCGAATGCTCGGATTTACAGACAACGAAATTAAAGTATACTTAATACTTCTACGTATTGGCGAAAGTAAAGCTGGAAGAATTGCAAAAGAATCATTTCTTGAAAGAACAAGTACATACAATGCATTAAAAAAACTTCAAGAAAAAGGCATGGTCTCAAGCATCATAGAATCAAAAAGAAAAATATTTTGCGCCGCAAATCCACAAAGAATTGTGGAATTCTTTATCGAAAAACAAGAACAATCAAAAAATCTTGTACCAAAACTTGTTGCAATGAAAAAATTTGAACGTGAAAAAGAAAACATAGTAAAATTTCGAGGCTATAATGGAGTCAAAAATGTTCTTAATGATACACTAAAAACACTTAAGAAAGGAGAAGAATATCTAATACTAGGTTCCGAAGGACAACTCTCAGAGCGTATGCCCGTATTTGCTAAAATATTTGTTGCACGAAAAGATGAAAAAAAATTACACACAAGAATACTCGTAAAAGAAAACTCATTAAAACATAATATGAGCAAATACACAACAACAAGATATATGCCACAAGATTATGCAAATCCAACAGTTATTTCTATTTATGGAACAAAAGTTTCAATGATACTATGGTCGGAAATTCCTGAAGCAATAATAATCGATGATGAAGGAACTGCACTAACTTTTAGATCATATTTTGAATCTCTTTGGAAGAATGCGAAAAGAAAGAAATAAACTTAAATAACAGATTATTCTAACAATACTAGAATACTTTATTCACCTTTCTTATGAGAGTTTATTTCATCTCTATAGTTTGCTGCTAATTCATAATCCTGATTTTTAATAGCTGCATTTAAGTTTATTTGTAAATCGCGAATAGAAGGAATAGAACTTAAATTATTCATGCTCGAAACAAAATTCTTTTCTTCTGAACCATAATTTAATTGCACTATATTTAAATCGCCACCACCAAATATTCCTGAAAATGGCTCTGTTTGTTTATCCCAAGTATACTTCCTATCAAAAAATTCAAAATTTAAATTAATATCATAATCATTATTATTAGGCCCAACTTTTTTAATAGGCATTGCTGATGTACCTTGCGGTTTTTTAGTAACAGGCATACTTAAATTTAAGTAAGGAACTTCATTTTCATCAAATGCAAGCGACCAAGGTAGAGCATAAGCTATTTCACCTTCAACCAAATCAGCAATTGTTTTTTCAAAACTAGGACGATTTATTATACCCATATCCATAACAAAATATAATCAATATATAAAGTTTATTCTTTTAACTACTTAATAATGATTAAAATAATAACATTTATATATTAATAATATTTTATAATAATAACAAAATAATATTCGAGAAAAAATCATGGAACTAATAAACGATTGTAATTGGAAACCAGAAAACGGAATAGGAAATAAACCAACACTAGATACAATAATATCACAAGAAACAAAAGACTATCTAAAATGCGTTTATGCAAATAAAGTCACACTTGCAGGATACGCACTAATAGGCACAGGAATAGGAATAGGACTAATTGAAAATTACCATAATATAAATCCAAATACTGCGTTTTCAAATATGATTATAGCACAAATAATAAACCTGGGAATAGGATGCTTAGGAATAACTAAAATAGGACTTGAAACTCTAAATGTATATAATAGAACAAAAAAACATATTGAAAAATACCACACGATAAATGATGAATTTCAAGGTAAATATAATCCTTGGCATTGTACAAGAGCAGGAGTAAGACTTGCTGCAAAAGAAAAAGGATTACCAGACCCCTATAAATAGAAAATTTAATCTTTTTTTATTAGATTATACACCAATATTCTTAACCAAACCTTCTTTCTAAATCGTCAAGATTCAATTCATCTTTTCTTCTTTCAGCAAGAGTTTTTTCGCCTAAATGATCATAACACCTATCAAATATTTGAACTAAATTACTAATATTTAAGTTACTAGTATTAATATTAAATGTATCCTCACTCATATTATGTTCATAATCAGAATCATACCAATGACGTTTACAATAAAATTTCATCATATTTTCAGAATTATAAGAATATATTATGTTAATAGATAAATTGTAAGGTGCTTTATCTTTTAAACCCCTATCTAATTCGCTAGTTAAATAAGGCGCGTACTTATCTTTTCGATAAAAACTTGCATCAATACGATTAGTTAAATTTTCAGTATAACAAGATATAACATTATGATTACCTATAATTTCTTCTCGCGTTCCAGAATCTGGAACTAAATTAAAGTACATAGTCCAATATTTTCTCTCTAAAGTAAATTTAAAATTATTCATTAAATTCTCTACTTGTTCTTTACGAACAGATGTAACTAAATTTTCTCGCATCATAATTACCTCCTAAATCACAGATAAATAGCACCTAAATATAACATAATTAGTACATTTAAACATTAATATATTATGTATATCTTTTATATCAATGATATATACATACTTAATTTTAGACATCATAAATACTAAATTAAAATTTTTCCTGTCATCCCTCTTAAGTTATATAACAAGTTTTTAAATAGTAAAGATTCTAATATCAATATGAACGTTGGACAAGAGACCAGTATAGCATATTTTAGTATGGAAATAGGAATAAGCCATAACATTCCAACATACGCTGGAGGCCTCGGAGTACTTGCAGGAGATTTAATTAAAAGTTTTTCCGATATGAATGCACCAATAGTTGCCGTAACATTAATTAATTCTAGAGGATATTTTCATCAAAATATTACTGAAAATGGCAATCAAATTGAAAGTCCAGTTGAGTGGAATCCAAGCGCATTTATGACATTACAACCAAATATTGTAAGCGTAAATATTGCAAATAGAGAAGTAAAAATAAAGGTATGGCAACTAATTGTGCGTGGACAATACGGCCATAATATTTCAGTATTTTATCTTGATTCAAACGTTGAAGGCAATAGCGATTATGATAGAACATTAACCTCTTACCTTTATGGAGGAGACAGAGAATATAGATTATCACAAGAAATAATCCTTGGAATTGGCGGCGTTAAAATGCTCGAGAGCCTCGGATATTCAAACATTAAAAAATATCACATGAATGAAGGACACTCCGCATTATTAACAATCGAATTATTAAAAAAAACATATAGCGAAAATGGAGATAAAGAAGAAGATCATTACGCCATACAAATAGTAAAAGATAAATGCGTATTTACAACACATACACCAATAGCTGCAGGCCATGATGCATTTGATATAAATTTATTTCGTAGATTAATAAATGGCTACGTGCCAGAATTTCTATACAGCAGAATAATACATGACAATATGGTCAATATGACATTGCTTGCATTAAATTTTAGTGCGTATGTTAATGGTGTAGCAAAAAGGCACGGTGAAGTTACAAGAGAAATGTTTCCAGGTTATGTAATAAATGAAATAACAAACGGCATTCATCCTCAAACATGGATAAGCCCTATATTTAAAGAATTATACGATAAATATATTCCTGAATGGAGTAAAGATCCATATACATTAAGATACGCTTTATCAATACCTAAAGATAAACTATTAGATGCACACCTAGCTGCTAAAAAAATATTACTCGATGAAGTTTCAGAAAAAACAGGAGTATATCTTGACCCACTAAGATTCACAATAGGATATGCTAGAAGATTTACAGAATACAAAAGACCAGAAGTAATATTACAAGATATTGAAAGATTAAAAAGAATAAGTGAAAAAGTAGGAGATATACAAATAATATTTGCAGGAAAAGCACATGTGCATGATTACGGCGGTAAAGAAATAATAAGAAAAATAGTACAATTATCAAAAAAGATTAATTCTGAAAATTGTAAAATAAAAATAGTATTTATACAAAACTACGATATGCTTGTAGCAAGAAGAATGGTTTCAGGATGCGATATATGGTTAAATACGCCTCAAAGACCGCTCGAAGCTTCAGGAACAAGCGGAATGAAAGCAGCATTAAATGGAGTTCCGCAAGCATCAACACTTGATGGTTGGTGGATAGAAGGATGCATTGAAAATACTACTGGCTGGGGTCTTGGACCACATCCTCAAGATACAAATTTCAAAATAGATCCAGATATGATTGATGAAGCTAACGATTTATACAACAAACTAGAAAATACAATTATACCGACATTTTATGGTAATAAAGATAAATGGGCAGATATCATGAGACATTGTATTGCAATAAATGCAAGTTTCTTTAATAGCTACAGAATGGCACAACAATACATGGCAAATGCATACATTAATTAAATAAATATAACAACCAATCTAGTATCAATAATATTAAAAATATCATAAAATATAAAAATCATTAATATCAATACACATAAAGAGGTGTGACTTTGCGAGAATTAGACCAAATAAAACACGAATTAGATGTAATCAAATTTGAAACTGAAGTAATAAAGAACGATGTTGAAAGAATAAAAGATAAACTTGTTGATCATACACCAGAACATTTCTCAAGACAAGACTTTATTAGAGCAAGCATTGGAGCATTATTTTTGGGATTTAGCGTACTATTCTCAGGAAATTTAGTTAATCTTGTAACAACACTTCCAGTAGCACACTTATATGTAATAGTGCTTGGAACAATATTCTTATTAACACTCGAAATATATATTATTGGCTATAGTAGAATAACAGATAAAAAGTCCAGAACATTTGGCCAATTCTGGATGAAAAGAGTTGCTGCATTCTATCTAACTGCAATTATAATAGCAACCATACTAGCATTCACATTTGGAGCACAATACTTAGTTGGTGAAGACAAACTTCTTGCATTAATAATAGTATTAAGTTCGCCATGCGCAATAGGTGCTAGTTTAGGTGATTTACTTAAGAAGTATTAAACCAATTATTGATATTAAAAACATTAAATTTTAATATCACATGTTTTTTTCTCAATATTAAATGAAACATCATTCACTAAAACATTACAAAGATGAGCATTATACTATAATAAAACATGCTCAAACTTATGAAGAATTAAGCGAAGCTGCAATAGACATTCTTAAAAATATGCCAAAGCCAATAGTTATTGTTAGTGGACCTCTATCAACTGGCGGGAAAGGAAATATTACTGAAAATTTCGCCATACTTGAAAAAACAATACATAAATTAGCAGATAATAATATTAACGTATTTAACTTTATACCGTTTGAAGAAAGCATAAAATTATTAAGAAAAAAATTCGGAAATAGTATTAAAGAAGAAAATCAAATATTACTAGATAAGTTCTATTTCCCATTATATAGTTCTAAATTAATAACTAAAATGTATTGTATAAATGGTTGGGAATCTAGCCATGGTGCTAGTTGGGAAAGAAAAATAGCCAAAGAATTAGGAATAGAAATTGAAGACTTACCAAAAGATTTTCTTGAAGAATAATAGTAATAATAAAACTATCGATAATTTTAAAAAAGAATAAATATTCCAATACCTATGATAGAACTGCAGAATGCTCTTAATTATGCTAAAAATAATGTTTCAAAAGCAGTTGAAATAACACAAAATTCTTCTAATAAACCAGCCAATGTTAATCTTTTTAATCACACAATACCAGAAGCCACAAAAGAGTCCTTAATGATTAATAATATATTCTGGTTTCCAAATATTAAATCACTATATGGAGCAATAATAACAAACCCTAAATCTCAATACATATTTTGCAACGAAGTATACGATTGTGCGGCAATTGGGGGAACTCTTATTGATGAAAAAAAACAAACTCACATTTTTGGAGCACATGTCTATGAATGTATGCTAATGTTTCAAATGCAAACCATCATTGATGAAATAATAAAATACGGTTTAGTACCAAAAAAAGCAATATATAGTCCAAGAGAAGACACTTCATCATGGGAAAAAGGACAGAAAACATTAGAGAAGTATTTTTCAGAAACTACAACCATCTTAAGAGATAAAGAGAATCAAGCAGAAATGATAATTGGAATTGAAGGAATCATACTAAACGATAAATTTTATAGATTATAATTAAATTTTTAAACATAGAATCCTTCTAAATGATTATGGATAAAGATAATAGCGATAAATACAAATTTTTTGATAAAACAGCTGATGCTAAATTTCAAGCTTTCGGGAATACTCTTGAAGAAACATTCAAAAATGCGCAAGAAGCAATGATTAGCGTCATGTATGATATTGATGAAGTCTCAAACCCAGACTATGATGAAATGGATAGAGAGATAATTGTTGAGGGAACAAATCTTGAATCACTATTATATACTTTTCTTGAAGAAACAATATTTCTAATGAATGCAGAATTCTTTGTAGGCCTAGTTACCAAAATACAAATAATACAAAGAGATGGAATTCATAAACTTAAAGCTAAATTATACGGAACACAAGCATTAAACCTTGAAAGTCATGGTGAAATAAAAGCTGTAACATACAATGAAATGTATGTTAAGTTTGATGAAAAACTGCAAAAATACACTGCTCAAGTAGTTGTAGATTTGTAGGTAGACATTAATAAATAATTGATTGCAATTCCTTAAAACACTCCGTAACATTTATATACTAAATTATTAAATAATCAATTACTGAGGTGAGTTAAAGTTAAATATAACCTATTAAAAGGAATAATATTGTTATTTCTAGTATTAAGTTCCATACCAATTATACTTGCGGCACACGCAATTACAATGGCTGATTCTCCAAGTACTGTTGCAACAGCAACATTAAATATTAATGAAAAACCAATAAATGATAGCGACAATAATTATATTACTATTCACATGAATAGATTCTTTGAAACAAAAGAAACAACAGTTACAACTATTGCAATATTTGTAGTATTATTAATTGGAATAACAAGTATCATTATCATAAGCATAAAATTAATTACACAAATATTACCAGTAAACAAGGGAGGTGCAGGCACAGCCGCCCGGACGATCCGCCTGCCTGTCTTCAATCCTGTCCTTCGCGGTCGATCAGAGGCTGATTGAGCGGAATCCGGCATTGGGGGTCAAACTGGCTCCAAGCCAGAAGCGGCACCGCTATCTAAGCGCCGCTGAGATCAGACAGCTCGGTCAGGCGCTTGATACGCCCGCTCCCTCGCCAACAGCGGGCAAGGCAGCAACCATCATCCGGCTCCTCATCCTGACGGGTGCGCGTCGCGGCGAGATTGAAGCCCTGAAATGGCCCGAAGTGGACTTTGAGTTCGGGATGCTCCGGCTCGAGAGCAGCAAGACCGGCGCAAAGATCATACCTCTGGCTGGTGCTGCCATCGACCTGCTGGCGGCCGAGCGCGAGTGGGCGAACGACAATGCAAAGTGGGTGTTTCCGGCCGCGCGATCGGATGGCCATTTCGACGGCTTGTCGAAGGAGTGGCGTCGGATACGCAAGACGGCCGGCATCGGCGATGTCCGCATTCACGACTTGAGGCACACGTTCGCCAGCGTTGGTGCGAGTGGCGGGATCGGGCTTCCGCTTATCGGCGGGATCCTCGGTCACCGACAGGCGTCCACGACTCAGCGGTACGCACACCTGGCAGATACGCCGCTTCGGCGAGCTGCCGATGAAATCGGGCGCCAAATCGCAGCGCGACTTTCTGCTTCGACAAGCGCGGGCTTCACCGCAAGGCGAACGAGGGAGGGAGCCGAGCTGTAGAATAGACTGCAGGATGCTCGCCCACCTTACTCTGCCAAGGTCGGGGTTGAATCTCATCGCCCGCTCCACAAACATCAAAAAACCAATGGTTAGCGGCGCTCTTCGGAGTGCTGCGAAGCCGTTCTGATTCCTGGGGTGGGAGTAGGGCACGGCAGGCTTTTGCTACAATTTTTTTGCATGCGTGCTGATGCGTTTCGATGCGCGATGTGCCCCAGGCATCAAGGTTTCTGGTGGGAGTACTGCTGGCAAAAAGTCCCCCACCTCGCACGCGACGAGAAGAGACAGGAAGACGTGGACACAAAGGGGCCGGATCACGCCGCCGACGCTGTCCGCTACGGCTGTCTGCGACTGCGCTACCAAATGCAATCGTTCCCGCTGAAGGGGTTCTAGCGCCCGCGACAGTTAAACTCTGGCACGCGCTCAAACTCTTGGCCGATCACAGAGCTTCGCTCGTATCGAAAAAGGTCGCAGTCAGTGAAACGATCGAGCGTCTGTGCGAACATCAAGACGTCGCTCAACTCGCTGAGTACTTTTTCGACGGGCACAACAGTCCCTTTGGGATTTCGGCTCTAACATCATCGCGAGAGCCGGACGCGTACCTTCTACTAAACCGAACGCGTACCATCGGATGCGACCTGTCGCTTTTTGCCATGCCCAAGTTCAGTACATAAATCGGGACAGTCTGCGCTACTTGGCGCGACGACCCGCGCAATCGCGAGCCCCCTATCTTGTTGCAAGTTCCGCTTCGCGCTGTTGGTTCGCGCCAGTGGACGCCACGCTGGCGAAGACGAGAACCGCGTCTTCTGCTTCACGTACACGCTCGGGAAGCATGCAGTCTTGCAGCGCAATTTCAATCCTATCAGACCGTGGAGCTACGAGTTAAATGACCCGGCTTGACCCTCGCATACAGGAACTGGCGACGGGAAAGCGTCTTCAAATCCTCTTGGCGGCGTAGTGGCAGAGTTCTTCGGCATCCGCGGTTTCAGTCGTTTCCTCTTTAAGCTCCGTCGTGGTGGCAGCGGGCAAGACAGCTAATGTGGACCACGGGGATACAGGCACCACAACAAATACGAGCCAGCCGAACACCATCGCGGCGAATGCTTTTGCCAAAGGACCGACTGCTAGCGCAGGCAAGCCAATCGAGAAGCCCAGGTTTGACCAAACTGACTTACCCCAACTGCGAGTGAGGTTTGGTGACACTGAAAACAACCACGGCAGAAAGCCGACCAGCACATCAAGCGTTGCGGCGACGACGGTAAGCGCGACAACTAGCAGCCAGGCAACAAACTTCAGCGCAGCGAAAAGCACACCGGCTAGCAGACGCATCAGCACCCAAACGCCAATGAGTAGGTGATAGCCGTACAGCCGGAAGAACAGGACGAACGCCACAACCAGCGCAACGGCAATCAGGATGAAAACTGACCACAGTATGATCTCCGTGGCTGGCCCCATAATGTCGACCAAGGGCCCGGACGACTGTTCTGCGGATCGCTGATTTGTTGGCCATCCGCCGGGGATCAGCCGAAATACAAGTTCGCCAGTGTACCAAAGAAAACCGCAGACGGCCAGGACGCCGGTGCCCCACAACACGCCGTACCAGAACTCGGCCATGACAACCGAGAAAAGCCGCCACGAATTTTGAGCGTCAAAGTTGTCCCGTACCTCAGAAGGCTCTGCGACCATACCTTTGCCCAATCACTCAACGCGAACACGACAAGCAAGCAGTACAGGAAGGCGACGAGCAGCGCGGATGCTAGTAGCAGCGCGTGCCAAGCCAAGTTCAGCACATACTGCAGCAAATCCATTGGCTGCGTCGTGTCGAATGGCACCGCGTCCCACGGCGTGCCTATCCAAAGCCCAAACATCAACAGTAGGAGCGAAGCAGAGCCCGTCGTAACGAGGTCCGCATTGACGGTTGTTCCAGTTTGAGGAAACGACCGCCCCGTAACGAGGTAGAACGACGCGGCTGCAACGATAGCGTCACTATGAGGTAGAAGACAAGCGGACGAGTCTTTGTTCAAGCGCAAGGCGCGAGAATGACCGTTAGACCGTCGTCGGATGAGGGCTTCTGCTTCAGTGCATTTTCAAGGTCGTCGCGAAGCTTGCGCGGATGTTGCTGTCCCCGCTGCGTTCGCGAAGACGTAGCTGCCAGTGCCTTTCGTCTCACGTCTTCGGGCTTGTGTGTGGGTCGGATGCAGCGACGTTGCTGTAATCACCCATATGCGCCGGAAGCCAATGATGCGGCGACCACTGTAGCGAGCAGCGGGTGCTTCCATCTGCTTTCCGTCAGCAAAACCAGAAGCGCGGTCGTGCCAACGAATAGAAGTATAGCAGCCCAAATGGTCTTTGCCGTGCCGAACCTGATAGGTTCAAGCTGATCGTATGCGAATGATGCCCTCGGCCATGTGCGCCCCCAAAATGAACAGAGCCGCATTTTGCCAGTGGATGATTCGGCACGAAGAGTCGATCCTCGACAACGCTAGCGTCAACTCACACAGACGAAGTTCTCCCCCGCGGGCAGAGGCTCGCCGTTCCACCGATAGGCCGCCAGCTTTCCACCCTTCGCGACGCTGTAGTCGACGCAGACAACGCGCTCGGACAACGGACCTGGCTCGCCTCTGAGCCAGTAGTGCCCGACAAAGACGGGTTTGGTTGGGGCGGGGTGTGCGGGAGGCGGAGTGAGAAGATCCAGTTCCGCCAGCTGCCCGGGCGAGAGCCTCGGCACCTCCGAATTCAAGTCGCTGCGATACCGCGAGGTCTGACGACGTCCACCATTTCAGGCGGGCTTCCGAACGTGGGTCCCGTCCTTGTCGGTGAATGCGAACGCCAGGGGCAGCTGTATGCTCCGGCCCCTTCAGGATCGTCTCGATCGCCTGATGGACCCCGGAGCTCTCGTCTTCGTAGAGGCTCAATATGCGTTCGGAGAGACGCCCCGTATCCGTGAGATGGGGCCGGAGCGTCCCGAAGCTGTCTTCGCACCAGCATGCGTGCACAACACCAAGCAATACGTAACGGCAGCCAAGCGGCCAACATAAAC
>CAVZPN010000053.1:0-26177 GCA_963777125.1 uncultured archaeon | reverse complement strand
ATTTGAAGGCTTGTTGAGGAGGCTCTCCGCCGTCCTCGTCGACCGGAACCTTGCATGCGGTGTCAGCGCAGAGGCCACGCTGATCTCCAGTTCCAGCTCGGTGAGAATGAAGTTTCCATCCGACGGATGGAGGCCGGGCCCGTAAAACGGGAACATGGTGTAGGGCAGAACCTCCAGGCGCACGCCCGTGATCCCGGTCAAGGAGGTCGGCGCGGTGATGGTGTAAGTGTCGACATTCGGCGAGGGGCCGGTCGCCAGAACCGAAGCATCCTCCAGCTTGGTCAAGGCGCCGCCGCCCGGAGCAGACAGGGAAGCGAAGGCGCTTGGAGCCAGGATGATCCAATTCGCGGTCACATCGCCATGGCTCGACAATCCGTCCGCGAAGGCGCCGCGGTCGTCCGTCGTCGCCGAGTAGGACCATGTATGACTGAGCCTCCTCCACCATGTTCTGCTGCTCCACTGGCTGCAGTGCTTGGAACCTGTCATCTTCAATGACTGCGGACCATAGCCTCTTGGTGATCAATAGAGCTCTCATGTCGACCTTCCATGTCCCATAGTTGTCAGCATTTAAATGCTGAATCTTCAGTCCTGTTCCCTCGACCATCTTGCACAGTGGAGGGGTGTGGGCCCATAACCTGTGAGATAACCACGTGTCATCTAGAGTGATGACAGTGTGTCTCACTTGGGTATTTATACCCTCCACGGACCTACGAATGGCAGTACAACACACTAAACAGGCAAACAACCTGGTTGTGCCGAACACAACCAAACAAATGGACCTAAACCACTCTCAATATGTGGGCGTTGTAGCCACTCTAATCATCCTATGCCATCCTAGCAGACTTTTCAAATTCCTCCAATGTCTCACAGCAGACAAATGAACCAACAGCAGACTGAGCAGACCAGCAGACAAATAAGTGATCAGAAGATCACTGGTTCTCTTCCTAAGTGCTATGTAACTCAGCATCAAACACCAAGTCCTCTCATTCCAACAACGAGCAACGTTGAACAACGAACGTCCGTACATGAGCCCGTTACCCCTCACCAAGGCACAGCTAATCTCACGATATGCACTTCGCACAAACGCAGACTGTGACACCATGCCCTGTGAAGAGGCCACCTCTCCAGCATCTTCAGGAACCGTTGCGCGGACGCCCCCAAGCGACCGAACGACTCCACAGCGAAAGGCACAAATGTGCCGACCGTGACGGCATTCCCAGAACCGCCATGACCCTGTCTACAACCCGCGCTGGGATGTCGATGGCGACGGCGTGCCAACCGCCACGACCGCCACGACCGCAACCCCTACCGCCGCTGACGGCAGCCGGGCGGCCGGTGCCGTGCATCGTCAGCCCTCTTGCCCGCTCTGCTGCAGCCGCCACATCTGCGCGTAGCGCCCGCCGCGCGCCAGCAGCTCGGCATGCGGGCCGCGTTCCACCACGCGGCCCGCCTCCATCACCACGATCTCGTGCGCGTCCACTACGGTGCTCAGGCGGTGCGTCGCCGCCGCCAGGCGATGGGCACCGTGGCACCCAGCGTCAGCACCACGCCACACGCTGGGGTCGTGGTACTCGGCGGCGTGCTCGGTGAGGTGGAACGTGAGCGAGATGACGGAAATGAGCACCGCGAGCAGGGCATCGGCGCCGAACGGGTGTGCCCGCAGCCATTCGATGGGCGCCATGTCGTCATCGACCCGAACGCTAATGGCCCAGGGAGGATTCCGCTACTTGCGGTTCCGCAGTTAACGCATTACGTGCTTGATGGGTTTATCTGGAAACGTAAATATAACCGTTTGATTTGATTGATGGTATGTTGGTAATCGATCGATCTGATTGATGATTGAGGATTGATGATTGAGGATTCGATCGGATGAGCTTGAACAAGGATTGTCAAATCGCATTTTTCCCACAGATCCGGAAGTTCGAACCAACAAATTATCAATCGTCAATCATCAATCCTCAATCCATTCTTGTCCGTTTAGAGCCGCTGCTTCGCACGGCGTCGATGGGGCATCAGAGGACAACGCGGGCGCCGATGCTTCGCTGGGCGCGTCGGGCAAGCCCGACTCTAAACGGGGAATGATTGATGATTGAGATTGATGATTGAGGATTCGATCGGATGAGCTTGAACAAGGATTTTCAAAATCGCATTTTTTCCGCAGATCCGGAAGTTCGAACCAACAAATTATCAATCGTCAATCATCAATCATCAATCCTCTCTTGTCCGTTTAGAGCCGTTGCTTCGCACGGCGTCGATGGGGCACAGCCAAACTCAGCCAACTCAAATCATTCCTTTTCATCCCCGAGCAGATAAATGTAGGTCAAGGTCGAAGTACCTTCACCTTTGCGGGCCGAAAATAGTGACTTCTTCGCTGCAATCACCGAACTTTCTCTGAGCACCTCGTGACCATTCAACGCGGTTGCTTCAGTAACCTCGCCATCTGTGTTGATTGTGATTCTGACTCGAATTCTCTTTTCTTTGAAGACCGTTGCTTTGAGTTCGTCATGATCGAACGTCGGGAGTTGGTCGGCCTCGATCGTGGGCAACTGTACATGCTCTGCTCCGAGATTCGTGTTGTATTTCACATAGGATGTGAAACTCACTTTTGGGACGGGAGTGATATCTGAGATTGTTACCGGCTCGTATGGAACCGCGCGAGTTCCGGAACCACTTCCGTCACGAGCTTCGCTCGGTGTCTTAAACGAAGAAAAAATAAACACCAAAAATATAAAAACTAAAAAGACCGCACTTCCGCCAATTACGAGAACAAAGCCGACAAAGCTGTATTGAGGCTCGGGATCGAGATTCGCGCCGTATTTTTCTTTATTCTTTACATAAAGATCGTAGGCCGAAATGTCCTCCTTCGGCTTTTTTGGCAGGTCTTCGGATACTTCTAAGATTTTCTCCTTCGCTATCGGGATTCTTGCATGGCAATAATCGCAGTCGGCAAAGCGGTCACCCTCCTGGATCCGTTTAATAAGTGCGCCGCATTGTGAACACGTGATAGCTTTCATATGTCATTCAGAACGTGGGGAGATAATACCGTACCGGCAATCCAAATAGAAGAAAAAATATAGGGTTCCACGACATTCGTGAAACCCTTATTCCAAATTATCCGGTAAATTTTCCTCGGGTTAATTCGATTCTCTTACCCGCGTCCTGTACTCGTAGCTCCGAAGTAAATCACCATTTTCGCTTGATTCGGGAGTCACTGAGATCGTCTGACGATTTCGGTCACGGACAATGGTAAGTACGACCGGGCCATCACCATCCCTTACCGCTGTTCTCAACAAATCCATTTGGTTGTCTACCGCCTTACCGTCAACCTCTACGATCACATCACCTGCCCGCAATCCGGCGGTCGCGCCGGGGCCGTCCTTCGAGACAGACGTGATCAAAATGCCCTTGCCGTCTTCAACCCCAAAGAACTCACCCAACTGCTTGGTCAAAGACATAGTTCCCAGGCCCATCCGTCTTCCCGACGAAAAACCGAATACCCGACCATCTTCACCCGGGAAAACCTGGATACTGGGTGCACCGGGTGTTCTCGGCATCCGCGGAAACACGGGCGCTGGGGGTGCATCGGGCGCGGCGGGCGGCATTGGCGGTGCTGGAAACTCAAAATCACCACGAGCAAATGAAATACCTTTTCGCTCGCCAACTGTGACCGGGATTTCGATCTCACCGCCATTTCTGACCACGGTCAACGACACGGTATGGTCGGGTGCGACCTCGCTGATCATTCGCGTTAGCTTACGCGTACTCGTTACTGACTCGCCATTGAACGATACGATCACGTCGCCGTCCTGGAGGCCGGCTTTTTCGGCCGGCGTGTTTTTCAAAACCTTTTCAATAGCGACGCCGCGCACCGAACTCAGACCGAGCTGTTGGTAGTTCGGATTCGAATACTCCTTTAATTCGACACCCAAATAACCGCCCGCACCTCCGATGGCGATGCTGTAAAGAGCACGGGCATCGCGGTCGATTCCCACTTTCCGTCCTTCCTGTCCGAATGCTGTTGCGGTAAGTGTTGTAAGTAGAATAAAGCAAAGAAATTTCTAAACATAGTTGACCTCCTGACTGGATTAGATATGAAAAATGATTTCAACTTCTTTTTTAACGACGATTCATCCAATATGTTGCACCGAATCCTTTGGAGGGTTGCCCCGCGATAACCACTTTTTCACAAGAAAAATCGTGGATCACGCCAGCAATTCTAGGCCCGCAACCTCGAAAGCCGTTCCGCTGCGGCCTCGAGCGTCTCGTCTTTCTTGCAAAAACAAAATCTGACCTGCTGGCTTCCGAGTTTTGCGTCATGATAAAACGAGGACCCGGAACGACAGCGACCCCGATCTCGCGTATCAGGTGTTTTGTAAACGCGATGTCGTCTTCAAATCCGAACTCGCTGATATCGGCCATTACGTAATACGCGCCCTCGGGACTCGCGCATTTGAAACCCGCATTCTTGAGGGCCGGCATTATGTAGTCCCGTTTCTTCTGATAGTCATTCTGAAGTTCGACGTAATAACTTTCGGGAAGGCTTAACGCGTAGGCACCGGCCTTTTGAAGAGGATGCGCCGCGCCGACAGTAAGAAAATCGTGTACTTTTCGGATCGCCGACGAGATATCCGGCGGCGCGATGCAGTAACCTACCCGCCAGCCGGTAACCGAATAGGTCTTCGAAAGCGAATTAACGACGACGGTCCGCTCGCGCATACCGTCGATCTGCGCCATGGAGATATGTCGAACGGGAGCGGAAAGCGGTCAGTCTGTCGAGCTCGCTGAAGTCCTGACTCCTGAATTCTGACTCCTGATAAAGAATGTGCTCATAAATCTCGTCCGTAAAACAAATCGCGTCAAACTCCATGCAGAGACCGGCGATAAATTCCATTTCCCCGCGGGTAAAGACCTTGCCGGTCGGGTTGTTCGGATTGCAGAGAATTATTCCTTTGGTTCTATCGTTAAACGCGGCCCGGAGGCGTTCGGGATCAAAGTTCCAACCGGATTCCGAGTATTCGAGAGGGACGTGGACCGGTTTTGCGTCTGAAAGAATCGCATCGGGCGCGTAGTTTTCGTAAAACGGCTCGAAAACGATCACTTCTTCTCCGGGATCAACCGTCGCCATCATCCCGGCGATCATCCCTTCGGTCGAGCCGCACGTTACCGTGATCTCGGTTTCGGGATCGATATCGAGCCCTAGAAACCACTTTGTCTTGGCAGTGATCGCGTCGCGGAAGTCCTTTGTTCCCCACGTGATAGCGTACTGATTATAGTCTTCGGCGATCGCTTCCTGCGCTTTGCGTTTGATGTCTTCCGGCGCGGCAAAATCGGGAAAGCCCTGACCGAGGTTAACGGCGTTGTATTTCAACGCCTCGCGCGTCATTTCCCTGATTACCGACTCGGTGAAACTAGCCGCTTTTTGTGAAATCCGGCTTTTTGAATTGCTTGGTGTGACCATAACTGCGGATTTTAGCAGAAATGAGGTTGAATCGGGAAAATAACACGGGTGCGCGGCAGGTTGCGTTTTATTTGTTTCGGGGCGTTCGAAGTGTAAGTTCGAAGATTCACCGCGGAGGCGCGGAGAAACGCAGAGGCTGCGCAGAGATGAAATCGAGAGCTAAATATGAATTAATCAAAGTCTTCCTCCGCGAAACCTCGGCGAACCCTGCGCCTCGGCGGTAAGTTCCGTGTAACTGAATAAAGTTGGAATTCACTTCGAAGATCCACCGCGGAGGCGCAGAGATACGCAGAGGATGCGCAGAGGATGAATCGAGAGCTAAAAATCAATCACAGTCTTCCTCCGCGAAACCTCAGCGAACCCTGCGCCTCGGCGGTAAGTTCCGTGTAGCTGAATAAAGTTGGAATTCATCTCGAAGAGTCACACTCATTCCCGAAAATCGAGGACCCTCCTCCTAATCCCTTTTTTCAGGACTTCCACATTGAAATTGATCAATAGTCCGACTTTCCATCCACCGAGCCTCAGGTATGTTAACAACTGCGCATCGTGAATAGGCGCGAGGGCCTCAACTGTTTTGACCTCAACGACAACGGAATTCCGAACCAGCAGATCGATTCGATATCCTTTCTTGAGAAGAAGACCTTTATATTCAACTTTTAATGGTCTTTCCTCATAGTGCGGAATTCCACGAATCAAGAGTTCCTTCGCCAGGCAGTTTCTATATGCCCGTTCAAGAAGTCCCGGACCCAAATGCCGGTGCACTTCTATGGCGGCACCGATCACATCGCTCGTGATCTTGTTTAATGAAAGGTCATTTGCCATAACAGCCCCGCATATTTGGATGCTATGCAATTTGCTTCGGAGCTGTCTTTAATTTTTCTTAAAAGTTCTTACGAAACTGATGTAATAGAGGCCAGTTGTATTCGGGCTGCTAGATGACTATAGAATTCACCGCGAAACCTCAGCGAACCCCGCGCCTCGGCGGTAAGTTCCGTGTAACTGAATAAAGTTGGAATTCACTTCGAAGATCCACCGCGGAGGCGCGGAGAAACGCAGAGTCGGCGCAGAGAAGGAATCGAGAGCTAAAAATGAATCAATCAAAGTCTTCCTCCGCGAAACCTCAGCGATCCTCCGCGCCTCCGCGGTGAGTTCCGTGTCACTTAGTGATGTTGGAAATTGTTTCCGAAGATTTACCGCGGAGGCGCGGAGAAGCGCGGAGTCGGCGCAGAGAAAGAGCTTACTGCGCTGCTTCCTTGGTCTTTTGCGTGATTGTGGATTCCGGAAGGTGTTTACTGAAAAGCTTGCGAATTTCTCTGTCATCAGATCTCAAAACATACAGGCCAAGCACCGCAGCCATGCGCACATTACGGTCGAAGATATAGAGCATATAGCCCAGCGCTTCTGGATTGAAGGCCAACCCGCATACATCACCACCTGAACTCGCGTCGCACCGGTAGCGGTGACCGCTCCATAAACACCACCATCGACGCGCTCCAGACTTTCAGCAAAGAATTTGCCCAGAAACCCTGCCGTGTGTGCCAAGAACACCCATGCACCCGGTAATGGCCCCAGCCCCAGAGCCGCTACAAAGATCAGTGCCAGCAACAGATCCGGCATGGCGCGCATAAAGTTGAGCAACTCCCGGGCGATGCGATACACCAGCGCATTAGGCGACAAATTGCGTGCCGCGAACGGTGCCAGCAGCACGGCAACCACAACGGCCAGCATGCTGCCCCACAGTAGCAAATCATTTTTTTTTATGTATTATTTACTCGTTCAGTTTAGGTCTTGCTCTAAATCTTGGAACATTAGAAATATCTGATAATTCTCCAGCACTAGATATACCTCTAGATAATAAAGCAGTCCATATTTTAGCTTCATAACTATTTAATCCAAAATCTTTTATTTTTTTTAATAATTCTTGTTGTACAATCATTTTCATTCCCCCAACGACAAAATTTAATTTAAATAATTAATAAATGTGTTGTTACTAAGGGAAAGTAACTATTATTTATAAATATTGTGTTTTTGTTGTTATTGAATAGTAAATAATATTATTAATAATATATAATTATATTAAGTACAATTTCTAGAATAGAATTATCAAAAAAAAATTAATAAAATAATTTTGATAATAAATAATAATATTCAAATATATTCTCTAAATAATTATAAATAAAAATAAAAAAATATAAATAATTATAATTATAAATAAAAATTAAAAAATAAGAATAATTATAAATAATAATAAATCAAAATAATATTATTAAGCATAACTTGTTCTAAAAGAAGCACTGACACCTCAATTGCAGATGGAACTTATAATTTGAAAAAAAGAATTTCATTTTTAATCTTAATTTTCTTCTTTCTTCTTTTTTTTCTTTATTTACCTTTATTTTTATCTTATTTTTATTATTTTTTCTATTTTTCTCATTTTTTTAATAGTTTTTATTAAAATTTATTCTTTTCTATATGGAAATATTATATATATTATATATATTATATACTATATTATATATAATATATATAAGAATATAAATAACTATAAAATATATATTAAAGAATATAAATAACTATTAATAAAAAAATAAATAAAAAATAGTTAAAAATAGAAATAAATTTAAGCATAATGTGTGCTTAATTTTATAAGCTTATTTTTATTAATTTGTAAAAAAGATTATAATTAAAAAAATTACTTTTTTTATTTTTTTTAAATAAATCTCCATAAGAAATCAAGGGGTCCCTTATATTCTTTAATATATATAATTTAATATCCTGACTTTAATACAACTTATTCAAAGATGTTGTTTCATATGCGAAATATTTATATAACCTTTGTTTCTCTTGGAAGTATTAGTATTAAATTGTTGGGTGATTTATTTGGATGTATCTAATTTTTTAGAGAATTTTATTAAAAAAGAGTCTTTATTTAAAAATAAGGCTGCATTACAAAGTTCTTACAATCCTGATGAAGTATTACATAGAGATGAACAAATATCTCATGTAGCAAAGATTTTAGCACCAGCATTAAGACTTGAAAGACCTTCAAATCTATTTATTTATGGTAAAACAGGATCAGGTAAAACTTTAACTGTTCAAACAACAATAAAACAAATTCAAAGTATAGCATCAAGAGAATTAATACCTATAAAATTTATTTATATTAATTGTAAATTAAAAAAAGTTGCTGATACAGAATATAGACTTGTAGCTGAAATTACAAGATTTTTTGGTAAAACAGTTCCACCAACAGGTCTTCCAACTGATGAAGTATATAATATATTTTATAAAACAATGGATAAAGAAAAACAGATTGTAATTCTTATTCTTGATGAAATAGATCATTTAGTTAAAAAAATTGGTGATGAAGTAATATATAATCTTATTAGAATTAATACGGAATTAAAAAATGCTCAATTATCTCTTGTAGGAATAAGTAATGATATGATGTTTGCAGATAATTTAAATCCAAGAGTTAAAAGTTCATTATCTGAAGAGGAATTAGTATTTCCAGCATATAATGCACTTCAAATACAAGATATATTAAAAAAAAGAAGTATTGAGGCAATTAAAGAAAATATTTTAGAAGAAGGAGTTATTGCTAAATGTGCAGCATATGCTGCAAGAGAACATGGTGATGCGCGTAGAGCTTTAGAATTACTTCGTGTAGCTGTTGAGCTTGCAGAACGTAAAGGAATACTTAAAATAACTATTCGGGAACTTGATGAAGCAGAAGAAAAAATAGAAAAAGATAGAGTATTAGATATTATTACAACTCATCCAAAACAATTTCAATTAGTATTATATTCTATTTTATTAATATATGATCAACGAAAAAAAGAAAATATTATTTTTACTGGAGAAATTTATGTATTATATAAGGATTTATGTGCTAAAATTAATTTAAGACCCTTAACACAAAGAAGAGTTAGTGATGTTATAGCTGAATTTGATATGCTTGGTATGATTAATGCTAAAGTAATTTCAAAAGGTAGATATGGTAGAACAAGAGAAGTTTCAGTTGTAACAAATGATATATTAAATGAAAAAATTAAATTATTAATAGAAAATTCGCTTCATATTAATTAATATGTTTATTTAAATAGGTTTATTTATAATGAATAAAGAAGATATTATACAATTTTATTTGGATAATGAAATATTATTGAGTCCAGACGTATTAGATTTGTTAGATAATCCTTTACCAATACAATCGAAATTTATAGTATTAACAAAAGATATTATACAATCTAATTGTAATAATAAACAATTACTTGTTGAGGATTTTGAAAAAGCAATTGTTTTAAAAGAAAAATATAAAAATTTTAAATTATATAATAAATTTATAGAGTATTTGAATCAATCAAAATCTGAATTTAAATCTTTAGAAATTAAATCTGATTTAAAACAGGAATATACTTCTGAACAAGTAAATAATTTTAATAATGTTGATAAAGTTTCTATAATTAATGATGCTCTGATAAATAAAACTATACTTTCTTCTAATTCTCCCTCAAAAATAAATTCTGATAATAATTTTATAGATACTCTTATGAATAATCAATCTAAAGAATCAAATATTATTGCTAAAATTGATTCTACAACAAATATTGTTGACCCTGATTCTGAGGAAGCATTAAAAAATAGATTCTTAAAATATAATAAAATAAAAATTATTTCTAACTATATTTCAAAAACAAGAAAATGGTCGGTTCAAGATTTTGTTAGTTTATATAATGCACGATTTAAAGAACTCGAAAAAATACTTAGATCAAGACAGGAATTACAAAACCTAACTTCTATTTCAAGAATTAGCGCTAAAAAAGATAGAGAGAATGTTGCTTTAATAGGTGTTGTATATGATAAAGCTGTAACAAAAGCAGGAAATATTATGTTAACACTTGAAGATCCTACAGGAATGATTAAAGTTGTTGTTAATAAAAATAAAGAAGATATATTTAGGCTTGCAGAGGAAATACAACTTGATGAAACAATAGGTGTTACAGGAATGTGTGATCAAATAATTTTTGTAAATAATCTTTTACTTCCGGATATTCCTTTAACCAAAGAATTAAAAAAAAGCCCTGAAGAAGGCTATTTTGTTGTAATTGCTGATACTCAAATGGGTAGCAAACTATTTTTAGAAAAAGAATTTAATAAATTTTTAGCTTGGATTAATGGTGAAATAGGAAGCGATATACAGCGTGAAGTTGCATCTAAAGTTAAATATGTTTTTATCGGAGGAGATTTAGTTGATGGTATAGGAGTATATCCTAACCAAGAATTTGATTTAACTATTCTTGATATTAAAGAACAGTATGTAGCTCTAGCTAATTTATTAAAAAAAATTCCCGAATATATTCCTATTATTTTATGTCCGGGTAATCACGATGTTGGAAGAATATCTGAACCTCAACCAGCAATTACTAAAGAATATGCTGATTTATTAATTTCAATGCCTAATGTTATTTCTGTTAGTAATCCTTCTATTATTAATATTTACGCGCAACCAGAAAATGGTTTTGATGGTTTTGATGTAATGTTTTATCATGGTTATTCTTTTGTATATTATTCTGAACATATTCCAAGTATTAGAAAAGCTGGTGGACAAAAAAGACCTGATTTAATAATGAAATATTTACTTCAAAGAAGACATCTTGCACCAACTCATACTTCAACAATGTATATTCCTGATCCAAAACAAGATCCTTTAGTAATTGATAAAATTCCAGATTTTTTAATTACAGGTCATATTCATCGTGCTTCAGTTTCCAATTATAAAAATGTAACTTGTTTTAATGCTTCATGTTGGGTAAGTCAATCTGATGAGCAAGAACGTAGAGGTCTTGAGGCTCAGCCAGGCAGAGCATTTATTGTTAATATGCGAACAAGAGAAGTTAAAATGATTAATTTCTTATCAAAAGAAGATCAAGAAAAAGATGCAGCAGAAGTAAAAGCAGATTCAAAAGAAAATGTTAATAAGGAAATAACTGCAGAAAAACCTTCTGTAGCAGGTGTAATGAAGAATGGTTGAAGCAACAAAAGAAATGCAAAAATATTTTGAAGAATTAGAAAATGCTTGTATGCGTGAGATTAAAATAGCTAATAATGCACGTGCAAAAGGTTATGATTATACTTTAAATTCTGAGATTGTTCTCGCAAAAAATATGGCCGAAAGAGTAATTGGTATCATTGCAGTTATTGCTCCACAAATACAAAATAGTGGAACAGTTGAACGTATAATTGAATTAGAAAAAGAATATGGTATTCTTGATTGGCGTGTAGCATTTAAAATTGCGGAAGAAGTTGCAAGAGAAAAATTTTGTAAATTTAAAGACCAAAAAGAAGCAATGGAGATAGGAATAAAAACAGGTTTTGCGTACGTTACTAATGGTGTTGTTTCAAGTCCTATAGAAGGATTTACTCATTTAGATATAATGGATAGAATGGATGGTCAAGGTAAATATTTTTGTGTAAATTTTTCCGGCCCAATTAGAAATGCTGGTGGAACTGCGTCTGCGGTATGTGTACTTATTGCTGATTTTGTGCGTGTAAAATTTGGTTATGCCAAATATGATGCAACGGATCTTGAAGCAAAAAGAACTTATACTGAAGTAGAAGATTATCATACTAAATTTAGTCCAAGACAATATTTTCCTAGTCGTGAAGAAATTGATTATTTGATGGCTCACATTCCTGTTCAAATTGGTGCTGAATCAAGTGAAAAATACGAAGTATCAAACTATAAAGATCTTCCAAGAGTTCCAGTGAATCTTGTTAGAAGCGGTTTTTGTTTATTATATTCTGATTGTCTGCCTCTAAAAGCTCCTAAATTGTGGAAACAATTAAAAGTTTGGGGTAAAGATTTTGATATGATTGATTGGATGTTTCTTGAGGAATATTTAAATATTCAAAAGGCTGCAAAAGCTCATAAAAAGAAAGGCGATACAACAACTGCTAAAATTTCTCCTGATTATACTTATATTAAAGATTTAGTTGCAGGAAGACCAGTACTTGGTTATCCTTTAAGAACAGGAGGATTTAGATTAAGATATGGACGAAGTAGAGTATCAGGATACAGCGCTCAATCAATACATCCTGCAACAATGCATGTATTAAATGATTATGTTGCAACAGCAACACAATTAAAAGTTGAACGTCCAGGAAAAGCTGCAGCAATGACAGTTTGTGATTCTATTGAAGGACCAATAGTTAAATTATACAATGGTAATGTATTATTGCTTGAAAATGAATCAATGGCAAAGCAATATAAAAAAGAAGTTAAAGAAATACTTTTTTTAGGCGATGTACTTATTGCTTATGGTGATTTTTTTAATAGAAATCATTTACTTGTGCCTTCAGGTTATTGTCAAGAATATTGGATTTTAGAATTAGAAAAAGCAGCTTTTGAAAAATTTCCTAAACAAAATATTTCAAATGAACCTGCTGAAAAAAAAGAATTAACTTCTGAACAAATATTTACTTACACTAAAATTGATTTTGAAAAATTCTCTTCATATGTTAGAATTCCTCAAGATAAACTCGAAATATTATTTAAGCGTCCTCATAAGACAAAGCTTAGTGCTCAAGCAGCAATTGAAATTTCTAAAAAAATGGATGTGCCTTTACATCCACAATATACTTATTTTTGGAAAACAATTACATTTTACGATTTAAAAAATCTAATTCAATGGTTTGAACATTTAAATATAGTTCGTTATGATGAAAAAAAAGATAATTTAATTGAAAAATTAATTTTACCTAAAAATGAGGCTAAACGTGTTCTTGAAATATTAGGTATTCCTCATCTTAACGTTAATAATGAATTTGTTGTAATTGAAGATGATGTTGCTCAAGCAATTATTGCAACATTTAATATTCATGATATTTTATTAAAAGAAGATATTGATGCAATACTTGCGCAAATTAATGAAATATTAATATTAAAATCTAATGGAGAAGCTGTTGATGAAGACGTATTATCTTTTATTAATAAAATATCTACAATTAAAATAAAGGATAAAGCCGGCGTATTTATTGGTTCAAGAATGGGAAGACCTGAAAAAGCTAAGATGAGAAAACTTACTGGTCAACCACATACTTTATTCCCTGTTGGTGAAGATGGTGGAAAGCTTAGAAGTTTTCAAGCAGCAATGCTCGAAGGTAAAGTTACTGCCCAATTTCCTATATTTTATTGTGAAAAATGCAAAAAGAAAACCGTTTTTGCCATATGTGAAACTTGTGATAAACAAACAACCAGGCTTACTTATTGTATGGATTGTAAAAATACTGAATGTACTAATGCTACCCATAGAAAAGCAACAACAGGATATTATGATTTAGATATTAAAAATGTATTTAATGATTTATTAAAGAGACTTGATACTAAAATTTATCCTGATATGATTAAAGGAATTAGGGGAACAGTTAATAAAGAACATCTGCCAGAACATTTGTTAAAAGGTATTTTACGTGCAAAGCACGGAATTAATGTTAATAAAGATGGAACTACAAGATATGATGCTTCAGAAATTCCTATAACTCATTTTAAACCTAAAGAGATTGGTGTAAGTATAGAAAAACTTAGAAAGTTAGGTTATACTAAAGATACTAAAGGTAGATCTCTTGAAAGAGAAGATCAAATACTTGAAATAAAGCCTCAAGATATTTTACTTCCGTGTTGTCCTGATAGTCCAGATGAAGCAGCAGATGAAGTATTATTTAGAACGGCTAATTTTATAGATGAATTACTTGAAAAATTGTACGGTTTAAAACCGTATTATAAATTGCAAACTAAAGAAGATATTGTTGGACATTTTGTAATTGGTCTTGCGCCACATACGTCAGCAGGAATTCTTGGAAGAATAATTGGTTTTACAAAAACTCAAGGATTTTTCTCACATCCAATGTATCATGCAGCAATGCGTCGTGATACTGATGGAGATGAATCGTGTGTTTTCTTATTAATGGACGGATTATTGAATTTTTCAAAACAGTATTTATCTGATAAAAGAGGAGCAACAATGGATGCGCCATTAGTATTAACTTACGTTTTAAATCCTGCTGAAGTTGATGATATGGTATTTGATTTAGATATTGGTTGGAGATATCCTATAGAATTTTATCAAGCAGCAGCAGATTTTAAACCTGCAGGTTTTGTAAAAATTAGTCAAATGGGTAAATTTATTGGAACTCCCGGTCAATATGAAGGTATGGGATTTACTCATGATACTGACGATATTAATGCAGGAGTATTATGTTCTCAATATAAATTGCTTCCTTCTATGGAGGAAAAATTATTTGGACAAATGGATTTAGCAAGCAAAATACGTGCAGTTGATACTAGCGATGTTGCAAGATTAGTTATTGAAAAACACTTTATTCGTGATATTAAAGGTAATTTAAGAAAGTTTAGTACACAACAATTTAGATGCGGTACATGTAATGAAAAATATCGTAGACCTCCGCTTGCAGGAAAATGTCTTAAATGTAATACTGGTAAAATTATTTTTACTATTTCAGAAGGCAGTATTGTAAAATATCTTGAACCAACAATTAGTTTAGGACAAAAATTTAATATTCCTACTTATTTAACACAAACAATAGAGTTAACAAAGAAGCGTATTGAGGAATATTTTGGTAAAGATGAAGAGCGTCAAGAGGGTCTTGGGAAGTGGTTTGGATGAATAAAAATACTTTAAATAATCTTCTTCCAACTGCTGCAAATAGTTCGGAAGAACATGCTAAAGAGCCAATAGATTACTGGACTGATTATGATTGGGAAGTTAATGATGATCCTTTATCTAGAGGTCAATATTTAGTACATTTAGTTCCAGAAAATAAACTTTTAACTTCGTTAAGTGAAGTAAATTATGATTTAGAAAGAACAGGCAATCTTATATCTAATCAATTAGATTTACATTCTACCTTATTAGGTTTTTATTCCGAATTCAAAAAATTAGGATTAAAATCTCAAAAAGAACTCGATTCTAAACTAATAAATATATTTAATAATATTCCTTTAGATATATCTAGTTCTTTAATTACTGATGTTATTTCTTTTTATTCGACTATTGCTTTAAAATTAGATAATTCTTCTTTAAATCACCTACATGAATATATATTTAGTACTTTTACTCCTTTACTTGTTCTTAAGGGAAGTATTTTACCTTCAGAGGATAATACTTATTTTAGCTATAGATTTACTAATTTTGGAAAAAACTTTAATCCTCACTTATCTTTAGCACATGTTTATTCGTATAAACCTATGAAGTTTTATTATGAAGAGTTTATTGGACAATCTTTTTATTTTGATAAAATACTATTATCTAAAAAAGAAGGTCAAACGTGGTTAACAATTGCTGAAAGAAAGTTATAGTTTTGCTTATTTTTAGAAAATATTTAATTGATTTATATCTTAGATTTGACGCTATGTTTAGCACCGCATGCTTGACATCTCATAAATGTGATTACTCCTTCTTTTGTTAGTTTAGTGTCTGGCTTTCCACATTCTTTACATATTACAAATTCATCAACATATTGTTGTATTTTTTCATTTATTTTTTGAGAAGGAAGTTTAGTGTTAAATATTAATAGTTGTTTTTTTATTTCTCCTTTAGCTGCTGTTTCTCTTGAAATATATTTTAATATGTGCTCAGGATTTCTTCTAATAATATTTGCTATTTGTAAAAAGTTACTAACTATTGTTTTATTGCCTTCTAAATGACCTGTGATGTTAGGTATTACTAATCTTTCTGTAGCTACAGCTGTTTCAGGTAATTTACTCTTTCCACGCGTAAGCATTGCTTCGTAATCCATATTTTTAAGAATTATTGGTTACTTATAAATTTTATCACCTTTAGACTATATTACAAAGCTTTTGTTTGCTTCGCTTACAATCGCGCCGGTTCGCATATAGTTTATTTAATTTATAGACAAGTCCTCTCTTGGAATCTCAGGATTAGTCAGGAACTGAAATTTTTTAATGCTCACGTCTTGGCGCTGATATTAAGCTTTGCAATGTAGCTCACCTTTAATAATAAGATGTAAGTAAATTAATGTTTATTACCCCAAAATTTATAAATAATTTAATGTTTCTCTATTAATATGGTTGATAATGCTTCTGATACAAAATCTAAGTCAAAAACAGATACAAATAATGTTTCTACCGGTGGTTCTGTAAAATATTCTTATACTGCATCACAATTTAATAATGTCTTAGAAGATGAGAATAAATTATTAAAAGAGGCTATTAATTCTTTAAGAGAAGAAGTTGATAAATTAAGAGCTCCATCATTAATGGTTGCAGAAGTTACTGATGTTATTGCAAATAATCGTGCAATAATAAAAATTCCTAATGGTAATAAATTTTATGTGACTGTTTCTTCAAGTTTAAAAAAGCTAGATCCTGGAGATAGTGTATTAGTTGAGCAAAAAAATCTTAATATTATTGATAAAATTAATGTTTCTAAGAATTTTGATGTTGAAAGATTTGTAATTATTGAAAAACCAACCACTACTTGGAATGAAATTGGTGGATTAAAAACTCAAATTGATGAAATAAAAGAAGTAATTGAATTACCTCTTAAAAAACCTGAATTATTTAGAAAATTAGGTATAAGTCCTCCAAAAGGAATATTACTTTATGGTCCACCAGGAACAGGTAAAACAATTCTTGCAAAAGCTGTTGCTAATAGTACTGATACTACTTTTATTGAGATTGTAGGTTCTGAGATTGTTCAAAAGTTTATTGGTGATGGTGCAAAATTAATTAAAGAAATATTTCAACTTGCAAAATCTAAGGCTCCTGCAATAATATTTATTGATGAACTTGATGCGTTATGTGCTAAAAGAATTGAATTAGGCACATCTGGTGAAAGAGAAGTTCAAAGAACATTTATGCAATTACTTGCTGAAGTTGATGGATTTAAAACACTAGATAATGTTAAATTAATTGGCTGTACTAATAGAAAAGATATTTTAGATCCTGCCATATTAAGACCTGGAAGACTTGATAGATTAATCGAAGTTCCAAATCCTGATACTGAAGGAATTAAACAAATATACAAGATTCATATGAAATCAATGCCAATTGAAAAGAAAGTAAACTTAGAAAAAATATATGCCTTATCTCAAGATTTATCAGGCGCAGAAATACGATCAGTTGCAACAGAAGCTGGTTACTTTGCAATAAGAGAAGATAGAGATGTAGTTTCTGAAGAAGATTTTATTAAAGCTATTGCAAAGATACGTAAAGAAGAAGATAAGTATGGCAAAGATTATGTAAGTATGTTTGGATAAAATGAGCGAGTCCGCATTAGAGAAAACATTAAGATCTGCTTTAGAAAATTCTTGGAGTAAATTAACTAGTTCTGATCCATTTAATTGGACTGCAAATAATCCTTCTTATGGGCAATGTGCTGTAACGTCTTTAGTTGTACAAGATTACCTAGGTGGAGAAATAGTTTGGGCTAATGTTGTTGTATCTAAAGGGTACGAGGTGTCACATTATTTTAATAAAATTGAGAGTAAAGAAAAGGATTTTACATGTATACAATTTCCGGAAGGCACAATTATTCCTACAGGTGTTTCTAATGCACATCAATTTAAATCTACGCGAGAATATATTCTATCTTATCCTCCAACAAGATCAAGATATTCTGTTCTAAAAAGACATGTGGATGCGTATTTAAGAAAAACAAAATAGATTTTTAATATATTTTTAGTATGTTCTAATTCTGGTCACTTTTTGATAAGTCACTTTTCGAAATCTATATATATTACTTACTCTAAAGGGAGAAGATGATATTATTGGAGGAGATAAAATGAACGATTATGCATTAGAAGGAAAAATAGTTACCATCTCGAAGAACGGTAAAGGTTTTACTGTGATATTAGAGGGAGGTATTAGTTTAGCATTAAGTGGTGACGTATTAGTGGCTGCGGCACAAGCTGTGACTGGAAAAAAACAAAAGGGTGGAGACATAGAAAAGGTTCTTAATACTGCCCTTAATGGTAAAAATTTGTTTTTACTAATAAAATAATTTTTTCTTAATTTTTAGCTTTTTTTTATTAAAAATTTCGTGGTCTAATACCTCGGTCTTGAGGCCGAAATTTTTAATCCCAAAAACTCGCGATTAAGCGAGAGGCGTAATACCTCAGGATTTAGACCGAGGATAGCCTCGAGCAGCGAGTTTTTGTTATTTTAATTATGTTTTAATTATAATTTCTTATAAACTTTATAAAGAATACTTCATTCTAATCATATGTGCGATGAGGTTGTGAACACCCGATGACTCTTCGGAGAATGATTGACGGAAGTAACTGCCGAGCACACTTAATTTTATTATTCTAATTATTTACTCTTTCATTTAATAATTATATTATTATAGTTATATTTAAATATTAGAAACAATCTAAATTTAGTATGGATTATGAACTACATCAAAAGGATGGCGACTATCGTTTTGGAGTAATATTCTTATTTGATACTTATTCTAAATCTGATTTTAAGAAAGATTTGCAAGAGATTTTAGATTATCAAAATCGTCAAGGATTTTCTGCGGATAAAGCTGAGAGGGCTAAAGAAGTAGATTTACAATTTTATAAGCAGAAAATTCCAGACATAAGTTATGATTTTTTTAAGCAAAAGAGTTTTGAGATATTTAGTAAACTATTTTTTTATATGATGAGTAGCAATAAAAATATAGCTACTTCAACAGAGTTTAATATACAATTTAAAGTTACAAGAATACCTAATCGCGAAGTGTATTTTTATTATGATGAAGAAGCATTTCCTTCTGATGCAGAGAATGCTTGTTTTATTATGTCTGGTTCTTGGCTGTTACATACTATTGTTATTCCTTCGGCTCTTGGCACATCAAACTTTTCTTTAATTCAAAGGTATATGCTTCATGAATTAACTCATCATCATGATGGTATAACTAATAATCTTAAGTGGGGTAATCAGTATGAGGGTAAGATTCGTAAATTATATACTAAACATTCAGCATATTTTTTGAATTGTTTGTATACATCATTATTTAATCTTCGAGAGGAAGGACTTGCTGATTTTATTGCACGAAAGGATAGTCCTATAATTGATTTAAACATGAGTGGTGTAAAAATATATAATGCTAATCTTATTAAATTGTCTTTATTAACAAGAAGAGTTGATTCTGAATCTTTTTATTTTAATGAACTAAGTACAGGTAATCTTACTTCTAGTAGTGAATATGTTGTAGGTAGAAATATGTGTTTAACTATTGCAATGGCTTTATCTAAGAAGGCAGGTAAATCTTTTAATGTTGTAATTTCTAATCAGAAATTTTCTTCTGATAAAATAAATTTAAATGATATGTTGTCAAAAAATAAGTTAATATACATAGCAGATATAGATAAAAATATCTTTAATGGCACAATTGAAAAAGTGCGTCCTTTAGCACATTATTTATTTGTTCACGAATACGAGATAGCATGTAAGGAATTATGTATAAAAGAAGAAAATATGATTATGACTAAAAGAAGATTTTATACTGTTATTACTGATTCTATTAAAAGATTAAAAAAAGAAAAAACACTAAGATTGACTTCAAAAGGATATAAATATGTAGAGCCTGAGTTAAAGAATGTTTAGTTTGATAATATCTTCTTAATAGAGTTATTTTATTATACTATCTCAAAATCTACACATATTCTGTAAATGTGTGGTGCATGTTGACCGCACTTAACTATTTCTAGAATTTTATGATTTAGTTTTCTTTTAGCACACGCATCTTCTATTTTTTTTACTGCTTCGTCAAATTGTGTTTCTGGAAGAAAATCATAAAAATGTATTATTGTTCCTTTTTTAGAAACACTTAATGCATCTTCTAAGAATTCATCAGCAGTCTTTGGTAGAGGCATTATTATTCTATCATACGTTTTATTATTATATTTACTTAATTTATCATAACTTCTTAAGCTTTCGATAGGATTTTTTTCATCTTTTGATTCTACTTCAATAACTCCTTTATTTATTAATGGTAAAATATTATTAAAATCAATAAATCCTGTTTCTAATTCGCAGGTATGTATTTTATTATCGTGATCAGATACATGAAAATATGTATTAAACTCTTGTTGTATTTCTTTTATTGTTTCTACTAATTTATTATTGTTTTGATAAGTAATATATAAGTGCGTTAAATCTATACAAATATTTTTGAAACCTGCTTTTTTTGATATTCTGAGTATATCTTCTTTTTTATCAAATGATTCTCTGGTTAGATTCTCAAAGTAAAAATAATTATAATATTGTTCTAGTAGTTTTACGTTTTCTATTAATAGGTTTTCATCACCGATAGGTTCATTATTTGCTAGATGAATAATTGCCGAAATAAAATATTTTTTACATAATTCACCCATTTTTTGATATATTATTAGATTTTCTTTATTTGCTAAACTGTATCCTTTATTATTTATTTTAAACGGCATATGAACAAATATTTCTAGATTTTTTTCTTTTAACTTAATTATTTCTTGTTCTAATAGATGAATTTTATCTTCATTTAAATCATCATTAAATAAGTGTATTTCTATAATTGAAGGATTTTTTGCAAGGCGAATATTAATTTCATTTTTAATTACTGCTGATTTTAATCCTATAATTTTTTGATAAATATTAGGAATTGCATGATGTACATCATCATTGATTAATAACACATTATGTATTTTATTCAAGCGTAAATTTTCAAGGCCATATTTGTGTCCATCAGGATTTATTTCTATACCTGTAATGTGTTTTGCTTTTGTGTTTTTTGCAAGTACTACTGGATATGGTGCTGCGCCAGAAAACATTACTAGTATTTCTTCTCGAGGCTTTATTTGTTCCATTATTCTTTTACGTTCATTACTTAGTCTTATACTAAAATAAACTTTTTCAACGTCTAGTTTTAATGTAACATTATTTTCTCTATATGTTGTTTCTTTAGTGTTAACTCCTGCAAGATAAGTCATTTTTTGTGTTCTATATACTCCTGAATGTATGTCTGCTTTTTTTAGTACTGTTTGTATTTGAGTATTAATTTCTAGTAATGTTTCAGCAATTATTTTTTCACGCGATTCTAGCTCTTTTGGAATTTCAATAATTGCAATACTTCCAATGATATCATGACCTGTTGTTACAAACTCTAATTCTTCTTTAGTTAATTTTTTAGAAAGATTTTCTTTTAATGTACCTTGTTCTAAGCTTTCTTTAAATTCTTGATCAACAAAAGATATGTCCTTAGAATTTAATATACTAAATTTTTGGATTATGGGAAAATAAATATATTTATCGTCTTTAGTATAGTAATGTTTTTTATCTATTAAATCATTTAATACTAAGTATTTTTTCCATTTTTCAGCATCTTTTAATGCAATCTTAACTCCAAGCATATATTAAGATATTTTAGAATATTTATAAATTTAAGGGTTATTATGTTCTTTTATATTGTCTATTCCAACTACACTATTTAGAAATATTCTCCAAGGCCTTTTTGCGCGGCTGGTTTTTTATGTAGTTTTTCGAGAACTATTCTTGTTCTTTCTTCATTAAAATCGTGTTTCTTACATAATATTTCAACAACTTTTTCATCATCGACTTCTTTAAAGAATAGTTTGTAGTCGTTGGTTGTTTTAGTATTTTTTATAATATTAAATACTTCTTTCCAATCATAATCAAAATATTTATTCCATTCTATTTCTGTAAATAGCTTTTCAAAATTATCTTGTCCTGATCCATATTGTTTGACTAATTTTAAGGCTGTTTTTGGTCCGATGCCTTTTATTCCGCCAATATTATAGTCTGTTCCTGTAAGCATTGCAAGAACTATTAATTGATCTTGATCAATGTTTAATTGTGTTAATGTGTCTGTTAGTGATATTAATTCAGGTGTTATTGTATCGTATGCTAATTTATTAGGTACTTTTTTACGTCCAGATAATGTTAAATTTTTAATTACTAAAGGACATGCAAATAGTAATGAATCTGCATCTTGACTTAAACTAGCATATGCATCTTTATTTTTAACTAAAACTGCTGCTTGAGCTTCTCCTTCGCTTGGTGCTTGTATTATTGGAAATCCTAATGCATCAATTAATTCTTTTGCATCAATTATCATTTCTTTAGTTAGTTTACTTGTTCTTGCAGCATATTTTTTCATATCATCTAAATTATCTTCAGCTTCTGCTTTTTCAAATTGTAGCATGGCTGCATCTTTTAATTTTGATCTTCTCTCTCTTTCTTTTAATTTTAATTGTGGGGGTTCTCCATCAAATACAAATACGAATTTTATGTCTTGTTTCATTAAATTTGTGAATCTATAAAATAGTCCATTAAGATGTGATGTTACATTATTATGTGAATCTTTTAATAATGAGCCATCTGGCTGTCTAATAGATGATAGAAACATGTATAATTGATTAAATGCATCAACAACTATGATTTTTCCTTTTAAATCTGTAATACTTAATTCTTTTGTTTCAAGTAATTCAGTTATCTTTGTACCCATAATAATGGTTTATATTGAATGTTTTTAAATATTCTTAAAAAGTAGTGGTATTGCAAAGCTTAATATCAGCGCCAAGACGTGAGCATTAAAAAATTTCAGTTCCTGACTAATCCTGAGATTCCAAGAGAGGACTTGTCTATAAATTAAATAAACTATATGCGAACCGGCGCGATTGTAAGCGAAGCAAACGAGAGTTTTGCAATATCGCCTAAAAAGTAAGTTGTAACTAATTTTATGACAAGCTATTTAAAGATTGGGTTTTTCCTTTTAGTGTGTTTATAATGATGAAATCTTTGTATAATTTAGAAAATAAGTATGCTGTTATTGGCACTCATGGTGTTGGTAAAACGTCTATTGTTTCTTATCTTGACTTTTATTTTAGACAACAATCACAAATACCTGAGGTCATTCCTGAAGCTGCAAGATATGCTATTAAGTTAGGAATTCCAATTAATGAACACACTACTTTAGCTGCTCAACAATCAATGCAAGATATACAAAAAGCTAACGAGATGGATGCGACTAAAAGGCTATATACTAATAAAATAAATCATATTGTTTGTGATCGTTCAATATTAGATAATTATGTTTATGCATTATATAGATTTGATAAAGATGCTAAAGATAAAATGTATGATAATGTTATGCGTTGGATGTCTGATTATCCTTATAAGCATCTATTTAAAATGCCTTTATGGAATGTATTTAGTGTAATAACAAATGATACTGTAAGAAGTTGCGATAAACAATTTCAAATAGATATTGATTATTTATTAGAAGATATATTATCTGAATCGGGAATAGAATATTATACTATTCCAACAAAATTATTTAACTTATCTGTCGATGATCAGACAACAGAATTACGAAGGTATTTTGATGATAAATTTAAAATAATTCGTTAATTAAATATTTAATATTGTCTTCTATATTTAGTTAATTAATCGTTTTTTATATAAATAGAATATAATATAGATAAGTTACTACGCTAATAAATATAAAATCAAGCAATAACGTCATCATTTTAATGTCCTCAATAACATAGGAATGAGTATTATTTTATATACTTATGTAATTCTTTTTTAGCATGTTCTCTTTTCTTTTGATGTTCTGTTAAAAAAGGAGTTAGGTGTTGTATCAATAGGTTTTTTAATTCTCCAGATAATAATGTTCCTGATTTGTAATCATCATGTATTTTTTTTAGTGTTAAATCATTTTCTTCAAATATTTTTAACCATTGATATGATACATCTATGTCGGGATTTCCTCCTAATCTTCGATGTTCATCTAGTGTGTCTCGACCACCACTAAATGCATATTTTTTGACTTTTCTTGCGGCTTCCTCGGCAGTATCTGTTAAAGCAATATAAGATGTGGCATCTGATGATGACATTTTGCCTCCATTAAGGCCCGGTATAAATAAGTGATATGTCGAAGATATTTCTTTAAATTTAAATTCATTATAGTTTAGTATTTTACTGCTCATGTCTCTTGCAAGACGAATATGTGGATCTTGATCCATTCCTACCGGTATTAATGTGGGTACTGGTCCTTCAAATTCGTTTAGTTGTGAATGTAACATATCTGATGCTTGAAGTAACGCGGAAACCATTTTTCCAGGCGATATCTCTCCGTATACTGCTTTGAATTCATTAAATGTTGCATGACGAGCAAAAAGGTTTTGTAATTTATAATATGCATTAGCTTTTTTTGCATCAATGGATCTTTCACTTTGAAAATATATTTCACAATTTTCTGGTTTTAATCCTAATGCAATATAATTTAATATGTATTCTTCAATAGCATTAGTGCGACTTTCAACAAGCGATTGGCTTCTTGCGTTATATGCTTCGATATCCGCAACACAGATATATATTTTAGCTCCTAGATTTTGATAGAATATCATTTGTTTTGCAAGAATCATATGTCCTATGTGAAATTTACCTGTAGGCATTAAACCTGTCATCATAACAAATGGTTTTTTATGTTCTATTGCTGTAACTATTTGACCAAATGATCTATGTGCAAAAATTATATTTCTTCGAAATAGACTATTATCTTGAAATACTTTTGGAAGTGTACTTGTATCTAATGCTTGAACACCAAATTCCTTAATTAATTTTTCATAGTTAATATCTCCTTTAACATCCCACGGTGTTACTTGAGATTCTATTTTTTCAGTCATATTTATCCTCTTTTGATTATGATTTATTCTTATTAATTAATATATTTATCTGGTAATTAGTAATATTCTTTCATTCAATCTTTAATTTGTTCAAATGTCATTGCACTAAAATCTTTATGTATCATTAATTCTGCTTTCTTTGATAAAGATCCTGTTGAAATAAATAAACAAGTCATTTTTTTATTTTGTGCAAATATTAATGCCGGAGCTAAGTCTCCTTCGGTTATCGTTTTTTTGTCTTTTGCTTTACAATAAATATATTCATTATTATCATGATTTTTTAATATTAGATTATATTCTGTTTTTTTAACTTTTTCTTTGCTTACAATATCCAGATTCTTTGATGTAATGTGTGTTTTTATTATTTCATAAAAGTCTTTTTCATTCTCCGAAGATTCTTTAGGTTCTTGTTTTTTTGTTATATGCGTAGCGTGTTTTGTTGCTATTTTTTCAGAATTTACTGGTATTTCATTATTGACTCTTTCATCAGATAATGTTTCTTTTTCGTGTTTTGATATTAATATTTCAGATAATGGTTGAATAATTTGTTTTGTATTATTGGATTCTGCCTTTGCATTCTCTATAGTTTCTATATTGATAGTTTTTTGATTATTTGCATTAATAATGTTCTGTTCTAATTGCGCCGCTTGTAGTAATTTATTGTTTGCAATAATTGTTGCTTCTTCAGTTGTAAGGTTATAAAATCTCCAAAATGTTATTTTCTTATTTTGATAGTTTACTTCAAATGGTTTTGCAAAATCTTTAATTGTTCTTAGTGATACTCTTATTAAGGGATCTTGTGTTGAATCCTGTAAAACTTTTTGCTCTTTTATTAGTCTAAATGTTGCTTTATCCTTTTCATTAAGATATGTTATGAATTCTTCAAGTTTTGATTCTTGTTCAGGAATATAATATAATGGTGTTCCACCAATTTTGACTGTAGATACTTTGATGTCTCCAGTACTTATTAGTGTTGAAAGTATTGCACCAACTAGCATATCCA
>CAVZPN010000052.1:0-12579 GCA_963777125.1 uncultured archaeon | reverse complement strand
TACGCCTTTTGATATCGTAAATATCTCAAATATTGCATCTTCATTATTTGTAACTAATGCAATTACATCTTGATCAAAGTTCTTTATTAAATCAACTTTTTGTTTTTCAAATATCTGACTTATAGCCTCTAATTGTTTCTTTTTTTCAATTGCTTTTTCAAATTTTAATTGCTTAGAAAACAAAGTCATTTCATCAGTTAATATCTTAATTGTATCGTCCACATTTCCTTTTAGAAAATCTTTAGCACGTAATACTTGCATAGCATATTCTTCCTCAGTAACATTTTTTATACAAGGTGCTGTACATATTCCAATATGATAATTTAAACAAGCACGTTTTGGAAGTAATTTACAAGTTCTTAATTTAAATATTGAAACTGAAGTTTTAATTAGTTGTACTCTTTGATAACCATCAGTATACGGACCAAAATATATTCCATCCTTAGTAACTTTTCTTGTGGATAATATTCTAGGAAGTTTTTCATTAGTTATTTTAATATATGCAAATGTTTTGGAATCTTTTAAACTAATATTATATTTAGGAGAATGTTTTTTTATTAAATTATTTTCAAGTAGCAATGCTTCAATTTCATTATCCACAATAATCCATTCAATAGAATGAATTTTTGCAACGAGATGTTTTGTTTTTACTGAGTGTTGCTCAGAATTTGAGAAATAAGATCGTATTCTATTAACTAAATTCTTAGCCTTACCAACATAAATTATTTCATTAGTATTATCGCGATAAATGTAACATCCAGGATTCTTCGGAATTTGCGAGTAATCTATTTTTTTATCTTGAGAAACTATTAACATTTATACACCTATATCTACCAAACACCTGCTTTAATTAGGTCCGGAATAATCTCATCCTGCGTAATTGTAATCATAAGATATTTTTTTGAATTAAAATCATCCTTTGAAAACCAAACCATAGATTCAATTTCTGCATTAGCTTTTGGCGAACCAGTAATTGTTACAACGTAAACTCGTTGAATTAGCGATACTTCTTTATTATAATAAGATGTTCCATTGTACTCTTTAAAAAATGTTGCGGATTGTAATTTTACTCCAAGCTCTTCAGCTAATTCTCTTTGCAAGCAAGTAATATCATCTTCTCCTGATTCAATCTTACCACCAGGAGTCCACAATTCATCATAACCAATTCCTTTTAGCAAAAGTAATTTGTCATCTTGAATAATCATTGCAGCAATACGAGTTCTTGTAAATTCCGTCATCATTGAATAAATTATTAAGAGTTTAAATGTATTGTGAAAATTACGCCAACTAAGTTAAACGGCATTAATTAGATTAAATCAAACTTAATTAAATCCAGTTAAATAACTCAAAAGTTCTTAACCAAACTCTCCGTTAATGTATTTTGATGTTAGAATTTGTTTTGGCGATTCAAATATTTTTTTAGTTATATCGTACTCAATTATTTTTCCATCTAGCATATAGCAAGAATAATCAGATATTCTTTTTGCTTGCTGCATATTATGTGTAACAATTATTATTGTTCTTTCAGTTTTTAATTTTACAAGTAAAGATTCTATTTTAGCTGTAGCTATTGGGTCAAGTGCTGAACATGGTTCATCTAAAAGTAATACATCAGGATTGATAGCAAGTGCTCTTGCAATACACAATCTTTGCTGTTGTCCACCCGAGAGTTTAAATGCAGAATGAGTTAATCTATGTTTAACTTCTTCATACAAATCTGCTTGTATCAAACTCTCTTTAACAGCAATATCGAGCGTAGATTTATCTGTTATTCCTTGTAATCTTAAACCATACGCCACATTATCATAAATACTCATTGGAAACGGGTTAGGTTTTTGAAATACCATTCCTATTTTTTTTCTTATAGAAACAACGTCGGCATCTTTTAACGAAATATTATGCTTTTTTCCATTATTATACCAAATTGTTCCTTCCATTTTAGCTATTGGAATAATATCATTCATCCTATTTATACATCTTAAAAGAGTACTTTTTCCACAACCACTAGGACCAATTAATGCAGTTATAGTATTAGATTCTATATTCATATCTATATCATGAAGTATTCTTTTATCACCATACCAAAAATTTATTTTATGAATAGATATTTTTGCATCGCCAAAATTTTTAATTTCAAATTTATTCATTATAATCACCAATCTTTTTTCTTTCTCAATCTATATCGCACAATAAATACCGCGATATTTAATAAAAATACCACACTAATCAACACTAAAGCTGTACCTAAAGCATATTCTTTAGCATGTGGACTTGAATGTTGTGTTGCAAGAACAAACAAATGATACGGTAAGGCCATAAATTTATCAAATATTGACAAAGGAATATAATCCATATAAAATGTTGCACCGACCATAATTATTGGCGCAGTTTCGCCCATGGCTCTTGAAATTCCAAGTATTGCACCAGTTAGTATTCCACTCATTGATGACGGAAGTACAATTTTTTGTATTGTTTGTGATTTTGTTGCACCAAGTGCTAAACTTGCCTCACGAAATGACATAGGCACAGTCTTTAATGCTTCAACACTTGCAGTAATTATCCATGGAAGAGTCATACATGCAAGTGTAAGTGATGCAGCAAATAATGATGTTCCAAGTTTTAAAAACATTACAAAAAATGCTAAACCAAACATTCCATAAACTATTGATGGAACTCCGGCAAGATTTCTGATAGATAATTTTATTATGCGAGTAAAAGTATTTTCTGTTGCATATTCATTCAAATATATTGCTGTACATACACCAATTGGTATTGCAAGTATCGCAAGACCTAAACCTAAAAGTAATGAGCCTAATATTGCAGGCAATATTCCTCCTTTTGTTATATCCTGATGAGACCACATACTAGTTAAAAAATGCCAATTTACAACTTTATAACCGTAGAAAAATATATACACTATAACAAATAATAATATTGCAACAGAAAAAAATATTGCAATTTTAAACAAAGCAAAATATATTGCTTGTTTTATACTTTCATTTTTTTGATGATTAATAATATCATCATCCATTATTTGTTCTTTTATCATTTTTATTCCATTAATATTACTTGTTAAATAATTACTTATTCAATAATTACCTAGTCAATAATTACTATATTAAGCATTCAATAAAATCGCCTAATAATTTATCACGTATATTTTTACCATTTTTACCACTTATATTTTCGCATATGTTTTTCAATAATAATATCCGATATTAAATTAACAACAAAAGTTAATATGAAAAGTACTAATGCTATTGCAAATAATGATTCATAATGTAAACTTCCCTGCACAACTTCTTTAATCTCTATTGCAATATTTGCAGTCATTGGTCTTACAGGATCAAGTATGGACTCGGGCATTGCAATAGAATTTCCTGCAACCATTAGTACTGCCATTGTTTCACCGACAGCTCTTCCAAGTCCAAGCATAATTGCGGCAATAATTCCTGAGGATGCAGCAGGTAATAAAGTCATTCTAATAGTTTGCCATCTTGTAGCTCCTAATGCTAAACTTGCTTCACGAAACTCTTTTGGTAAAGAAGTTAACACATCTTCAGATATACTTATAATAGTTGGAAGTACCATTATTGCAACAATTATAGAAGATGTTAATGCATTAAGTCCAGAACTTAAATTAAAAGTATATGCAATTAATGGTGCAAGAAATAATAATCCTATTAATCCAAGAACCACTGATGGAATTCCAGCAATCATCTCAATAGAGGGTTTTAATATTTCTCTAGTTCTAAAACTTGCTATTTCAGAAAGATATATTGCGCAAGCAATACCTAAAGGCACTGCAATTATTAATGAAGATAAAGTTATTAATATTGTTCCAATAAATAATCCAAATATTCCCCAATGAGGCGTGCTATATGCATTTGGATTCCATAATTGTCCAAATAAGAATTCTAATAAAGATATTTCTTTAAATGCTTGAGCACCTGTAAAAAATAAGAATAAAAAAATACCTACAAGTATTAAAAGTGTAAGTATACTTATTGCGAAAAAAAATACCTTAATACTTTGTTCTTTTGAATTAATAAATTTCATTTAACATCTAGCTAAGTTATCCATTTTTTATTGCAATAATTCTATTACTCGTTGTTTTTCCTCAACACTAATTTTCACAAAACCTGCTTGTTCTACAACATTCTGACCTTCATCACTAACTATAAAAGTTAAAAAATCATAAATTGCAGAATCTTTATTAGGTTTATTTGCTAAATATTGATATAATTCCCTAGATAAGGGATAAAATTTTATTTTTGTTTCATCAAGAGGTGTTATATACTCTAAAGTAGAATCTTTAGCAATATTTAATGTCTTAATAGAACTTAATGGTTTTTTATTTTCATCCATTACATAGCCAACACCCGTATAACCTATTGCTGTTTTATCTTGCGATACTGCATCGACTATTGCTTGATTTCCTTCCATGTTACGCATTTTAAGACTATAATCTGCCTTTACAACTTCCTCCATAAAATACACATAAGTTCCTGATGTACTTTGTCTACCGTATAATGTTATTACACTATCTGAGCCTCCTAATTCTTTCCAATTAGTTATCTCTCCTTTGAATATTTTACTTAATTGTTCAATTGTTAATTTATTTACAGGATTTGACGGATTAACTATTACAGAAAGTGTATCTCTTGCTATTGGTATCTCTATTGCATTAACATTATTATCTTCAGCCTTTTGTAATTCTTCAGATTTTATTTTTCTTGAAGAATCAGCAATATCAATATTGCCGCCAATTAATGAAGCAATACCAGTTCCAGAACCGCCACCAGTAACAGATATTCTTACATTAGAATTTTGTATTTTATACGCTTCAGCAAGATTAGATACTAATTGCAGCATTGTATCTGAACCAGTTATCTCAATATTTTCTACAGGCTTTGTTATTTGTTCTGTATGTGTTACTAACTGTGCATTATTAACATTATTAGCATCATTAGAAATAACATTTCCAGTAACACCTTTGCTACACCCAGTAATAAATATTGATAAAATAATTACTAATCCTAGTAATCCTAAAGAAATATTACGTATCTTCATCTTTCCACCCCTTTACACAACAATCAGTTAAATATGCATATACAACATACAATAATAAAAATACTATAAAATATTATACATAACAAAAATATTAAAATATAATAAAGTACAAAAAAGTATAAAAATTAAAAGATATATTAATAAAAATTATTTTAAATTACTATAATTATTAACTATAGGTTCTACATTAACAATATTATAATTTTTATCAGTCAATACTTTCTCTAAATTCTTGAATTTTCCTGATGCGGCTGTTGGACTAACAATCACAGTATCTCCAACATATGCTTTAAACGTTGCCATCCCAATATGATTTGTTTGAGTGTTTAATGTATCTTGTCCATGTACAACTTTTATCCCAACACCTTCAGTTAAATTAAATTCTCCAAGACTTACAATAAAAGTATAGTCTCTTTTTTGTGTATCCATTAATCTCTTAACAATATGCTCTTTATCATTAGTTCTATTTTTACTATAATTATCCATGTTAGTATAATTAACAGGAATAACAGACATTAAAAATAAACTTGCAATTGCAACTGGTTCGTAAAGTTTCATAATCTCACCTTTTAAAATATTAAATATAATAGTATCTATATAACTATGCTAAGTAAAATATATAGCAAAGATATAAATATATAGCAGTATCGTAACATTTATATAATAGGATAATAATACTAATACTATAATAATCAAATTAAATTATAAAAAAACTAATCAAACGGAATCATAATAAGATTAAAGTAGAAATAACATAGGAGCGATATAATATGGAATCAAGAAAAATACAATCAGTAGGAGGAAGATCTTACGCATTATCATTACCAAAAGAATGGGTAATTGCTAACAAACTAAAGAATAAAGATAATTTATTCATAGAACAAACAGGTAACAATGAACTAATAATTAAAAAAACAGATTTAGAGTTGCAAGAAAAAAAAGAAATAACAATATCACTAGAAGAATTAAAAAACATTAATGAGTTCATAGTATTTTGTTATGTAAGAAATATAGATAAAATAACAATACTCACAAAAAAATCAGATTATGAAAAAATAATAACTATTCGAAATATTCTTGGATATTTAGAAGGCTACGATATTACTCATGAAGATGAAAAATCAATAAAAATATCTTTCTTATTTAATGATATAAATATAAATTTAAATCACATAATGAGAAGAATGATATACTTATTAAAATTTACTACAACATCTTTAATTAATCATGATAAAAAGAGCATGGAAGATACAGAAATATCAATAGATAAACTATACCATTTATCAAAAAGAATACTTTTTGCATGCATGAACAGTCAAAAAACAAGAAAAGAAAATAATGTTAAAAGCCGAGAAGATTTATTTTTTCTAAAAGATATTATGAAAAAAATTGAGAGTATTGGGGACAATATTTATGGTATGAGAGAAATGAAAATCACACAAAAAGATCATGATACGTTAAATGAATTAATCAGCATACTTGAAACAATGCTTGATAAAAATAAAGTCGATGAAGCAAAAATGCGGCTAACTAATATAAAAATAATCACAAATAATAAAGAGATAAAACATAAAATTCAAAGAATACAAGAACTATGTAAAGATGCTATGGAAAACTTCATGTCAATAAAATTCAACGATAGTTACTTTACATAATTTGTATCTAATATACCATTAATTAGTATAACTTTAATCTAAGCAACTAAAAATTTCAATAATTCATAGACTAAAAATGTTGGCCAAATTAATGCTTTTAAAAATCCTAAAACACCCATCCAAAAGCCTGTTGAAGTTGAAATGTAATATATTACTGCGCCAATAAAACCTAGGCCATAAATTGCGCTAGGTCCTCCACCATAAACACGATGAGCATAAGCCGCATGATGAGTACGACAACCATCATTATCACAAACACTATCCTTCATAACAATTTTAGCACTTTTTACCATTAATATCACCAATTATTAAATTAGTACAAGAATATATAAATTTTCTCTTAAATAAGATTAAATTATAAAATAATAAAACTTAGTTAATAATAAAACCACAACTAATTCTCACAAGACAACCAGTACCAATAATTATTTAAATAAAGAAAAGTTCTTTGTGTAATGAAACGTGTTCAATCTCCATCTTCTATTAATACATATTTTCAATGTCCAAGAAAATATTACTTCATCTATAATTTGAAGATGCCAACAAGCCCTTCAATTCATCTTGTTCGAGGCTCAGTTGCACACCTAGTCCTTGAAAAATTCTTTACAATTAAACCTTCAGGCATTGCAAATACATATAAACATGATTTTCAAATAATAATTTTAGAATTACTAAAAAAATATTGGAATCAATTAAAACCTGATTTTGAAAAATGTAATCTTAATGCAGAACAACTCAATAATTATTATACTGAAACACAAATGATGTTAATGAATTGGCTGCATCAATTTATTAAAAGAATTGAAAGATTAATGACAGAAGGGCTTAGTTTTATTGATGCATTCACCGCACTTCGCCCAGAAACCGAAGTAGAATATAGAAGTGAACATTATTCTGTTCGAGGATTTATTGATGCAATTGAAAGGCATAATAATGTTGTAAGATTAATGGATTATAAAACTTCAGCAAAAGCACATATTAGTGATGCGTACAAATTACAACTTGCAATATATGCATTATTATACGAAGAAAAACACAATATTAGACCAAACCATGTTGGAATATATTTCTTAAACGAAACAGAACAATTGCTTGATGTAAATGATGATTTAATCCAACATGCTAAATTTATGATTGAACAAATCCACGCATCAACTGATGGAATTGATGATATTACTGATTATGTAAAAAAAGAAAGTCCGTTATGTAAATGGTCGAATGGTCAATGCGATTTTTATGATTATTGTTTTAGCGGAAAACCAATTCCAAATGCACCGATTAAGAAGAAGGAATGAAGTAGATATTATTATAGATCCCAATAAAATTTATAATGGCTAATTGATTCTAATTTATATGAGAATAGGATTAACTGGAGGCATTGCTTGCGGTAAAACAAGAGTTGAAAATATATTCAAGCAATCAGGATATGCTGTTTTTGATACCGATAGAGCAAATTTTATTATTAGAACAGGTATTGTCGATACGGAAAAATTTAATGATATTCTAATTTCAAATAATTTAGTAGAATTAGTGAAGAAAATATCAGAAGAAACAATTCTTAAATTAAAATCAAAATTACCAAATCTTTACAACACATCAGGTGAATTTTCACGAAATGCGCTCTTAAATTATATTAATGATGACCAACTTGGCGAATATAAGTTATCAATATATAATCAAATTATTATCCCAGCAAGTATTACTGTTTATTCAGAGTGGCATAAACAAGTTCAAGAGCCAAGCCTAATATCTTCTGCAAATATTATTGAAAGAAATAATTTATCTCTTGTAGATAGATTGTATATTATGTATATTTCAGAACAAGACCAATTAAGAAATTTATTGAATAGACAAGAAAATAGAGAATCACCAATATCTGAATTAGAAGCAAGAAAAGCCATAAATAGACAATTACCATTTGAAGAAAAATTAAGTCAGGCAAGAGCCAAATTAGGAAAAGAAAATGTCTACGTATTAAACGAAGATTGTACAGATACTGACATTCCATTCCTTAAAAATTATTAAATTTTTCTTTTTATTGCATTCAACAAACATCACTTACAAAACATCTTAACATACTTATTCATACTAGATAAAAAATTATCAGGATTATTCTTAATTGCAAGTTTTAATTCTTTTTTACTAAACCATCTTATACTATCAACTTCCATTTTATCAATCTTAAATTCTTTTACGTCTTTATCTATTGTTAAGAAAAACCATTGGACAAAATAATTGTGCTCATTTGTATGTCTAAATTTTAATCCTTTTTTTGGTTTAATATTCTTTAAGCCAATTTCTTCAAATGATTCTTTAATAATATTTGCAGTGTATGTTTCATTTTTTTCAACAGTTCCAGCTACCGCTGGCCCCCATCTTCCAGGATGATGAGATTTAGTAAATGCTCTACGTGCAAGTAATATTTCACCCGAAGAATTAGTAATCCATAATGCAGATACTCGATAAATATCTTCCTTTTGAATTTCGTTTCTATTCTTATATGCAATAATTTTATCTTGCTCATTTACAATCGGAATTATATCAGTCATAATATTCTGATTGCAGAGTATTTTTTAAAGGTATTCAAAATAATTATAAAAAGTCGACAACTAATAAACCATAACCATTATGTAGTAACTAAAACAATAAGATTTAAAAAGGAATAATCAATACTAGAATTATGGTAAAAGTAGGAAGAGAATTATATTGCACATATATGGCATCAGAATTAAAAGATGCAACATATTTAGAAGACAGACTAAATACTTTAGCTAAATCATGCGATTTATACTATAATAACGAAGTTAAGGACGAAGTAAAACCTAATCCCTTTACAACACAAATTTGTTATGCATTTAATGGAATAGCAAATCCTAAAGATGTATATGTGTTTCCTTCTGAAGGAAATATTTTAGGTATTGCGAATTTAGATAAAGGCCAAAAAGTAGATTTTAAATTCTCTAATGGAACTAGAACAGTTTTTACTTTAGAAGAAACGACTTTTACAATATTTAGAAGTTATCTAGACACACCTAAAATAGAAAAAGCAAAATGCCCTTAAGTTTATTCTAAAAAAATAGCATACATACTAAATATCTATATCATCTTCTTTAAGAATTGTCCAGTATAAGAATTCTTAATCTTAACAATTTCTTCAGGAGTTCCAACTCCAAGTATTGTTCCGCCATTATTTCCACCTTCTGGACCTAAATCAATAATATAATCAGAAGATTTTATTACATCTAAATTGTGCTCTATTACAAATACCGAATTTCCTTTATCAACAAGTCTATTTAATACTGTAATTAATTTTCTCGTATCTTCAAAATGTAAGCCAGTTGTTGGTTCATCAAGCATGTAAACAGTATTTCCTCGTTTTTGTTTTGCAAGTTCACGAGTTATCTTAATTCTTTGCGATTCTCCACCAGACAATGTTGTAGAGGCCTGGCCTAATTTAATATATCCAAGTCCAACATCCATTAATGTTTCAACTTTTCTTTTAATTGAACTATAATTTTCAAAATACGTTACTGCTTCTTCGACAGTCATTTCAAGAACTTCAGCAATATTTTTTCCTTTGTACAATATTTCAAGTGTTTCTTTATTGTATCTTTTACCAGAACATTCTGAACATTCAACATAAACATCGGGCAAGAAATTCATTTCAATTTTAATTAATCCATCGCCTTGACATGCTTCACATCTACCACCTTTAACATTAAAGGAAAATCTTCCTTCTTTGTAACCGCGTGCTCTTGCATCTTTTGTTGCAGCAAATATTTTTCTTATATCGTCAAATATTTTAGTATAAGTTGCTGGATTACTTCTCGGAGTTCTGCCAATTGGATCTTGATCAATTACAATAATATTATTAATACTTTCAGGAATATCTATTTTTTTATGTGAACCAATTTTTAACGTACTCTCACCAAAATGTTTTCTCATGTAGGGCATTAATGTTTGATTCATTAACGTTGATTTTCCTGAACCACTAACGCCAGTTATAGCACATAATACTTGTAATGGTAAAGACACAGTAACATTTTTCAAATTATTTTCACTTGCGCCAGTTATAGTAATATATTCAGTATATTTTCTTCTTTTCTTTGGTACATCTATTTTTTTTGCGCCTGAAAGATATTGTCCAGTAATACTTTTAGTATTTTTAATTATTTCTTGCACCGTTCCTTTAGCAGTAATATGTCCACCATGAATTCCGGCACCTGGTCCCATATCAATAACATAATCGGCTTTTCTAATTGTATCTTCGTCATGTTCAACAACAATTAAAGTATTTCCAATATCTCGAAGTCTATGAAGAGTACTTATTAGCTTTTCATTATCTCTTTGATGAAGGCCAATTGATGGTTCATCAAGTATATATAATACGCCCATTAAATTACTTCCAATTTGTGTTGCAAGTCTTATTCTTTGAGCTTCTCCACCAGATAATGTTCTTGAAGCTCTTGATAAGGATAAATAATTTAATCCAACATTTTTCATAAAACCTAATCGTTCATTAATTTCTTTTAATACTTGTTTTGCAATAAATTTATCTTTCTCATTTAACACATTATTTAAATTATTAAAAAATAATATTGCTTCGTCAATACTTAATTCTGTAACTTCAATAATAGATTTTTTAGCAACTTTTACAGAGAGTACTACATCTTTTAATCTTTTACCAGAACAAACGTTACATGGTTTTGATACCATAAATTTTTCCATATCTTCTTTACGCCATTCTGATTCTGTTTGACGATATAATCTTAATGTTTGCGGAATTACTCCTTCCCAACCATTATTAAAATTCATTGTTGCGCCAGTACTCCAATTACCAGAAATACTTTCAGTTGTACCATTTAATAATACATCAAGTTGTTTTTTAGTAAATTTACTTATTGGGGTAAATACGTCAAAACCATATTTTTTACCAACAACAGCTAATTGTTGTGCTCTCCAAGAAATATCCATCTTACCATAAACAGCAAGCGCACCATCCATAATACTTTTTGATTTATCAGGAATTACTAAGTCTTCTGAAATTTGCATTATTTCTCCAAGACCATGACATTCACTACATGCGCCAAATGGACTATTAAAAGAAAACATTCTTGGTTCAAGTGGTTCAAATACAATTTCAGGATGATTAGGACACGCGCCATGAGTTGTGTAAACTGTTTCACCAATTCCATGTTCTAATTCTTTTTTCTTATCAGTTGATTTACTAGATTTATCATATAATTGCACATCAAGAATTATTATTCTACCCTTTGCAAAATGTAATGCTTGTTCAACACCTTCAGAAATTCTTAATCTTTCATCATCACTTACAATAATTGTATCAATTACGGCCTCAATCCAATGTTTTTCATAACGAACAAGTTTTATTTCATCTTTAACAGTATCAAGATTGTAAACTTTACCATCAACACGAACTTTAGTAAACCCATCCTTTTTTAAATCATCAAATACAGTTTCATGAGTACCTTTCTGACCTCTTATGATTGGCGCTAAAATAAGTATTTTTTTATTTATCTCACTCATAATCAAGTTTACAATATTCTCACTTGATTGAGGTTTAATTGCACTTGAACATTTAGGACAATACATAACACCAATTCTTGCAAATAATAATCTTAAATAATCATAAATTTCAGTCACTGTGCCAACAGTTGATCTGGGATTTTTACTAGTTGTTTTTTGTTCAATTGAAATTGCTGGACTTAAGCCATCAATAGAATCAACATCAGGTTTTTTCATGAGTCCTAAGAATTGTCTAGCATAAGCAGAAAGTGATTCAACATATCTTCTTTGACCTTCAGCATAAATAGTATCAAAAGCAAGAGAG
>CAVZPN010000051.1:0-34843 GCA_963777125.1 uncultured archaeon | reverse complement strand
TAAAGCGTGTAATATTAGTCTTAGTGCTTATCCTATTTCTTTTTCTGAAACCACTGATTCGTTACTTATTTATTTTGCATGTAATATATATGGTTCTGAAACTGATAAAAATAAATTTATTAAAAACGCAAAACAACATTCAAGTGTACTATTCTTAGAACAAAATAATGCCTTTATGATTTTATTAATAAAAGAACCTAAAAATACAAAACCAATATATCATCATAATATCATACATACAAAACCTATTTTTATTTCAAATGAAGGTTATGAAACATGGAGTATTGCCAGCCAGAATAAATCAGAAATAATTGAATTTTATACTCTCTTAAAAAAATTAAGAAATGCAAAATTAATTTTTATTAAAAATAAAAAGATAGAAAATATTTCTATAGCACAACTACAACCAAATTTAACAGATAAACAAAAAAATGCAATTAATTTAGCTATTCGTGAAGGATATTATGATACGCCTAGAAGAATAGATGTTAAAAAATTAGCTAAATTATCGAAACTTGCTTTTTCAACATATCAGACACATTTGAGAAAAGCTGAAAGTAAATTAATACCTTATTCTTATCTAAAAGTAAATAGTGCATAATTGGGCTAGGCAAAATAATTATATACGATATATATCGCTATAAATATTATTTACTTAATAGTGTTTATTATTGTTATGAATATTGAAAACACTATTATAGAATCGGTTTTAAAACCCTATACTAATAAGTATTTATTAGATGCTAAAGAGGAATTTCCTTTATTTGAAGGCAAATTTTTAATAAAACAATCAGCATATCTTAATTTGGGTGTAAGTTCAGGACATTTAAACGCTATAGATGCATTAATTTGTTATAATCAATTAGCTTACGTATCTATTGCTAATGCGATTAAATACAAAAAAATTCCTAAATTTTCAAATATATCTTTTGAATATTTTGAAAAAAGCATGCTACAAGGTGTTATGTATAAACTCGATACTGTCGTGTTTAGAAAACCAATAAATACTGCTAGTGATTTTTATGGGCGTATAGTAATTTCTGATATTAAAAGATTTAAAAATACTTATTTTTTAAATACTTCATATGACTTTGAAAATGGAAAAGCCACTGCGAATGTAAATATTGCTATGCAGTTACAATAATTTATCAAATAATAAATACTGCTCTAGTTGTTTTTATTTTTTTATTTCTAGGATATCTGTCAAGAATACTTATACAATCATAGTATTTAGCTTCATTATTATCTACTAATTTTTTCCAACAAGCTTGCGCATTTGAAGCAATCGTATCGCTAGAATTTAAGGGATAATTAAAAAACACGTATGATAATGCATTCATCATTCTTAGACGATTTATACCGTAACCTTTGCGTAAAAATTTATCTTCAGTTGTGGTATATCCAGGAAATGGTTTATTAACAAAAAAATTACTTTTAGAATTACTAACAAATACTATTTCAGCATGACCTATCTCTTCATTATCTTTTGTTGAATCAAAAATATAAATAAGCTTTTCCACAGTTTTATTGTTATCGCTGTATTGTTTTTCTTGACTCACCAAATAACTCAAGTAATTATTTTTGTGTTCTATTAAAAATGCATTATCGAAATTTCTAGGAATATATTCTTGGAGTTCGATAAATTTACGACTATATCCTTCAAATTTTTCCATGAATTTACTCGGGATATCATCAAAGGAAATAGGTTTGATTATCCCATTACTATAATGTTCTACAAATCTATCTAGAGATAAATTTGACGAATTATATTTTAATTTATTCATTGATTTGATAAATTGATAACTTATTTAAATTTAACTCTTCTTGAGTAATAAATGGTAATCTTTATAATTGCTTCTTTTTTCTTATTCTTATGAATCACTCGCCTAAATTAAGTTTACATGTAGGAACCATTGATGCAACTTTTGTAGAAAATAATCTTTCTGAATATTTATTAAAATTAATAGATGGCGGTATATCTCATTTCAATATTAAGTATATGGAATCAGAAACGAAGTTAAAAGAATATTATGCTTATTATGCTGATGTTGAGAATAATTCTTCTTTTCCAGATCAGCTACATTACTCAACTATATGTGGATATAATAAGGGGAATATGCCTTTAACTATTTCTAGCGTATCTGGAGAAAATGGTATAGTGCGATTAATTGATAATCAATTAATATATTTTCCTAAAGGCATAAGTTTAGTGAATAGAAACAATAATTATTTATTTGATTGGTCAACAGATAAATTGTATACCTCTGTCAAGCCATTAGACATTATTAAAGAGTTTATGGATTTGGGTTATAAATTATTTTTAAATGAGGGTAAGGATTTCTCTGAAGCGAAATTGTATAATTTGCTTAACCCAAATGAACCTGCTATTTTAAAGCAAATATCTTTAAATTCAATTGATAGTAATATATTTGGTTAACATTGTATGAATTGTTATTTTCTCTATTTAAGTACAATTATTCCATAAACTATAAAAACACCACTCGTATTCTAAGTCAATATGGGCAATATTTTTGTAACTCCGGAATGGTTCTTTGGATATGATATCTTTTTAGAGATGGTGTTTGCATTAGTTGCATTTCTAGTATGTTTTTATGCTTGGAAAATTTATAAGCTTACGCAAGAAAATCATCTGAGATTATTCTCATGGGCATTCTTCTTTATAGGGTTATCTTATATTTTTCAATCAGTATTGAATTTAATAATTGTATCCAAATTGGATGATGATTTATCCAATATTATAAGTCTTCAAAGTGTTTATTTGTTAAATCTATTTGGCATATATATACATTCAATCTTATTCTTATTAGGATTATTGCTACTTGTTTATATTTCATTAAAAATTGATAATATTCGTGCGTTTGTGCTTTTATTATTGATTGTATTTTCAACATTATATTTTAGTCCGTATAAAACATTTACATTGTATTTATTATCTTCGTTATTATTAGCTTTCACATCATATTATTATTTGATTACATACTGGGCTAATCGTAAAAGTACAACACTTATGATACTACTCTCAATGATATTATTATTTATTAGCAATATGAGTTTTATACTTGCAACAGATAAATCATTATATTATGTTATTGGTCATGTACTTGAACTTATAGCCTATATTTTAGTATTAGTAAGTTTGTTAATGGTATTAAGAATGGGAAAGCAGAAACATAAAAATGGCAAAAAAAAGAGATAGATTAAAAATAATTTACGATATTTTAAAGGCAGTTCATGACAAGAACAATCGAATTAAACCTACCCATATTCTTTATAAGTCTAATTTATCTCATCAAATGATGGAAGAGTATTTGACTGATCTTATGGGTAAAGAATTTATTGTAGAAAATGTTAGTGGTACTAGTAAGACTTATTCTTTAACACAAAAAGGTTATGATTATTTGACTAAGTATAAGATGATTGCAGAGTTTACTGATTCTTTTGGATTAGAATAAATATTTATAATTGAAAATAAGTAGAAAAATAAAAATTATGCTTGAGTAGATAATACTTTAAAATTAATTATATGTCGAACTCATCCGCTTTTTCTTCTTCTTCAGGTTCATCAAGTTCAGATTCGTAGCCTTCCATAAATGCTTCTTCTGCATCACTTATTTCGTCATCGTCTCTTAAACTCTCAGGGTTTTGCTCGACCTCTATTGGTTCATTCTCTTCTTCGGGATAATCTTTTGTCATACAAATATTTTAACCTAACTTCTTTATAAATTTTTTTGTTTTATAGAGTTAAAATGTTAGTTTTAATATGCTGTGTATTAATTATTTCGAATTTAGAATTTTGTTTAATATCTAATATTTTTTATATTTTCAAAGTGTTCATGAAATATGTGTGCACTACAAGATATTGTTGAAATTGATCCTACTTCTATGGCTATTTTTTCAGCAACATATTTTTGTAATAAATATATTTGATAGATATTACCTGGCCAACCTATAAAGCAATCATTACTTCTAATAATACATGTACAATTTAATTTGTTATCAACTATTTTAAAATGTATTAGCATTAAACTTGGTATGTTTTTGTTTAATATTTCAGAATCAGTAGCCGGATTAAATAATGATATTATTGCTCGCCTAGTATTTTTATCTTCTTTAAGTAAGGGTATTATGAAGTCGTTAACTTGATCTTTTTTCCCAAAAAAGTTAAATATTCTAGGTCCATAACTATATTCGTATGTGGCTGAATCTTCTCTATGAAACATTACTGCCGATAATTCTTCGCACGATGGATATATCCATTCGAATTTTTTCATAATATCAATAACTTTTTCATTATCTTTTTCAGGTTCAGTTATGGTTACAACTAAATTCAATACTTCTCTGCATTGTCTTTTATCTTTATCAACAAAGTCTATTCCTTTTGCTATTATGTAATTTAAAGATTTTTTCCATGCTTCAATACAAGTTTTTTCTTCTATTAACATTTATTCGCCTTTGATTATTATTATTTTTAAATAAAATTAGTTAGTTTGATTGTTCCTTTAAGCCCGCTAAAATCGTATGTGAAAAAAGGTAATTTATAAGTACTTAGTAATATTCCTAATTCATGCAATATGTCTTTTGTTGTGAAGTTATTTTTACGAAATATTCTGAGGCAATCTCCGCCATCAAATATTTCGAACATTTTTTCTCTTGTTTGTAGAAATTCTTTTATCTCTTCATTATAATAATCTTCAGTTTTATTTATATTTATTTTTTGATAGTCTCTTTCACCCATAAATTTATCATCGTATCCTTTAAATGCGCTGCTAAATGCGATTTTTAATCGTATTGGAATTCCGCAGCTCTTAAATATTGTTTCTTCGTTATAACAAAAGTTATTAATTAACTCTTTGGTGCTTAATATACGTTCAAATAAATTATCATTGTCGTCATTTTTCTTATGCCAATCGTAATTCCAGAATCGAATATAATTTCTACTGAATTTATAGAAATCAGAAGGATTAGTTGCATTTAGTCTATTAATATTTCTAAAATATTCGTTACTTTTACGACGCTGTACAGTGTTTGCCATTAATAAAGTTTTAGCCACATTTAAAATCGCTATTCTGAATTCAGTATCTGTATGGTATTTTTCAAAAAATTTAGTTATGTTAATTGCTATTTGTGATTGTGAACAATTTATTCCGATTGTTTTTCCTTTGAATTTAGTATAATAAATATTCCATTCTTCTTCGTCAAAATTATATATTCCTGCTCTTCCTTTAAAATATGGTACATTAGTTAGGTCTTTATTTTTAAAATTTATTTTTATCTTAGAATCTGAAAATTTTTCAAATATGTGTTGTATAATATTCGAATATTTAGGAATGTCTTTATTGCTAATATTAAATACAATATTTATATTTTTAGGATTCAATTTTGTGTAATAATCGATAAATGTGTAGATATTACTATTAACTTTATCGATATTTATTATAATAGAGATGTTATTAGATGAATTTTCAGTATCTTTTATTATTTTATCGATAAAATCTTTTATTGCAGTATCAAGGGAGTTATTTAATATGTTTTCGAAGTCATTTAATGCTATAACATCGTTAGTAGTAATTAAACATTCAGTTAAAATGTTATATTTCTGATGTATATCTTCAGTTTTAAAGCATTCAAGTAATATACTATTGAATCTATTTATCCATGAGTCTTCTTCATACTTTTTCATTATTTCTTTTGATTCATATTGTTCGATGTATGTTGTAGTAATGGGTGGTTTTGTTATAATTATTTTTTTATAGCCTTTTTCAATTATGGTATCTCCTTCGCCAGTTGCAAGGATGAAATATTTTTCTCCTTTTTCAGCTATTCTAGAAACTTTTATAATATTACTTTCTACTAATTTATTGAGATAATATAATAGTTTTCTATGTAGTTGAAATTTTTTACGTTTACCTTCCATTAGATTTATTTTATCTGAACTTTCAAGAATGTTTTCAATAATTGCATATTCTTTAGTGTAAATTTCTTTTGCTAGAAATTCGGTATTTAGTTCTTTTGTAGAATTGTTTTTGAATAAGTTAAGTATTACTTCTTCAGTATTGTGCATACTTATCCCTAAGATTGAATATTTTTAAATTTTTCTAAAAATAGGCAGTATTGCAAAGCTTGGTATCAGCGCTAAGACGTGAGCATTAAAGAGTTTCAGTTCCTGACTAATCCTGAGATTCCAAGAGAGGACTTGTCTATAAATTAAATACATTATATGCGAACCAGCGCGATTGTGAGCGAAGCGAACAAGAGCTTTGCAATATCGCCTAAAAATAGGATCTTTTTACCGAAAATCCTTCAGAAAATCAAAATAATATTTATGTTTCAGGACATATTTTTGGATTCTAATCATATTATTATAATTCATTTGTGCTTAAATAAGTTAATTTCATTCTATTTTTAAGATATTTTAGTCTTTTGCTTCAGGCTTTTTCTGAAACATTCAGCGTTTTTGCATAATTAAAATATATATTTCTGAAGCATATTTAGTTATTTTTAGTCTAAATTTACACTATTTGACAATAGATATACCGAAATATACGGAATTTTAAGTTTTAATGTAACAAAATTTCGCTGAACGTGCCGTAACACGGCACGTTCTTAATCGCGAAATTTTGGAACAAGAAATTGCGCATTTAAGTGCGGGGCTTAGACCCGGCGCAATTTCTTTGTAATTAAATACTATTAAGACTTGATGGGGGAATAAAATGGAATTAAAAACAAGAAAAGATATATTATTGATGACTTATTTTAGAAAAAATGCTAGAGAAAGTCTGACTCGTATAAGTAGACTTACAAGAATTCCTGTAAGTACTATATTTGATAGGCTTCGAGAATTTGAGAGAGGTTTAATACAAAAACATACAACATTAGTAGATTTTAAAATGTTAGGATTTGATATACGAGTTGGCATGTTATTTAAAGTATCTAAAGATTCGAAATCAGAATTTAAAGAATTTTTGATGGGTAATGAGAGCGTTAATTCTATTTTTAGAATAACTAACGGGTACGATTATCTTGTGGAAGTAATATTTAAAGATATGACTGATATGCAAAGATTTTCTGAATTACTAGATAAATTTAAGATAGAATCAAAACAAGAATTATTTATATTGGAAGATCTTAAAAGAGAATCATTTTTATGTGATGAATTACAACTAAATTAGTGCTATAAGCATGGCATTAGTGAAATAATGTTAAGAATATGTTATTAGTACTAAGATTAAATAATAAAAAAATAAAAAGTCAAAGATTTATTGTCTTTGTAGAGCTGATGCTATCATGCTACCTGAGCTGATTAATGCTGCTGCAAGAACCATATAACTTCCTTGTATTTGTCCTGCATTCCACATTTCAGGCAATATGAAACTTGCACCAATTTTTACAATCCATAATGTAAACATAAAATATAATAATCCTGTGATTATTAAGAAAAATGATGCTATTAATGTTACAAACATTGCTTTAAGACCAAAACCCCATGCCATATTATCACCTATTGTTTATTATTTTGATACAATTAATATATCTAATTGCTTGATATACTTTATATTTATAGAATATGATAATTATTTATAAATATTACTTCTTTATAGTTGCGGACATAATTTACGCATATATTGCCTGGCGAACCTTCTAAATATTAATTGTTTAATCTAGACTCGGTTGCGGAATATATATAGAATTAGATGTGAGCGCAATATGCGTTACAATTGTCCGCAACTATTATGGCTATAATTACACTTTAATTATGATGATTATTCTCTAACAATTAAGTAATATCGATGTTTATATTTTTCTTTCATCTTTTTTTGAACTAAATCGAGTTTGGCAGTTAGAGGCTTTACTGCAAAATAGTATTGAAATCCGTTAGGTGTCATCATAAAAAAATCTTCTCCCTCTGGAGCTTTATGTATTTCAAGACCTTCTTTTTTAAATGCTAAATATATTTGATCTGTTGTTTTATATCTAAAGCTCTTTAGAAATGCCTTCTTTTTTTCAATAGACCATTTATCAAAATCCATAAGAAACCTTTTTATTGTTTTAAATCCATTTTTTACGATGGAAAAATAAGTAGGTTATTCCTGCTCCACTTAGCATAAATATCCATAAAAATAGGTATCCGTATTTCCATGTTATTTCTGGAAGATAATTGAAATTTGTTCCATAAACTCCTGCAATCAGGGTAGGCACCATAATTATTATTGTGAGTGCAGCCATTGTTTTCATCACTTTATTTAATTCATTTGATGTTGCTGAAAGTCTATTTGATACGGTTGTTGTAAATATCTCTAAATAATCAGTAACTGTTTCTTTTTGTGTTTCTATAAGATCTATTTGGTGTAAAAAAGTATCATATATATCATCAAGTAAGGCTATGTCTTCTTTTGTTAACTTTAATGCTGTTAAATCTTTTTTAATTGTAAATATGATTTTTGATGATGCCCATAAGTTTTTGGATAATTGAATTAATTCTTTTTTTAATGCTATAATATCTTTTGTGACGAGTTTTTCATGACTATTTTCTAAAACTTTCTGTTCTAATTCCATTATCTTATCATCCATTTCTTCTAGAACATCGTAATTTTCTCTTGCATCTTGATGTAAAAATTCGTACAATATATATCCTGCAGAATATTTTTTCTTAACTTTAGCTTTTCCTATGACTAATTTAAATAAATCTCTATGATATGGTGAATGATCAGATGTAATTAGTAATAACATATTTTTTTTAATAACAAATAAAAGATGTGATACTTTAATTTTATTATTAAAAGTATAATAATCGCTAAACGTAAATATTAATGGGTCAAAGCTATATCTTAATGATCTTGTTTCTGTTTTGAATTTTTTGAATGGTTTTTCTTCGAGTTTAAAATCCTCGCATATATGTTTAATATCGTCTTCTGTCGGATTTTGAATTAGTAAAGATAGAAATCCTTGTTTTGTTACAGCATCATCTAATTCAGAATATTTTTCTACTTCTCCTATGTTATCTTTTTTATCTGTCTTATCAAAATATGTAATCATAGTCTCACAATTATTATTTGAGTATGACCTATTTAAATATTTGATTGTTGTTGATTATCTTATTGCTTCAAAATGGGTAAATAAAATTTATAAATAATGTTGTTATTTATGTTAATATCCGCATATGTTCTACAATTAGGGTAAACAATTTATTGATTGAACAGGCCTATAGGTATTAATTATGATAAATAATTTTGATGATCTTAAGAACTTTAATCCGAATTGGATTGAAAAACCTGTATCTAAATTAATAAAGTGTTCTACTATGAAATCCTATGTTCCTTTAGATGCTGTGGTTTCTAAACACATAAATAGAGCTATTTCGGACATAAATCCTTGTATGTTGCACGAAGCGATTAATTATGTTTGTGATGAATATTTACTCGGAACAGATACTTTAGAAAATAAAAGTCAATTAGCGTTAATTTCCACTTATCCTATATTAGTTAAAGCTTTTTCACAATTTAAGGATTTGAAATCGCATTTGGATTTTATAACTTTTGATTATGTTGGGCAAAAAAATTTTATGATTATGGAAGATAATGGGACATTTTTGCCTTCTTCAATAATTTATTTTAGAACAGTTGCAGCATTATATTCTGAAGTTACAAAGGATACTCAAAAAAACATTCTTTATGAGGCATTTATACAAGGATTATGCGAATATTCGGTTAATCTTACACTTAATAATTCCTATGATATTTCGTCGACTAATTTAAAATTTTTATTACCTAAAAATTATCTACAATCTAAACGCGATAGATTACATCAAGAATTTAATTCACAAGATAATAAATCCATTCTAGATAAGATAGAAAATAATGAAAAAGATTTTAAGAATACTCAAATTTTAAGAGGTGTTAATCCTGTTTTTATAGATTCGTATCTAGATAGTGTTCAGGATAGATTTGAAAAAATTTTTAAATCTTCTTTTAATAAATCGTTAATACTTGCAAACGAATCTTATGAAATATTTTTCAAGAGGTATCCTGATCCTAGAGAACTTATAGATATATTATTAGAACCAAATACTCAATAATAATCAAAAGTATACTCGGGTTATAATTCTTTATTCAGAAATTTTTGCATTTTTAAAAAATCTTCTGCTAGTATTGGTCTAAGTTTGGGATTGTAGAGCATTGCTGCAGGATGATAAAGCGGAATTATCGTATAATGCATATTATCAATAATTATATCGTGTTTAATTCCATGAAGATTGCTTACGCCTGATATTTTTTTCATATTGGCAATATTAAATTGTGCAAGTACAAATTTAGTTGAATAATTTCCTAGAGTACAAATTATTTTTGGTTTAATGATTTTTATTTGTTCAATTAAATATGGTGTATGTCTATATATTTCATCTACTGTAGGATCTCTGTTTTCCGGAGGTCGATATTTTAATATGTTGGCAATATATACTTCATCAAGGGTCAAATCAATACTCCTAAGTAATTTATCTAGCTCTTTACCTGCTGAGCCAACAAAAGGAATTCCTAGTTTATCTTCTTTTGCTCCTGGAGCTTCACCTATAAATAATATTTTAGCATCAGAATTTCCTTTACCAAAAACAAGATTTATTGCCTTGTCCTTTAAAGGACATTTCATTTCTTTAATAATCTTAGATTTTATTTTATTCAAATCTTTTTCTTTAGTCATACTAATATTATGAGAATTCCTTATTTAAAGTTAATTAAAATTAATTTGTTAAAACACATACTAGAATTATTATTAAAATATAATAAAAAAAGAAATAAAAAAATTAAATAGTTGTTAACTATTTAGTTTGTAGGCCATACAAATACTGGTGGTCTATTCTTATCATTTACTGTAACATATACATCTTGTGAGACGTTATATACTCCGTCTGATGCTGTAACTGTTACTTTGTATGTTTTACTGCATCCAGGTTTATCACAGCCCTTAGGATATGCATCATCAAATGTTGTTGTTTTTGTTGATTCAGTCATCCATCCACTATATGTTATTGTTATTGGGTCGTTTTCTCTATCTGCTGCATCTGGAGTTAATGTTACTGTATCTCCTTCATCAACAACTATATTTGCAATGGATTTCATTATTGGTGCTGTATTTAACATTTTTACAGTTAATGTAAATGATTCTTTTGTGGATAAACCTTGTGAAGTTGCAACAACTGTTATTGGATATGTTCCTGCATCTCCTACTTTTGTTTTCCATATTCCATTTTTATCGAATGGTTCTGAATAAGTTACTTTTATTTGTTCGCCAATGTCTGGTTCTGATACGTCAGGTTTTAATGTTATTATATCGCTTTCTGTAACAGTCATATCTTTAAGATGTGTGTTAAATACTGGTGATCTAGGAACATTTTCTATATGTACTATAACTGTTTTTGTAGCATTGTTTATTCCGTCAGATGCTCTTACTAGAACTTTATGGTCTCCTGCTGAATCAAAGTTAGTAGTATATGTAGGGCTTGTTAACCAACCAGTGTATTCAGTTGTTATTGGATCATTTTCTTTATCAAAGAAGTTACATTCTAGACTTACTGTTTCCCCTTCTTTAACTGTTAATTCATTTGGACAATCAATTATTGGTTCTTTATTTCTTGGAGTAATTATTACTAACACATCTGCTGTAGTTTTAGAATAATCATCTGCTGCTGCAACTCTTATTAAATATTTTCCAGCATCTCCGTCTTTTGTTTGCCATAATCCTTGATCATTAAATGGTTCACCGTAAGAATATTTTAGTGAAAGTCCGTCTGGATCGACTGCTTTTAATTTTAATGAAACTAAATTGCCTTCAATAGCGGTTATAGTGTATGCTACTTCTTCTAAATTTTGTTCCACTGTAATATCGCTTACATTTTCTTCTTGAGATTTTATTTCTGAAACATTTAATACAACTGTTTCATTATTTGCTGTTGCGACAGTTCCTTCAAGTGTAATGTTTGGTGGACTAGTTGGTTGTTTTTGACAGCCAGTTAGAATTAATGCCATAAACACTATTGACATAATTGCCATTATTGATACAATCTTTTTCATTTAAAATCACCCTCACTATATAATTTAATTAACTATTTATGAATGTTAACAATCTAATTAATATATAAGTAGTATTTAAAGTTTTCTATCATCAAGTGAAAAATATATTAAATAAGCTACTTATTTGGTTCGATTATTGATGATGTTAATATAATATGTTTTAGTTATTGTTCAGTAACACTTTTATATTGTATTGTTATTTTTATGTGAATTCATATAAATTTATTAATTCGATTATTGTTTTTTTAGAAAGGAATAAATACTACTTGAACATTTGCTTGTTTATTAAATTGTAAAATGTTTTAATAATTTACAAATTATGTGAGGATAAAATGGATTATACAGCAAATACAAATTATGGGCAGCTAGAATCAAGCAGAAAACAAATAGAGTTAAATAGAAAACATGATAATTTATGTTTTGCTTTGACTGCATATGTATTATTGGGTGCAGGTTCTATGTTATATTCCGGTAATACTGATAACATTAATGCAAACAATAATTCTAAAACTACAAATAATACGAGAAATAATATTGAAGCAGTATTAGTGGATAATACTTGGACGCCTAGAAAAGATTATTTTAAATTATCTAGATTTAGGAGAAATTAATAATTTTTTATTCCCCAAAAAAAGAATACTTCGAATTTTAAGTTGAGGTGAGCAGTATTGTTCATCTATATGCCTTCTTTTTTGGGCCTCAAAAATCTCGTTCGTATATTGTTATATTTTCAAAATAACCTACCTCTTCCTTTAGGGCGAGGTTTTTGATTTTTTCATCCAAATAATTTATCAAAGATATTTTTCTTTTTACCTGCTTCTTTTTCGAATTCTTTCATTAATTCTTCTTGTCTTTTAGTTAATTTTTCTGGTATTTCAACTTTCATTTTAACTAATTGATCGCCAGAGCCAGGATGATTTAAATGTTGTATTCCTTTATTTTTCATTCGTAATATGCTATCTGGTTGCGTTCCTTTAGGTATTTTTAACATTGCTTTTCCATCAAGTGTTGGAACTTCAATTTCATCGCCAAGAATTGCTTGAGTTACACTTAATGTTATTTCAAGTATTATATCATCATCTTCCCTTTCGAAATATTTATGTTCTTTAACATCAATAAATACATATAAGTCTCCTGTTGTTCCGCTTTTTACGGCTTCTCCTTCTTCTCGCAGTCGTAATTGTGCTCCACTATCAACGCCTGCTGGAATAGTTATTTCAAGTGTCTTCTTTTTTGACATAACGCCCTTGCCTTTACAAGTAGTACATATGTTCTTTACTATTTCTCCATGACCTTGACATTTTTTACATGTAACTCTTGATTCGAATATTCCAAATGGTGTTTGTTGTCTTACTTTTTTAGCTCCTGCACCATTACAATCATTACACTTTTCATAATCTTCGCCACCTTTACCATTACAATCTTCGCAATGTTCAGGTTTTTCAATTGTTATAGATTTTTTGACACCTTTTGCAGCTTCTTCTAAAGTAATACTTGCATCATATCTTAAATCTCGACCACGACTCTTTCTATGTCCTGAATTAGCGTTACCTCCGCCAAATCCTCCGCCGAAGAACATTTCAAATACATCGCCAAAATCCATGTCATCAAAATCAAAGCCAGAATATTGCTGATTAAAATTCTGATGATATTTTCTTTCAAAATCAGCACCATATTGTTCATATTGTGCTCTTTTAGTATCGTCTCCTAGAACTGATGCTGCTTCATTAATTTCTTTAAATTTCTCTGTTGCAGTCGGATCTTTATTTATATCTGGATGATATTGTTTTGCAAGCTTTTTATACGCAGATTTAATCTCTTCTTTAGTTGCGTTTTTTTCAATTCCTAAAATTTTATAATAGTCTTTTTCAGCCATAATGATTCATCTCAAATTTGTTTTTAGTATAGTATATAGTTGATTGGAAGTTAATTCTAATTTATTAATTATTTCTTTTTCTAATTTAATTGTTTTTTCTTTAGCTAAACTTAAACTTGTGCTAGGATGTTTTTCTAGCCATGGGGCAAATCTTTTAGTTATTCCTAACAATTCATTTTTGCATATTTTATCTGAATAAAAAACTATCTTTTCTTCTATGGAGTTTAATTTATCATTAATTATTGCTTCAAGGATATGGTGTCTTACAATCTCACATATTTTTTCATCAATCTTTTCTATTTTGCATATTTCTGATCCGACAATTGCATGTTCTTTATGTACTTGTTTAGAACGCTCTTTTCCAATATCATGAAGTAATGCCGCTCGACTGACTAATGTAATATTTATTTTTACCTTTTTCTTTTGTAATAATTTAGAAATATTTACTGCAGTTTTTTCCACTAGTAAACAATGTTCTATTTTTGATTCTGATAATTCATATTTTCTTAATAGTTCAATGCATTTTTTTCTTGATGGAATCATTTTTTGTTTGAATACTTTTCTTATTGTCTTTTAGGTTAATATTATTATGATCATTATAATTCATTTCTGAATCTTTGTTAATTAGTTCAATTTTACTTTGATATAGTTTTTTCAATTTTTGAGTGTTATTTTCCCAATGTAATACTGCGAGTATCGTTGCTACAAAGACTATAATTATAGATATAATTAATGGCGTTTGTATATTTTTAAAATTGAATTGATATATCCCCATTATTGCGTAAAATAATGGTAATATTGCGAGAAAAAATATTCCCAGCATAGATAATCCGATTGAAGTATCGTTAATTTCTGATTTTGTTTTTTCTATCTCAACGTCTAATAGTTTTATCTCTTTATCCATTCCACTCACCCTTAATAATGCTTAATAAAATCGTTATATTACGATTTATTATTTTGTGCTTTTTTAAGGTTACGATTTCTGAGCGTATTGAAACTATCTATTTAAAAATATTAAAAAAATAAAAAATGAGAGTTAGTTTATTTCTTACTCTTTTTCTTGCTTGAAGTTTTGTTTTCATCAGACTTTTCTGTAAATTCTGCATCCATTACATTATCGTCTTTTGGTGTATCGGATTCAGCATCATCTGATCTTTGATGTGTATGACCTTCTGCATTGCCTTGTTTTTTTGCTTGTTCTTCAGCAACTTTTTGATACATTTCTGTACTTAATTCTTGTATCTTTTTATTTACTTCATCAAGCTTAGTCTTTATTTTACTTACATCTCTTTTTTCTTCTTGCAGTAATTTCTTTAGTTCTTCAACTTCAGTTTTGACTTTTTCTAAATTTGCATCAGATACTTTTCCTTTCATATCATCGAATAATTTTTCTGCAGTATATACTAATGTATCTGCTTCATTGATAGTTTCTGCTTCTTCTTTTCTCTTTTTATCATCTTCAGCGTGTACTTCTGCTTCTTTTTTCATTCGTTCAATTTCTTCATCATTTAATTTTTGTGTTGCAGTAATTTTGATACTCTGTTCTTTTCCAGTACCTAAATCTTTTGCTGCTACATGAACTATTCCATTTGCATCAATATCAAATGATACTTCAATTTGCGGTATGCCTCTTGGTGCTGGTGGAATTCCAATTAAATCAAATCTTCCAAGACTCTTATTGTCTTGTGCCATTGGTCTTTCTCCTTGCAATACGTGTATTGTTACAGCGTTTTGACTATCTGCTGCTGTGCTAAATATTTGACTTTTCTTTGTCGGAATAGTTGCATTTCTTTCAATTAATTTAGTGCAAACTCCGCCTAGTGTTTCAATTCCTAAACTAAGTGGCGTAACATCTAGTAATAATACATCTTTTACTTCTCCAGCAAGTACTCCTGCTTGAATAGAAGCTCCAAGTGCAACACATTCCATTGGATCAACGCCTCTTTCAACTTTCTTTCCAGTTGCGTCTTCAACGAATTTTTGTACAATTGGCATTCTTGTAGGTCCACCAACCATAATTATTTTTTCAATATCTTTGAAAGATAATTTTGCATCACTAATTGCTTGTTCAATTGGGTGTTTACATCTCTTAATTATTGGTTCTATTATTTGTTCAAGTTTTGCTCTTGTTAATTTGTGTGTAAAGTGTTTTGGTCCATTGCCATCTGCTGTTAAGAATGGTAAATTTAGTTCAGTATCAAGTACAGTACTCAATTCTATTTTTGCTTTTTCAGCAGCTTCTCTCATTCTTTGCATTGCAACTTTATCTTTGCTAATGTCTATTCCTTCAGTTTTTTTGAATTCTTTAACAAGATAATCAACTATTGCTGCATCCATATCTGTTCCACCAAGTTGTGTGTCTCCAGAGGTACTTTTAACTTCAAAGACTCCTTCTTCAAATTCCATTATAGTAACATCAAGTGTTCCACCACCTAAATCAAATACCATAACTTTATGTGCATGTTCTTTGTCAAGTCCGTATGATAATGCTGCAGCTGTTGGTTCGTTTATTATTCTTATAACTTCTAACCCAGCAATAGTTCCTGCGTCTTTAGTTGCTTGTCTTTGATTGTCATCAAAGTATGCTGGAACTGTGATTACTGCTTTTTCTATTTTTTCGCCTAAGAATGCTTCTGCATCTTTCTTTATTTTTTGTAAAATGAATGCTGAGATTTGTTGTGGCGTATATTCTTTATTATTTATCTTATATTTATGGTCAGTTCCCATCTTTCTTTTTGCTGCCATTATTGTTCCTTCAGGATTACTTACTGCTTGTCTTCTTGCAGGCTCACCGACTAATAATTCTCCTGTTTTTGTAAATGCTACAACACTTGGGAATGCTTTTCCATACATTGTTGATCCTTCTGCACTTGGCACTATTTTTGGTTTACCACCTTCTAATACTGCTGCTGCGGAATTTGATGTTCCTAAATCTATACCTATTATTTTACTCATTTTATTGTCCTCCATTATTTGGTTTTTCTTTTACATATTTTGCAATCATAACTTTTGAATGTCTTATGATTGTATCATTTAGATAATATCCTTTTTGAAATTCTTGTATTATTGTATCATCTGTTAATTCGCATTCCTTAACTAATAATACTTCATGTTTGAATGGGTCAAATTTCTTATTCTTTGTATCTATGATTCTTAGACCATACTCTTCAAGTATTGAATACAATTGTGAATATATTAATTCTAATCCTTTACGATATTTTGTAACTTCTGCTGTTTCATTAACTCCGGTTTTTAATGCTAGTTCAAAACTATCAAGTACTGGTAATAATTCTGTAATTAATTCGGAATTTGCATTTTTTATATTAGCAATATGTTCTTTGTCAATTCTTTTTTTGTAATTTTCAAATTCTGCTTGTAATCTTTGTAATGTGTTTGTTAATTCAGTAATTTTAACATCATCACAAATAGTTTTTTCAGTAATTTTGGTATTGGTTGAATTTTTTATAGCAGCATCTATATTATTAGTTACATCATTATTTTCCTTATTTTCTACTGCTTCTGTTTTTTCAGCATCTTTTTTCGTATAAATTTTAGTTATATTAATCACCTTTTGAATTTGAATATTTGAAATTTCATAAATGCTGTGCTTGTAGTTGATTTAAGCTCAACAAGGTAGAGGTAACATGAACTTATTTATATATTTTATGGATTTTACGGCTTTATACATAAACTATTGGCTGAATACAGAATAGGATAATTTCAATTACATAAACATTTTATGTGTAGAATTTAATTAAGTCTAAAATCAGATTTTTAATTATTTTATTAATACTTATCTAATTTTTACTAAAGGCAGATGCTAAATTTGACTTAGGAATATGATTTAATGATGATGCGAAGTATATTTCTGTATCTGTCATTGCTTTTGCTTCAAAATAGTTATTGTTTGTATTTGGTTTTTCTATTATCTTAAATACTCCTGATTTTCCATTGAATATTTTATTTTGTTCTGAGAATTCTTCTAATGCTTTACTAGCTACAGATTTATTATCTATAATATAATTAGATATATCGTCGAAAGAAAGCCAATTATCGTATCCTTTTTGTAATAAATAATTTGCAATAATGTTTTCTATTTTTGCATTACTTAATTTAGGGTCTATTGGTAGATATTCTTCTCCTAGTAGAAATTCTTCTAATACTTGCTTACATTTCTTAATATCGTTAAATTCTAGTTGGTTATTCATGTTATATGTTATCATATACTTTAATTATATTTAATATTAATTCTGTGACGAAGGATATCTGCAGCTTCGTATAGTTTGGTTGCTGCATCTTTATCTGTTAGAGCATATTTTTGTGCATGACTAAAAAAGATATTTGATACTTCATTTGAAAAATTAATTATTTCTTTTGTTCCTTTACTTAGTAAATATGTTTCAATAGTATCTATAGTATTATCGTTTATAGCGAGTCTTCTTGGAGGTTGTGATAATATTTTATCATTATAGAGCATTTCATCAGTATCTATTTTACTATCGATTATGCGATCTGCATCAAGTATATTTGTATATGCCTCATGTATAATTTCAGAAAGAACTAATGCTTCTTTTCTATTTTTTCCACGCGCTCGCAATTTTAAATCTTGAGATAATTTATCCATAAATATGGCTATGTTATTATATGTCATTCTTGTAATTACTTCTGCAGCGGTTTGTGTATTACCGTTATAAGAGGCATATTTATGTGTTTGTGATTTGAGTATTTGTATGTTGGTAGTGATATTCATTATATTAAAAAAGAATACTAATATATAAAGTTAACTACTATGAAGTAAATATCTTACTTTTGATGCAACTATATCATAAATGTGGTTAATTCTTTAAATATTCAATAAAGTTGCTATAACTCATAAACTTTATAAAAAGTGCTGCGTTTGTATGCTATACAGGAGTTAATTTATGTCAGAACAATGTTTACAGATTCTAATATTATTTAGAAATTAGTATATTGGGTTCTACATAGAGGAATAAACTCTAAAAATTTAAGGTGTAAAAAAAATGGAATATGGACGAGACAGAGGAGAAAAGAGAAGTTTTGGTGGCGGCTCAAGAGGCGGCAGTAGAGGCGGCGGCGGTTATGGCGGCGGCAGTAGCGGCTCAAGTTATGGTGGCGGCTCAAGTTATGGTGGCGGCTCAAGAGGCGGCTCAAGTTATGGTGGCGGCTCAAGAGGCGGCGGTAGCGGATTTGTCCCTGTAAAAGAAGGCGAAGAATTAAGCGTTGTAATAGAGTCAGTTGCTGAGAAAGGCGATGGCGTAGCTAAAAAACAAGGTTTTGTAATATTCGTACCTGGAACAAAAGTTGCAGATAAAGTTAAAATCAGAATCAAAAAAGTTGCAAAAAAAGTAGCATTCGCAGAAGTTATTGGATCATATGAAGAAGGATCAGCACCTGCAGAATCAGCACCAGCTGAAGCAAGTACAGATTCAAATTCAGAAGAATCAAGCGAAGCAACTGAAGATGCACCTGAAGAAAATTATGATACAACACAGGATTCAGAAGAATTCTAAGTAGTATTATATTCTTTTTTTTATTTTATATTTATTATTCTAAAATTAATAGTCGAATTAGATGTTATCAAATACTAACTTAATTAGAAATACATTTTCGAATTATTCCTTCTTTTTTCTATGAAACTTGGCTTTTAATTTATGCCATTCTTCTTTTATTCTTTTAAGATGTTTACTTGTGTGATGTGATAAATTATCATGTTGTTTTTTCCATTCAACAGAATAGTCTCTTAATACGATGTGTAATTTCTCTATTTTCATACCATATCTATTGAAATAAACATTGCTTTCTATAGGCATTAGTTGTCTTTCTTTAACAATTTCATCACTATAACCTAATGTAATTATTGCTTGCGGTCTAACACTATTTGGTATATTAAATAACATTCTAATTTTTTCTTCTTCAAATGCTCCTATCCAGCAGCTACCAAGACCTTGATCTGTAGCACTAATAAGAATATTTTCTATTGCTGCTGCGCAATCTTGAATATTATATAGTCTCTTACCTCGAAGGCCATAATACATTTCGTGTTTTTCTGGTAAGGCGCACACTATTATTAGTATTGGTGCACTTTGAATCCAATATTGTTCAATAGAACAATCTGAAACTTCTTTTATTAAATTTCTATCAGTAACCAATAGAAATCTCCATCCTTGAAGGTTACCTGCACTCGGAGCTTTTATTGCGGCATCAAGTATTGTTGTTATCTTTTCAAATTCTACTGGCCTATCTAGATACTTACGTACAGAACGACGAGCATTAATAGCTTCTTGAGTATTCATTATTTATATACTAAGAGAATTTATTTAAAAATATTGTTATTTATGGCACATATTATTGTAATTTAACATAACTACGTTAATCGAATAATGTTCTTTAATTTAATCTATGACCGCATTTATGACAATAATTAGAATGTGCACTGTTAATATTACTGCAACTTTTGCATCTTATTCCATGTTCAGCATTTTGTATGTGGGTGGGTTTTGAAATATTTGCTATTGCTGGTTGTTTAGTGTTTGCTGGATGCGTAGAATGTGTTGCATGTGTTTGATGTACAGGTCCTTGATACTGATATTTATTATAGAATGAATTAGTATGATTTGTTCTATTAATATTGTTTGTTTGTTTGATTGCAGGATTAGTTGCTTGTTGTTTCTGTTCTTGCTGTTTTAACATCTCATTTATTTCTTGTTCTACTCTATTTTGAGGAACTTGCATTGTATTTGCGTTAATTGGTTGTGCGGGTGTTCTTTCAGGTTCTTTTACTGCATTCATCATTAAATCATCTTCTTTACGTGTAAATAGAACTTTTAATAATCCTACAACTATAAATATTATTCCTATAAAAAAGAATAGTGCCATAGCATTATTTGGGGAGTTATTTTTGGGTATGAATAAATAAACATATCCTGATATTATTGCGACAATTAGTCCTGATATTAACCAAGTCCATCCGTTAAGTTTCATTCTAACACCTTTTTTGTAATTTTATTAATGTGTTTTATGTTATTTATTATTTGTGTAGTTTATTATTGCCGGTTCTCTCTTATTTAATGCTTTTCTTAGTATTCTTATATAAATAATATGAGTATCCGACAAGGAATAAAGACACTAATAATGTTAATGTTATGAACACAAAAAATAATATTTCAAGTTTTAATAATGTAAGTAATAATAATGTTAAAATTCCAAGCAATATAAATAATATTCCGCCAAGTTTATGAGTTTTATCCCATATAGTATCGCTACTTAACGTCCAACCGGTTCGTATTCCGAACATGAAATTTCTTTTAATTTTTGGAAGTATAATGCCAAGACCAATAAATAACGCTCCAATCATTATAATTACAATATATGCTACATTAATATTGTATCCGAAATTTGGAAGTAATGTTGCAATAAATAACCCTAAAAAGAATGTTGAAAAAATAATTTTAAAGATAAAATAGTATTTATATGTTTTTAGCATATTTTCTCTGAATACTTCCATTAATGGTAGAACAAATAATAATATTATAAGTATTAAAAATAGTATTGGTATTAAAAATATTCCTTTCGCACTGCTAAATCCATCTACTTCTCCAGCACTATTCCAGTGTGTTGGTATTTTATTTGGAAGTTGTGGATATGCATAAATTGCAATAATAAATGTTAGTATAACCATTAATAATGGTATTAATTCTAGGACTAATTTCTTTTTGTCGTAGAAGGGCATCTTTTGTGATTTGTTAAGAGTTCTCATGCCTTTTATTAGATTTAGTTATTTATAACTTTTGTGATAGCGGTTATTATGGACGATTGTATGCGATTTATAGTGTTTTTAATAATTCAAGAATTTTTGATTCTCTAGTTGAAGGATTTTCCCAAATATTTTTAATATCTTCTTGAGAAATTTCTGAATTAAATAATGGTTTAAAAAACATTCTATCTTTTGCATCGCCAGGATCTTTACTTTTAATATATTCTAAGCGATTAAATACATCGTAAGAACCAAACACTTTATCGTAAGATCCTTCTCCTAAATATTGATTAAATGCATTTTCTAATTTGGTGCTACTTCCATTAAATAATGCTTCTGTTAGTGTTGTTTCATTAACTAGTGTTGCGGCTAAATTTATTGATGGTGCTAATAATCCTAATGCCCAATTATATTCTCCTTTATTAATTTTGGTTCCAGCCCAAGCTCTAAGACAGATATAATCAGGGAATTTTATTTTATGTGGACTTTCACCTTGGCGTATTCTTCTAGAAATTCTTCCATCACGGCATTGTAATGCATAAACAAAAAATGGATCACCATGAATCTCTAAAATATTTTCATTACCTTTTTCTATTCCTTCGTTATAATGATAAATAGCATGCGCTATTTCTTGACCTCTTGTTGATGCATTTTGATCAATTATTGCAATATCTGTGCCTTTAACCATAACACCAATTGGAAAAATACCTGTAGTTTCTACTTTAATTAAATTTAAAGGAATATTTTTTGTCCATCCAAAACCTTGAGGAACTATTGTTTCTATAGTATATTTTGGCATTTGCCAATTAGCAACGTCATCTAATGCATTAAGTTTTTCAGAATTATTATATTTTATTCCTAGCATGTCTTTGATAAATAAAGTTCTAGCTGTAGGTATCATTAATTCTCTTATAGCTAAATCTTTTTGTAATAATTCTTTAGCATTATGTTCTATATCTGTTGATTTATAGATATCAAATTTCGAATCATAATTTACTTTCAAATCCATATGAGGATATCTATTTTTATCCCCTAATCTGAATTCAGAATATTTTCCCTTAAGTTTTCCATAATTTATTATTGAATCGAATATCATTTTTATTTTATATATTATTTTATATATTAAGCTTTTTTATAATTCTTTTCCAACTATATTTTGTTTAGAATTATATCCATATCCTTCGCTACATCCGCCTTTATTTGTTATAATTTGTTTCATAATATTTGAGGTTTCATTTATATTTCTAACAAAATTATTTACTGATCCAAAATTGGATAAGTCATATGTTGAATATAATTTTAATTGCATATCATTATTATCTAAACTATCTATTTGACTAATATTAGGATACGCATCTATTACTCTATTGTATAATGGTGTTCCTGGGAGTACTAGCACTCTATTTATCTTTATTTTTTTTAATCCTAATTCTGCTAATTGCTCAACAAAGAAAATCTGTTTTTCTAATGTTTTTTTAGTTTCGCCAGGTAAACCAATTATAAAACTTGCATCAATATCAATTCCTGCGTCTAATACTCTTTTTGTTGTATCTAAATACAATTCTGTTGTTTCTTTTTTGTTCATCTGTTCTAGTAAACTATTTTCTCCTGCTTCATATCCTATGTATATCATTCTAAAATTCATTTCTTTCATTAGACGTATATTCTCATTATCTAATTGGTCAGCTCTTGCATAGGTTTTATACGTTACTCCGGTATCTTTCAATGCTTTTTGAACTGTTTTAAACCAATTTTTATTTTGTAGATAACTATCGCTTCTGTCCCAAACTTCTGTAAGATTATGTTTTTTAATATATTGTTTAATTTCAGCAGTATAAATATCTGGATTTCTTAGTCTCATTCCATCTTCGTATCTGCCACAAAAAGTACAATGAGGAGTATTGACACAACCTTTCTGGCCATAAAATTGCATCATTTTGAAATCTTTACCAAAAATTTCTTTTTGTTTTGTAAAATATTTTTCTATGTCTATTAAATCGTATGCTGGAGTAAGATTATTCCAAATGCTAGAGAATTCTAATCGCGGATTTTTATTTTCTCTTGTAATTAGATTAGGTGTATTTGGGGTATTTTCAATAAAACCTTTTAATGCTTTTTCTCCGTCGTTAAAACAAATTGCTTCTATTCTTTTTTGATTGGATAATATTTGATTTGCTAAAAAAGCAGCGTAGTTTCCGCCAAGAATTATTCTCTGATTTGTTTGATTTGCAATTTTGATTGCATTATCGTAATTTGTAATGTCCACATTCATTCCTATTGCATTTGGATTAAAATTATTTATTTGTGTAAGTATTGATTCTATATTATCGTGTGTACCATCTATTATTTTGACGTTGTAAGGAACAGATGCAGCAAGTGCCATTAAATGTAGTGGTGGTGTTAAACCTGAATCTCTCATTTTATTATACTTATCTGCAATAGGAGGATATATTAATACTAAACGAATATCTTTAATTTTTTTATCTACTCCCGTACTGCCTTTAAATATATTCACCATACTTTAATAGTAACAATAAGGTATTTATAAATATTCTTGTAATGATTTGATACGTCTATAATGTTATTATATTATTTGTTCTTGCATCCAAAATTTTATAAAGATTTGAAATATCATCTTATTATGAGCAAGCTTAAGAAAGTATTTTTAACATCTGTTGCATGTAACATCTTAGATAAATTTGCAAAAACATTTAATTGTAATCCAAAAGAATTGACTGTAGCATTTATTCCAACAGCGGCTGACGTTTATGAAAATAAATTTTTTGTAGATGATGATAGAAATAAATTATTAAAATTGGGATTTAAGGTTATTGAGATAAATATTGCTGGGCAAACAAAAAAAGATTTAGAAAAACAATTATCAAACGTTGATGTAATATTTGTTTCTGGTGGAAATACTTTTTATTTGCTTGAAAAAGCAATCGAATCAGGATTTGATAAAATAGTTAAAAAACTTGTAAATAAAGGAGTATATTATATTGGTTCAAGTGCAGGTTCAGCTCTTGCAGGAGTAACAATTGAACCCATAAAATTTCTTGATGAACCAAAAAAGGCAAAAAATCTTAAAACCTATAATGGATTAAAATTAATAGACGCAGTTATCTTGCCACATTATGGTAATGTTAAATATCAAACTCAAATGGATAAAATAATATCTAAATATCCTGCTTTAAAGGATAAAATGGTTACATTAAATGATTATCAAGCATTAGTTTGCAATAATGATAACTGGAAAATAATTTCTAATTAGTATTTATTCTACTTTTTATAACTACTTAATATCTTTTTAAGTGCAACTAAATATGTTTTACTTAAGTTTGCTTTATCAATATCCATCATATTGGTCCACATTACTTTTGTAATTTCGTGTTTATTTCTTTTCCAAAATTTATCTCGTTCAAGTATTTTGACGATAAAAAAGTATTGTATAGAATTAAAATATGTATCTAAATCATCAGCATAGAATAGATGTGGTTTATTTTTTGAAGGTTTGCTTATGGGTTCTATAATGTATCCTGTTTCTTCATGAAACTCTCGAATTAATCCTTCAATTAATGTCTCGCCATGTTCTATTTTTCCGCCTGGAAGGTCTAATTCTTCTTTCCACGCAGATTTTACAAATAATATTTTATTATCTTTTATTGCAATTCCGTATGCAGAAATTCTTTTTATAACTTTTCTACTTGGTGATTTTATCTTCTTTTTTCCTGTCCTATCGAAGAAAATGTTGTTCATTTTAGTTTCGTTTGGTGCTGATGCTTGTTAATTTATTAACTTCTTAATGCATCAACTGGACTCATGTTTGCTGCTTGTCTTGCTGGGAGTATTCCTGATAATGTTCCAATTATTACTGCGAATGCTACTGCTCCTAAAAGTAACCACCAGGGTAAGAATACTTGGAAAAATCCTGGTCCTAAAAATCCTCCAATAAGTTGCTCTGCTATTTTACTAATTACTACTCCGAGTAACATTCCAATAACTCCGCCAATTAAACCAATAAATGAGGATTCTATTAAAAATAATGTTAATATTTGAGAATTTCTTGCGCCAATTGCTTTCATTACGCCAATTTCTCGATTTCGTTCAAGAACTGCAGTATACATAGTATTTGCAATTCCGATTGCGCCAACAAGTAATGATATGGATGCTAAACCAACTAATAATACTGTAATTACATTAAATACTACTAAGAATGATTCGATGAATTTTTTTGTTGATTGAACAGTAAAATCTTCCTTGCCCTCTTTTACATTACGATGTCTACGTAAATCTTTTTTAATATTTTCAACAGTATTATCTAAGTCTCTTGCATCATTAACTTTAACCATTATCATGCTAACTTCTTCTGGAGCATCATATAATTCTCTTGCATCATCAAGAGTCATTAATATTATTTGAGAAACACCCGGATTATTTCCTGATTTTAATATTCCAACTACAGTAAATTCTTTGCCGCTAATCTTTATTTTATCATTCACAACTATTGCTTTTCCAAAATTAGTTTCTTTAGCAAATTCCGGACCAACAACAACTTTATTTTTATCACCGCTTTTTAACATGCGACCAAATTCTACATCGTACATTCCTGTTTCTTCGTAAACTTTACGCGAATCATCCATTGGCATTCCACGCGTAAATGTATATTTACTTTTTTTATTAAATTCTATTTTACTTGTCCTAGATAATAGTTCTACAGCATCATATACTCCAGAACTTTTTTTAACAATATCATAATCTTCTTTAGTTAGTATATTATTTTCTGCGCCAAGTCCATTACCTGCGCCTTTAGCTTGTACAGTAACTTTATCAGCACCAATTTTAGAAAATTGTTGATCAACAGTATATTGTAATCCTTGTCCTAGACTAACTAATGCAACAACTGCTGCAATTCCAACTACTATTCCAAGAATTGTAAGCCACGCTCTAAGTCTTCTATGTGCAATGTTTTCAATAGCCAATTTTAAGTAATCTGTAATCATTTTGTGTGGTTATTTTTTTTAATATATTTTAAACTTTAATTTTTATTCGTAACGCAATGCATACTCATTAGCATTCGTGGCATTACGTTACTCATTTTATTCGTAACGTAACGCATCAACAGGATTTTGTTTTGATGCTTGTATTGCTGGAAGCATTCCTGATAATCCGCCAACAATTATGGCAAATGATAATGCTCCAATAATTAAATACCATGGGAAATAGGCATATAATAAATTTGTACCTAAAAATGCTCTGCCGATAAATGCCACAAGTGAACTAAGTCCCATTCCGACAAGTAGTCCAATAACTCCTCCGATTAATCCAAGCATTCCTGATTCAATTAAAAATATTGTAAGTATATGTGAGTTTTTAGCACCGATTGCTTTCATCACACCAATTTCATTAGTTCTTTGTAATACTGCAGTATACATAGTATTCATTATTCCAACGCCACCAACAAATAAACTAATTCCTGCAATTCCAATAACTATCGCAGTTAATGCATCAAGTATAATATTAAATGAATCAAGTAATTGTTCTGTTGTTTGAACACTAAAATCCTCTTCACCTTCTTTTACATCACGAGATCTGCGTAAATCTTTTTTAATATTTTCAGCAACTATTGCAGGATCCTCGCCTATTTCAGTTCTTGCAACAATAAATGATTCTTCATGGCCCGTTGGTTTGTTAACATTAAATAGTTCTTGAGCAATTTCTTTTGGAATAATAATTGAGCCATCAATTCCGGGATCGCCCATGGATTTTATTTCACCAATAACTTCAAATTCTACTCCTTCAATTTTAAAATTGTCTCCGACAGTTATGCTTTTACCAAGTAATTTTCCTTTTGCAACATCTGAGCCTATAATTGCTTTATATTTATCTCCTGCTTTTAATGATCTACCTTTTACATATTCAAAATTCCATGTTTCATCAAGTAATTTTTTTGTTTCATCAAGGGGTATTCCAATTATTCCAAGAAAGAATATATTTCTATTATATTCTATTCTCCCGCCTTTTTGTAGCATTCCTGCAACTTCTTTTACTCCTTTTGTTCTACTAATAATTTCCGAATCATATTCGGTTAATGGCATAATGCCTTTAGAATTAGAATTAAATCCTGAACCTGGTGTTATGTATATTTTATCTGTTCCAGTTTTTGCAAATTCATCAGTAATAACTTTTTTCACTCCTTGTCCTAAACTAACGAGCGCAACAACTGCTGCTATTCCGATAACTATTCCGAGAATTGTAAGTAAAGATCTAATCTTACGGTGAGTAATATTTTCCCAAGCTAATTTGAAATAGTCGTTAAACATTTTATTCTCAATAATAAATTAAATATAATAGACTTATACTGCAATCAAATATATAATAAATAATTGTACTAAAACATACAATAAAACTAATAAAAGATAAAAAAATAAAATATATAATTTACTTATTGGTAAAATTGACCTTTCTTGTTTTTAGCTTTCTTATTTTTAAGATAACGCCATACACCAAAGCCAATTAATAATACAATAATAATACTAATCCACGAATATCCTGCTATTCCTTTTTTAGGATTTAATTTAGTACTATCAATAGTGTTTAAATTAACATTAAATGTTTTTTCGTAATAATTGTTATTTGCATCACGATATTGTAATGTCACAGGAACTATTATGTTAGCTTCAGTTGATTTTAAATCAATTTTATATTCTGCACTTTGATAGTCATCTGATACTAAATTTCCAAGATATGTTGTGTCTGAATTTGATAATAATTCGAAATTACTGCTTTTTTGTACAATCATATTAAGGAATTTTATATCAGTAACACCTTTATTTACTACCTTTAATGTAATGGATCCAGTTCTAACTTGTTTTGTTATATCTGTTTTATCAATCATTACAGAAATATCTGGGTTATCATTAATTATAACGCCAACATAATCAGTTTTATTCTTTTGAGTTCCGGTACCATCATAATAACTTAATGTGAAAGGTATCTTATACACTTTTGATACTGCATCAGGATATGCTCTTAAAGTGTATGTAAAATCAGTACTTTCTTGCGATTCTAATTTGTATATTCTTCTTTCTGTTCCAGAATCCATTGGTGCAAATGGTAAATCAACAATAGTTGCGCCAACAATTGCTTGCAATTGTAATTTCATACTAATATCAGTCATTGTTGCTGGAGCAGTATTTTTTACTCTAATAGTTAATGTTCCATCACTACCAGGAACTATTTCTTCAGGAGTTATTTTTACACTTTCAACACTTAATGTAGAATCTTTAGTTTGTACGTAGATGTTTAAATCTTTTTCTTGAACGACAGCATTATCGTATCCGAACTTTACTTTTAATATGTTATTTCCTTCTTGTGCTTTATTATCAACTTTAAGATTAAAATCTAATAAATAATCTTTTTGTGAGCCAAGAATACTTATTGTTTGAGAACTTTCTTGATTATATACTGAAAATGGTGTTTGAGGTACTATTTCAATTTTAACATTTTTAGCATCTGTAGTTCCAGTATTTTGTACTAATATCCATACTTTTACTGTGTTTCCTGGTGTTGCAGGATACGGATCGTATTTGCTTATACTTAAACTTAAATCTCCCGCAGCTAAGACATTAGGTAGCATCATAATTACTAATAATAATCCTATAATTCCCATCATATTTTGTTTATTCATTTTATATCACCTATAATTTAATTTTAATTATTTTTTTCTTTATACTCTTTATTAGGATGTTTGGTATGTTCAATATTTTCAACTATTTCTCCATCTTTTAGTACTGCAATTCTTTCAGCATATTGTGCAAGTTTATCATCGTGCGTTACCATTACAATGGTTTTTCCTTGCGAATGTAATTTTTTTAAAAAACTCATAACCATGGCCCCTGATTTACTGTCAAGATTTCCTGTTGGTTCATCAGCGAGTATTATATCAGGATTTACAGCAAGTGCTCTTGCAATTGCCACTCTTTGTTGTTGTCCACCAGATAATTCATTAGGTTTATGTTCGCCTCTTTTATCAAGCTCTACCATTTCGAGCATTTTATCTGCAATTTCGCGACGTTCATCTTCAGGAACATCTAAAAACATTAGCGGTAACATAATATTTTCTTGCGCGCTTAAAGTATTTATTAAATTAAATTTTTGAAATATGAATCCTATTTTTTTACCACGTACTTGAGCTAAATCCGATTCTGATAATTTAGATATATCTTGTCCATCTAGAAATATGTGTCCTTTTGATGGAATATCAAGACATCCAACCATGTTCATGGCAGTACTTTTTCCTGATCCTGATGGACCTTGAATTGCAACAAATTCTCCAGGATATACTTTCCAATTTAATCCTCTTAGAGCTTCTACTTTTACATCGCCAACCTTGTATACTTTCCAAACATCTCTTAGTTCTATAATCGGCTTTTTATTATTCATCTTACACCTTTTTTAATTTAGATATTGTATCATTTAATATTATTTTAATTTCTTTTTCTTTAGATTCGAATTTACCCTTTGTTAAATGTTCCATCATTATTCTTTGAAGTCTATCAACTTCATCAGTTAATTTACCAAATACTGCTGGATTACTATGAATTTTTTTAATTATGGTTTGAAATTGTTTTGTTTCACTCTGACTACAAATATTTTTCATAAGTTTCACTTGCTGTGTCATTTCATTCATCATGTTTTGGCTAGCTACTAATGCATCTTTTAATGTTATTTTTCCAAGTTTAGTTATAGAATAAACTTTTTTTCTATTAACTATTTTGAATGTTACAAGTTTATTGGTGTTGAGATCTTTTAATAAAGGATACATTGAGCCAAAGCTAGGTTTCCATGAACCTGTAGAAGTGTGTATTTCCTTAATTAAATCATATCCTGATAAACTTTTTTCATCAAGCTTTTTCAACACAATTATTTTTAGTTGGTTTTTTATCATATTGTTGTTTATGTTTAGCGGTATAAAATAGATACCATATCGGTTAAGATATATCGCTTACGATATAGTTACTTGGTTCTTATTTATATATTTTGCGAATTTTGAAAGAAATAATAAGATGCTTGGGTTAATGTTTAATTGTAATTAGCAACAAACTTTATAAAACATATATTTGTTCTAACACTATTCTATGCCCCCGTAGCATAGTAGCTATTGCGTTAGACTTGTAATCTAAAGGTCGCGAGTGCAACTCTCGCTGGGGGCTTACCTATTAAAGTCGCATTTCAGAGCGCATATATATTATTAAAAAAGCTCATTCTAAAGGTGTATTATGGAAACTAATAACGAAATACTCGTTAGATTCGAAAATCATTGCCTAAACGAAGGACTATCGAAAAGAAGATTACAGAAATTAAGGTATAGTTTTAAAACAGTTTTAAGAGGCTTAAATGGAAAGAATATTTCTGAAGTAGGAAGAGTTGAACTTGAAGAATTTATCAATAAAATCAATAGAAATGAGTTTAGAACTGAAGAAGGAAAAATATATTCGGGAAACACTAAATCCGATATTAAAAAATTCATAAAACAAATGTGGAAATGGTACAAAGGAAACAATGAAATATATCCTTTAGAAGTTGTTTGGATAAAAACAAGAATTTCAAAAGATGAAAAACCAATAGAAAAAGAAATAATAAGTTTCAATGATGCTATAAATTTAGCAAATGCATTTGAAAAAATAGAATATAAATTATTAACTTTAATATTGTTTGATTCAGGATTTAGAATAGCAGAGATGCTCTCTGTTCGAAAAAAAGATTTAACATGGGAAGAATACGATGGAACAAAAAAATGCTTCTGGATAAAATGTAATATATCTAAAACGTATGTTCGTAAAATTCCTATACCTTTATTCACAGAAGAAATACAACAATTCTACAACAGCACATACTTCAAAGGATTATCAGATGAAGAATTATTAATAAATAAAAGATACAGCACAGTTAGAAAAATACTTGATGAAAGATCACAAAAAATACTACATAGAAGAATCACACCACATCTCTTTAGACATAGTTCTGCAACTTTTTATGCACGTGAGTTAGATGGAGACACATTGAAGTTAGCTCATCGTTATGGGTGGAGTTTATCATCGGATGAACTAAAAACATATGTTAGAATGAGTGGAGCATACGAAAGAGCATCAGCAAAAAAAGTATATGAGAATGAAACTGGAAAATTAAAAGAAAGAATAGGCGAACTAGAAGAAGAATTAATGAACTTTAGAAAGAATATGAATGAAATAAAGATGATAATAACTAAAGAAATAATGATGGAGATAAAAGATAAATTTACTGATTAGCTATAACTACGTCTATTAAGAATTGTTCTTGCTTATTCGGCTTTCTTTTTTCCATTGACATCATTTCTCTTACAAAATCTTTTGCTTGTCCATTTGTAAGTGTTGGTGTCGATCTAATTGGTTTTGCCATTTTGTTTCCTCTCATAGTACGTATATCTTAAACATTTATAAATCTTTCTTTTACTCTGTAGTGATAACTTTACTTATTATTTTTTTCTGTCTATCTTTAAATGCCTTTATAATATGATATAAATCTAAATACATCGAAGTTGCCCCGCTATTTTGTTTAATAACTTCTTCCTCGGATTTATCTTTTCTTTTTAATATTTTAAATCCTATTTTTCTATAAAAATGATACGAATCTTTGCAAGATTCTTTGTGTCTTTTTGAATCTAAAGTAATAAATCTACATGCACATTCTAAATTCATATGAATAACTTTTGATACGACCCATGTTAGAATACATGTACCAATGTTTCTTTTTAAATAATTATCATCTACGCACAATCTTCCTATTTTAAGTGCGGGTAGTGATTTGTATTCTATTCCTTTCACCCTAAATTGTTCTTTTAAATCTCCGTCCAATCGTATACTATCTGTAAGAATAGTAATATAACCTAATAAATTCAAATCTTTTATATCTTTTGTGCGTTTCCAATGTTTCCATTGTTTTGCATCGAAAACTAAATATGTTGTAGATATAGAAATTTCTTCTGCTTTAAATGCATCCTCGACTAGGAATTCTCTAAGGTCTGGTTGATAACTCTGAAAATCTTTAATTAATGGTTCAAATTTAGATTTTAATTTTTCAAAGTGTAGTTCTCTTTTCCAATTATTTGATTCATACCGATCGAGTAATTTACGCATAAACCTAAAGAATCAACTCAGTTTAAAAAATTAATTAAAAACTATTAATCAACTTAATTACAAATTTTTGTATCCTCTACTAAAAATTTATATCTCGTCTGAGTACCCCCAGAATACCCCCCAAAATAGCTATTTTTGTGCGAGAATTTTAAAAAATACCTCCTGATTTTTGCCGGGAATAGCATGTATATTATTTTGAAATTTTAGGGGGATGATTAATTACATACCCAAAAATTATTTTAATAAAAATAAAAAATTATGAAATATTTTGTGCTTGAAGTGGATGCCCACTTTCATACCCTCAATTGTAGAAATTCATCACTTTTAGCCTGTTTACATACCCGGATTTTCCCAGAAATAGAGACTTTTTCTAGAGGGATTTTGGGTGTAATATTATTGTTTTTCTAACAAATTTATTTTTTTTCTTATTGTCGATAAAAAATTCATGTCTCGTCCGAGTACCCCCAGAATTCCACCCTAAATCGCTATTTTTGTGCTCGAATTTCAAAAAATCCCTCCAGACTTTTAGCGGGAATAGAACATTTTTTATTTAGAGAACAAGACAGATCATTTTTCATTGAAATAATTACTCATTAAATAAGTCTCTTAATTGTTTTATAACCAAAGGTATGGTTATAAACATTACTGCGAAGAGTCCTAATAAAAAAGTTAGGAACGTTTTTTTCTGTTCTTCACGTTCAGAATATGTTGGAATAGCAATATTAGTACTTCCATTCAATTGTGTAATAGTATTATTTTCAGAATTTAAATAAATTGAAATATCCATTCTAGCCGTTTTTTCTGGAATAGTAATTCTCTGTTGATTAAAATTTCTAGTTATTATACTATTATCTCTTAGATAATAAGTTATATTTATGGAGCTTATGTTTTTAACATTATCAGTAGGTTGACCACAATCAATAAAATTCTCAGCAATCAAAGGAGTATTATCTATACCACACAATAGTTTTGCACTCTGATTATTGGCCGTAACTGTAAGAATAACATATGTTTGTGGAGTAAATATTGTGGCTAAAAAAAGAGAGCCTATAACAATAAATGAAATCATCAAAGCAAGTGTAATAACAAACCATACTTTGAATTTATTTTTTTTATTAAAAAGCGTTATAATTTTGTGATATAAATAGAACGGTGCTATTAATAAAAATAAATACATTGCCATCATAATTATGCTTAAAATTAACACTATTACTGTAGGACCTATATTAAAAACTAGAAGAGGCATTAATATTTGTAAAGTTAATATAATAATACTTAATAAAAATAATATTGTCATAACCGAAATAATGTAAAAGATAAAAAAATAGTAATCAAATTTTTTGCTCGATTTACTGTCAGAATTAAGTAATTTTTTCTTTAAAGATTCTTTGATAGTATTATATTCCATCGCTGCAAAGAATATTAGAAATATTATCGCTCCTATTATAGAAGCTGTAAATTTATTCTGAAAATAATAAACATAACTTGCAAAAAATATAATGCCAATAATTTCTATTATATTTCTACAACTTAATTTTTGGGGTTTATTACTATTTTTTGATTCAGATTTCAAAGGAATTTTTATAATCTTAACCATAATTCTAGAAGAAGCATAGAACTTTAAAAAGTTAGTTATAGCCATACAAATATTAACAGAATTATTGAATTTTAAAAGACTTTGTAAGTAAATATATAAATAACATATCTTGTAGTAAGTTATGGATAAAAAACGTGAACAAGTTATTAATATATTATTAGCAATAATCTTAATGATAAGTTTAGTAGGTGATTATTGTATTAAAAGTCAAATTGAAGAACTACAATATCAAGAAATAATGGAAAGAGAATTATTTATTAAGGATTATACTGATGTTCTTTTAGACTATATGGTTTATAATACAGACCAAGTCAGTTTGTATGCTCCTAAAGTATTAGG
>CAVZPN010000050.1:0-35412 GCA_963777125.1 uncultured archaeon | reverse complement strand
CAACGGGGGCCGAAGCGCCTTCGCCATCCTGATAGATAAGCGCCACCGCTTGTCCGACCGGCACAACGGCTCCTTCAGCAGCCATGATATTGCGGATGATGCCGTCGCTGGGCACATCGATTCCATCGCCGCCTTGTCGGTTTCAATCTCGAAAAGCAATCCGCCTTTCTTGACGGCGTCGCCTTCCTTGACATGCCACTTGGCAATCTTGCCGGTGGCCATGTCCATGTCGACCTTGGGCAGAATGACCTCGACAGGCATGGGTCAAATCCTGCCCTTCACCAGATTGCGGGACCTGTTCAATAATTCCGGGGTTTGCGGCACGGCGGCTTTTTCGAGAGTCGGATTGTAGGGAATGGGCGAGTCGACGCCGCCAAGCCTGAGAATTGGCGCGTCGAGGTAATCAAAGGCTTCGCTTTCGGCAATCAGCGCGCTGATCTCGGCGCCGCCGTGGCATCGCCATAACGCTTGCTCAGATTTTTGGCCTGAAACAGGGCCTTTGTCACATTGATTGCTGAACTTGGGGTCATGCCAATTGCCATGGTTTGATTGTCCGGCATGATAGAGGTCTTCGCGTTCATGTCAGACCAAATCACACGCCCACCCACACCAACAGCCCCTGAGCCGATGGATGCGCCAATGCGCGCATTGCAGAGCCAGTTGGCCGAGAAAACAAACCTGTTGCAGACCACGCTCGGCACCATCAGCCAGGGCATTCTGGTGGTCGATGCGGCCGGGCGCGTCAGCACGTTCAACCAACAACTGTGTGAGCTGCTGGATTTGCCGCCCGAATTGCTGGCATCCCATCCGACCCTGGCCGAGCTGGCGCGGTTTCAATGGCAACGGGGTGACTTTGACGACCAAAGTGCCCGTGCGATGCCTTCATTGCACCAGGCGATCGTCACGTCAGACCCGATGACGGACAACGCACTTCACTTGGGGGCCTACACCCGTACCACCCGCGCCGGAAAGGTGCTGGAAGTGAAAACCCAGGCGCTGGAGAGCGGCGGCATTGTGCGAACCGTGACCGACCTGACCCTCTTCACCCGGGCCCAGGAAGAGCGGGAGCGCCTGCACAGCTTGCTGAAAACCACTCAGGTGATGGCCCAGATGGGGGGCTGGGAGGTCGATGTCGTCAACGACAAGGTCTACTGGACGGATGAGGTGTACCAAATCCTGGAGACCTCCCCCCAAGAATACACGCCGACGACCGCCACGACCCTGAAATTCTTCACGCCGGAGTCAGCCGTGAAGGTCAAGGGTGCGATCCAGGACGTGTTTGAAAAGGGCATCCCCCACGACCTCGAACTGGAGATGATCACGGCCAAAGGGCGTCACATCTGGGTGCACTCGCGCAGCATGTTGACCTATGCGCAGGGCAAGGTGGTCAAGCGCACCAGCGTGATTCAGGACATCACCGTCAGCAAGCAACATGAGGCGGCATTGCGAGCCAGTGAAGAGAACATTCGCCAGATCACATCCCAGGTGCCTGGCATGGTGTACCGGGTCACGTTTTACCTTGATGGCACCCACCGCTACAGCTTTGTGAGCAATGGCGTGGTCGACCTGTATGGTGTCACCCCCGAGGCTGTCCTGGCCAACGCCCAGGTGCTGGAAAACTTCCGCCTCCCCGAAGACGCGGCGGCACTCGCCCAGGAGTTCGCGCAGGCGAGCACCTCCAGGTTGCCCATGTTGTCCGAGTTCCGCATCCGTCACCCGATGGGTTTCATCAAATGGGTGCATGTCACCTCCACCTGGATTGGTGACAGGGACGGCGGCACCATGCGCAGCGGCGTGGTGGTGGACATCACCGAGCGCAAACGCATTGAACTTGAGCTGCGTGAAACAGAGGCCCGCTGGAAGCTGGCGCTGGAAAGCACCGGCGACGGCATGTGGGACTGGTACATCCAGACCGGGGTGGAGGTGTACTCCAAGCGGTACGTGGAAATGTACGGGTACGAGGAAGGCGACTTTAAAAATCGGGCCAGCGAATTTGACATGCTGACACACCCCGATGACCTGGCCCAGCTGGAGCGCGACCGTCAGGCGCACTTTGACGGAATCACCCCCGCCTACATCAATGAGCACAGGGTGAAGTGCAAGGACGGCAGCTGGAAATGGATCATGACACGCGGCATGGTGATCGAGCGCGATGCAGCGGGCAAGCCGGTGCGCAGACAATAATTCCAATGCTAATGGTAATAATAACCTCAATAACAATGCGCGTTTCTTGTTAATAATCCAGGCAGACACATAAAATGCAATTATACAATAAACTTATTTCTTATGATAATTTATATCTAGCATATCAAAAAGCTAGAAAACATAAGACACAAAAATTATATGTTATAGAGTTTGAAAAAAATCTCAAAGAAAATTTATTACAATTACAATCAGAACTATTATTAAAAACATATCAACCAAGACCGCTTGAAACATTTGTAATCAGAGATCCAAAAACTCGAACCATAAGTAGATCAGATTTTAGAGATAGAGTAATACATCATGCACTATGTAATATAATCCAACCAATTCTAGAAAGAAGATTTATACATGATAGTTATGCCAACATTATAAACAGAGGAGCAATAAAAGCAATCAAAAGATTAGAATATTTCAAAAGAAAAATATCAAAAAATAATACTAGAGACGCATACATTCTAAAAGCAGATATTAAAAAATATTTTGAAACAGTCAATCATCAAAAATTAATATCAATACTAAAAGAAAAGATTTTTGATGAACAAATATTACAATTAATAAATATAACCCTAAAACATCAAAGTACAAACACGACGGGAAAAGGTATGCCTTTAGGAAATTTAACAAGTCAATTCTTTGCTAATGTATACTTAGATAAACTTGACCAATATGTAAAACATACTCTAAAGATAAAATATTATATTCGTTACGTTGATGACTTCGTAATATTATCAAACTCAAAAAATGAACTAGAAAAATATAAAGAAACAATCAACACATTTCTACAAGAACAATTAGATATAGTACTACATCCAGAAAAAACTAAAATACGACACATAAACGATGGAATAATCTTTCTAGGATTAAGATTATTCAATCATCATAAACTATTAAAAAAATGTAATATAAGAAAATTCAAGAATACATTAAATGAACTAATATTAGAATATGAAAATAACGATGTAGAATACGATGAAATTTATGATGCCATCGAAGGTTGGGTTGCATACGCTAAAACAGCAGATACATATAATCTTAGAAATAAAATCCTAATACTATTAGATACAAAATTTTCTAATGAAATATCAACAAAAGAATATAATAGACATATAAAAACCTTAAAATCACAATTAAATTGATAATTTTCAAAGCTCAATTTTTCCGTTAAGAATGACAAGATTTATAAAAATCATCGTGTATCCAAGTATTAGTTTTGCTCGATGTGGCAGAACTTAAAAGTTTAAAGAAACCAAATTGAGCCGAAATAAAACGCTCAGGCAATTCGCACAATTTCTGCGGAAAAGATTGCGAATAACAAAGACACACGCCCTGAAAAGCGCACAAGTCCTAGTTATGACTGTCTAGTAACAACTTTTCCGAAACATTTATAAACTCTTCTTACCTAGATAATTATAGCTAAAAGAACTTAATTGATTATACTAAAATGATTGACTATAACCAACTAAAAGAACACATTGTAAGCCCGAAGTGGCAGAAAAGATCAGTTAGTGAACTATATATTAATGCTATTACTTCTATGGTTAATCAAGCATCTGATGCTAATACTTTTGGAAATACTACTTTTATAGGCGATATTCAAGATAATTTAGATTTATCCGATGGTGGAACTGAAAGTAATGTTTCAAAATCTGATTCTTCTTTTAAACAAGTAGCGCCTTACACTTACAAATCTAAATCTTATTCTCATGTAAATAAAGATAATAATGATTTACTTGATAATTTTTTAGAGCAAGAAGTTAGTAATTTAGTTTCGAATTTAGGATTTTCCGTTGCAAAAATAGAACTTCAAAATGGAAGACTACAAATAGAAAATCTAGGTTTAGCTAATAGATATGATGTGGTGCTAGAAGGATTATATTCTTTAAGTTTTGCAGATATATACATGGCGTCAACTTTATCCGAAAAAGAAAAAATACAAGAAGATTATATGAATAAGTTTTATCAAAAAGGACTTGATTTATCTGTGCTTGGTGCTAATGCTGATGGAAAATTAGATGTTGCTTTGAATACTTCTTCAAATAAAGATAATTCTGATTTAGCAGATCTTCTTTTAATGCAACAAAATCATAGAGTATATAAAAAGTTTAATTCTACTTTTACAAAAAAAGATGAATATTTAGTTAATATGCTAGAAATGCTTCCGAATGCAGATGAAAAATTAATTTCTTCATTAGAACCTTTGACTGAATTACTTATAAAAGGTTTTGAAAAATATGCTTCTTGGAGTCTTGATATAAAACCTAAAAATGAATTTTATAAAAATGCTGATGCAGAATTATCAAATAATTTAAAAGATTCTTCGGATAGAGGAAAAATACTTTTAAATGATTTTAATCGTGTTAAATACATGTCAATGCAAGAAGCTGATGCATTAATAATTGATTCATATATTCCGTCACATATTGTTGCTAGTCCTCTTACTGGTTCAATTCTTCCAGTGCTAACACCTCTTGGACCATTATTAAATCCATTTAGAGAAGATCAAAAGCAAGGTTTAATTGATGCTAGAATAAATGTTAGAAATGAATTAGGTGCAAATATTGATGCTCTTGATTATAAAAAATACCTAACTTCAGCAAGAGCATATCAAGCTATTAGAAATCTTGGTTATGCTATGAAGAGACTTTCAAATACAGATAATTTTAAAGATGTTGTAGTAAATTATTTTGATTTTTATCATAATTATTCTATGTTTCAGAGTTGTATGCAAGAATTAGGCATGGAACAACATAATGATTATAAATATTTTAATCCATTATTAAATAATGTCAGATCTTTGACCGCAAAGAATTTGAATAATGCAATTCCTTCTAGTATTTTAGAGGCTGCAATGGATTTTGAAAATGAGGATTTTAGTTATAGCATTCAAAAATACGAAGATAAATTACAATTAGAACTTTCGATGAAGTCAGAAGTAATGTTTAATTAATTATAATCTGTTTTTTTTAAATTAGGTTTATACTATTGTATCTTATTCTTCCTTTTGAATTATGCCACTAAGTGGACTTGTTGTCAGATATATTTGACGACACAAACTTAATAGGTAATGTCCAATTAATGCATTTTTCAAATATTTTTGTTCTTGCTCTTCTATTTGTTCTTCTATTTCGTGAATTTTAATTAATTCTGTTAAGTTTTTAGTTAAATATGCTTTTTGTAGATGTTTTGTCATATCTTCTGCAAATAAAATAAGTTTACGTTCATCTGTACTAAATTTAATGTATTTATCATTTTTAATTGTATGATTTTTTGTTATCCTATTATTTAAATGCAGACATATTCTTGCTATCTGTGTTAATTGACTTAGAAATTGCCAATATGCAAAAGGATTTTTGGCTCGAAAGATATTTTTACTAAGAAGTCTTTTTAAGAAATTATCATATTTTTGTATGTTATGAACGTGAGTTGTTATATTAGTTTCTATGTTTGAGTATATCTCGAGTAATATAAAAAATACTTTTTCTATTATTCGTTCAAAATCTTCAAAATTTGGCTCTGCAACGCTTTCAATTGAATATTTGTTTTCGTTGATTTTAAAGATTTCAAACCCAAGCATTGTATTAGTTACAATTTTATTTAATTCTTCTTGCTTTCCTTCATAAGTTATTCTTATTTTATCAAATCCTGATCTGTAGGCATTTAGTAATAGGAGACGTTGTTTACTATCTCGCCCTTTTTCAAGTGTTAATTCAATAGTTTTACTCTTATTTGATATTTGGTTAGAACTAATAACTAAATTTGTTTCAACTTCGGTTATTTCTACTTCTTCTCCAGGTTTTAATTCGTATTTATCTGTCCATTTCTTTGGAAGATATATTGTAAGGCCTGTTTTACCTTGAAGTATGAGTTTTCGCTTCATAATCTATCTAAAACACGTTCTCTATATAAAATTTACGAAAATAATAGTATCCATATTAATAATATGGAAAAACTATTAATACTGAATATGTATTCATGTATTAGTGGTAACAAGCAATTCAAGGTGTCCTTGAATGTTATTGCTGACTATTAATGTTGATTATTAAGTTATTAATTATGAAAAATAAATAGGATGTGAACAAACATGACTGGTATTTATAAATTACCTAAACCATTACCTGAACTGAAGATTCAAACACATAAATTGGAAGATTTAGCAAAAATTATTGAAACATCAGGATTTAATTTAGTTCGGGAAGATAGAACGAATGAAAAAACTACAGGAATGTATGGTGGAAATCCTTTTGGCGGAATATTTTCTTTTACACTCAATCAAATGAGATGGTTAATGTATGAACAAAAGAATACTTTGGAGTCTACAGTAAGAGATTATTCAAATAACTCCTTAACTGATGTTGTTTTTTTAAGCGAAAAAAATGATTTAATTGTTAAAAGAAATAATCCAATAACTCAATCAACTAATTCAATAAACGTTATACAATTAGAGGAATTTCTAAAAGAATATAAATCAAGTAATGATTTTTTGACGTCTAAAAGAACTTTGGAATTAGGACTAGATAACTATACGGATATACTTCCTCAAATTAATTTCTTTCTTTTGTCAATACCGACTTTTGGAGTAGCTAGGTTAATTTATGGTTTTGAATATGGAATGAATATATCTCCTTCTCCTGCAGCATATATAGGATTTATGGCAGTAGCTTTGGTGGCTGGCGAATTAGCCTACTTATCTAAAAAAGATACAGTAAACAGCATAAGAAAAGAAGCAGAGACAGTAATAACTGCTATAGATAACAAAATACAATCAAATAATTATTTAGTCGGGCAAACAGCCTTAGAATATATTGATATTAAAAAAAGGTGAAATAATGAGATTTTTTAAAGCATTAATGGAAGAAGAATTAGAAAATGATAAATTGATAAGATATTATTCAACTTTAGATTGCTTTCTAGGTAGTTTAGAGGAGTATAATGGTTTGAAAGGTGAAAAACATTATATCCTAGATACTGGTGTACCTGTGAAACCTGTTGTTATAGATTCCATGAAGCTAGGATTTAAAGAGTTAAACAGAGATATGGTTTTAGTTCTAAAAGATTTAATGAATAGAGGATGTGTCGGACTCATAAGATATGATACTGAACACTGGTGTGATTGGAGTTCTTATCGTTCTATAATTAAAGGAATACCTGTGGGAAAAGTTCAGGGTCGTAATACAAACAATTCTTACTTGAATGATAAATTAAAATAAAATAGTATAAACAAACGAGGTATAAAAATGACACAAAATAAAGAAGAAATTCAAAAAGCTTTAACCGTTGGTGCTAAAACAATTTTAAAACATAAAAAAGAATTAACGGATAAATTAACGAACGATAAAATTGCAACAAATTGTATTAGTTATGTATGGGACGATAAAAACGCATATCACATAGTATCTAATATTATTCCGAATGTAAATCTAGGTTATGGTGGAACAGAAGGTGGATGGTATGGTGGAGGTCCAACAAGATTAATTTACAAAGCAAATTATGCGTTAAGATCAACTTTCACTATTCCTCAAGTTCCATTAACAAGTGGATGGCTTAATGGTATGAGTACTGAATTTGATAATCTGGTGGGTGTATTGAGCAAAGATTATTCAAAAAAAGATCCAAAAGTTGAATTTAAAGAATCTACTCCTTATGTTAATAAAAATTCTTCTGAAAAGCGTGAATCTATGCTTTTAGCATCAGGCTCATTAGATGTAAATTCTAGAGGAACGCATACTGATGTAATGATATCTAACATACAAAAAAATGGTAGGAATTATTTTGGAGATGTATCTGTACATATGGTAAGATTATTTGGTACTGGCTCAAGTTTTTATCCTATGAAAAACAAGTTTAGTGAAGAAGATACAGATATTTATCATTCGTTAAAAACTCAGGATTTGTATAATCCGAAAACAGAAACTGCAAAACCTACTTCACAAATATTCAAACAAAAACTGAATTCGGAATTAGATGCATTTTCTAAAAAAGCAAATGAGTATAAGGGTGTTATAGAACAAACAACAAATAAAAAATTGTCAATGAATGAGTATCATATGTTGACTGTGTACCATTTTTAAATATATAGAGGTAATAAAATGAATAATATCAAACAAGACATAACTGATAAATTAACACAAATAAAAGATAGTATAAAACATAATGTTGCAATATATGCAGGTGTAGGATTAATTGCTCTTTCTTCTTGTAGTGATCCTACTAAAACAATTGTAGAATACAAGGGTGTTATTGGAAAATCACGTGTATATGCAGAAAAAACTAGTAGAAGACATCAGGGCAAGGGGGATTCTTCTTACTTAATGATTGAAATTTTAGCAGATAGTACAAAAATAATTTATAAGGATAATAATAATGATAATAATATTGATTATTTAGACATAATTCCTATAAGCCAAGTGGGAAAATGGGTTCCTGAGAAAATAATTTCTAAAGATAGCGAATTATTTATTGAAGCAAATAAACATTATCATCATTTAAGAGATACAATTCCTGTTTTGAATGCTGCTTCAAAAAAACGAGATTATGATGCAAAAGCTAAATCCGACTCTGTGTTAGCAAAAAAGTATTTTGGTAAGTAAGATTATGATTTTTTTATCTATTTTTTTAATTAATATTGTAACAAATTAACTATGTGCGAGATGAACAAATGACTATAATAATAAAATTGAAAAACACTTTATATGCAACTATTGCTGCTGCCGGAATTTATGCTGCTACAGATTATTTATTTATTCCAAAAGAAAATAATATTACGCATTATTTAACTAAACAAGCAAGATTAGAACAAAAGATGTATGAACGCCAAGAAATAATTAATGGCGAAGAAATAACTTATGATTTAAATCACACTTTTAGTTGGACTGAGGATGTTGTATTTAAGGCAGGATACAGAATAGAGCGTTCTGATAATAATCGTATTTATAGTGTTGTTCATGAAGATAAATTACTCGGAATTAATAGGGGTTATGGTTTTCCATATGTGACTGATTTCTATGGTTTTTATGAACAAGGTGGAAAAAATACTGTTACAAATATATTTACTGAGACAAATTCTCAAGCATTAGAAATTACAGATAAATCTTTTAACACATGGTATGCAAAAGAGAAAAACTTATCTAAAGAAAATTTATCTAATTTATATATACTGATTACTCAGCCATGTAAAGATAGATATTCTTTAAGGAATTCCTTAGATAATGCAACAATAAGCTTATCTGAATTTAAATGGGATACACTTAAAGCATCTTTTATTATATATAAAGATCAATACACTACTTTTATTAAAGATTTTCATATAAAGAATATGGGTTTTATATGTTTTGATTGTACTTATCCTGTTGATTCTGTTAATAAGACTCTTAGTTCAGAAAAATTACTTTCCGAATGGTTTGGCGATTTTATTGTAAAAGAATCTATTAAATCAAAAGAAATAACAAATAGTGAAGATTATGAAAGAGCTATTGATTTTAAATTATTAAAACCTTCAAGAACTTCTATTATTACTCTTCCATTTACTACTTTAAGTAAAGAAAACAAAAGTTTTGTAAGAAGAGAATATCTTAATTTTCTAGATAGCGAGATAATTTCTAGTGTTAGCAAAGACAATGATGCCCTTTTACAAAAAAGATATGTAGAAGAACAAGAACTTAAATTAAAAGAGAATAATAAAAAGAAACAACAAGAAACAATCAAACAAGAAAAAGTTCTAAGTAAAGAAGATTCATTGAATAACGAAATCAATGATATTTTGAAACGCAAATAAGTTTATATTTTTGGTATTTGTCTTACTATTTTTCTATTTCTTTATACTTTTTCATTAACTTTATAAACCTACGACCTTATTTATAGTCATATGAACACTTTTAAGGTCGATATCGATTTTGAAATAATTTTAATATTATTAAGAGAATCTTTGCACGGTAGAGCTATTGCTAAGTTATTAGATACTTCATTATCTTCTCTTCAAAATCATCTTTCTTATTTAGAATCTGTGAATATTTTAGATGCAAAAATTATTGGAAAAAATAAGCAATATTCAATAAAAAAAACACTTTATGCAAGAAAATATGTTTATAATGCCGAAAATTATAAGTTACTTAAGTTTTTATCACAAAATAATACTTTAGAACCTTTATTGATTAGTATTATTTCACAAACTGATAAAATGATAATTTTATTTGGAAGTTACGCCAAATTTTCTGCTAAAAAGGATAGTGATATCGATATATTTGTTGATGCTGAAAACAAAGATTTAAAAAAAGAATTAGAATACCTAGATACGAGAATAAGTGTTAAATTAGGTGGTTTTGATGTTAACTCTTTATTGATTAAAGAAATAATAAAAAATCATATCATACTCCAAGGTGTGGAGTCATATTATGACAGAATCGGATTTTTTAAATAAATTGAAATTAGAACAAAAGATTTCTCTAGTTGAACCTTCACTTGAAATATGTCAATCGTATATTATTAAGGCGGATAATTGTTTAAAATCTTCAAAGATTTTATTTAAAGCTCAATTATATGAGAATTCTGTAGGAGAAGCATATTTTGGAATGTATAATTCTGTTTTAGCATTGCTGTTTAAAGTAGGAATAAAATCTGAAACACATGCTGGTTCAATAATTTTAATACGAAAGATATTTTCTCTTAATTCTATTGAGAAATCTTTGCTAATTGCTAAAAAAGAGCGTATTGATAAACAGTATTATGTTACCGATACTTTTAATTTAGAATTGAATGAAGATTCTGCAATGAGTTTTATTAAAAGAGCAGAATCAACAATTTTAGAGTTAAAATCATACATTAATAATCTGAATACAGAAAAGATAATTATTTTAAGAAAAAAATTCAAGAATATGGAGTGATATCATGCAAATAGGCGTCGTAGGCAAGGCCAATGTTGGCAAGTCAACTTTCTTTAAAGCAGCTACTTTAATGGATGTTTTAATAGCTAATTATCCGTTTGCAACAATTAAACCTAATCATGGTGTAGGTTTTGTTAAAATTGATTGTACTGACACATTCTTTAATACTCAATGTAATCCACGAGAAGGATTTTGTATTGATCACAAAAGATTTGTTCCTGTTGATGTAATTGATGTAGCGGGACTCGTTCCAGGAGCTCACGAAGGAAAAGGTCTTGGCAATCAACTTTTAGATGATGTAAGACAAGCACACGCATTAATTCATGTTGTAGATTTTGCAGGCGCAACTAATGAACGTGGAGAACCATCCGCAATTGGCTCAAGAGATCCATATGATGATATTAAATTTTTAGAAGAAGAAATTGATTTCTGGTATTTAGGAATACTAAATAAAGGTTGGGATAGATTTGCAAGACAATTGCAACAAGAACATGCCGACCCATGTAAAGCTTTAGGTAAACAATTATCTGGCTTAATGGTAACTGAAGAAATGGTTGAAGATGTAATTAAAAAATTGGGTTTACCAAAAGATAAAGTATCTTTATGGTCTAATGATGATCTAATGAATATTGCAAAAGCTCTAAGGAAAATAACTAAGCCAATGATAATTGCAGCAAACAAAATGGATATTCCAAAAGCTCAAGAAAATTATCATAGAATAAAAAAAGAACATCCTGAATTAATAATTATTTCTTGTAGTGCTGAATCTGAACTAGCATTAAAGGAAGCTAGTAAACATCAATTAATACATTATGTTCCTGGAACTTCTGATTTTACATTTACTGATGAATCAAAATTAACTGAAAAACAAAAGTTTGCATTAAATTTTATTCGAGATAACGTCTTAAAAAAGATGGGATCAACTGGCGTTCAAGAAGCAATTAACGCTGCAGTTCTAGATTTATTAAAATATATTGCAATATTCCCTGGTGGAGTAAATAAATTAACTGACCAATACGGAAGAGTACTTCCTGATTGCTTTTTAATGCCGCCAAAAACAACTGCTCTTGATTTCGCATATAGATTACATACTGATTTTGGTAAGAATTTCATTAAAGCAATTGATGTTAAGAGAAGATTACCTGTTGGAAGAGATTATGCGTTAAAACATCTAGATGTTGTTGAGATACATAGTGGATAATGTTTTTTTTTTAATAACTTATATTATGATATAATCATTCTATTTCGTAAGATTTTTAATTAACTAGACTCTTAATTCAATTATGCATTTGATTATTACTCGCCATGGAGAAACAATTGAGAATGTTAAACATATTTGTCAAGGTCAAATACATGGCACTTTAACTAAAAAAGGTATTGTGCAAGCAAAACAACTTGGTTTAAAATTAAAGAATAAGAAAATTGATGCAATTTATTCTAGCGATCTTAATAGGTCAATAGATACTGCAAAAGAGATATTAAAATATCATTCACACTTAAAAATTGTTTTAGATAAACGAATAAGAGAAAGATTTGTAGGGAAATATGAGGGAAAAATTTTTCCACAAAATTGGGATTGGAATAATCTTCCAACTGGCGTTGAAACAGATAAATCAATGTGCATAAGAGCTAAAAAATTTCTTAAATTTATTGAAAAGAAATATTTGAAAGATGAAACTATTGTAGTTGCATCTCACAATGGTATGATAAAAGCATTATTAACCGTCATATATAACAAACCTGTTTCTGATTTTGGAAAAGTAGAAGATAGTCTTCATACTAGTGTGTATGAATTCGAGGTTATTAATGGAAAATATATTCAATTATAGATAATTTAATGTTATATATTCTCATAAACATTCTTTCTATAGCCAATATAAACAACAACTATTTTATTGCCTGAGATTATGATGTCTATTATTGCTCGATATTTTAAAATTCTGAGACGCCATAATTTGTGTCCTTCGAGTCTTTTTAGAAATCGAAATGGATTTTCTTTTAATTCGTAGATCTTTCTTAATATTATCTCTGTATCTTGCTTTGGAATTTTTTTGAGAAAGTCTTTCGCGCTTTTCGAGAATTCTATGCTATACATTATAGTTTGACTCCTAATTCTTTTGCGACTTGTTCAATAGTGTATGTTTTTCCTGTTCTAATTTCTTCTAGGGACTTTTTTATTTCATTTATTTCTGTTTCACTAAGTGTTTCTTCTTCCACTTCATCAATGATGGTGTTTAGTAATTCATCATATGATTGTTTTTGATGTGTTCTCATAGATTTTAATCTCTCAAGCGTTTCAGAGCTTATTTGAATGGTTGTTTTATTCATGTTATATAGTAGTTATAGCTACTATATAAATATTATGCTATTCTATTGGGAACTATATTTCATTAATTAATCTTTCCTAGAAAAAGTCGGAAAGTTTACGAACTATTAGAAAATTTTACGAATATACTCTTCTATAGGCATTTCTACTGTAGTTATTAATTTAGTTATCAATGTTTGAGCATCATTGCCGTATATACATATATCTCTATAGTTATAATATCTTATTAAATCTAAATATTGGTTTTCAGATCCTTTTATTTCTTTAGATTCAAGATTATTTTTCATTTCTGATTTTTGTTCTTCGGATTGTACGTTTGTATTATATGCTTCTCCAACAAATCTTGCACCACCATTATATCCTAATGTTTGGATACAAAAATCTATTTTTAGATTATTATACTCTAATTCATAGTAATATCCGTTGCTCCGTAAATTATTTTTATCTATATCTTTTTTTATAAAAGCATTTTCGATTTGATAATATAACTCTATTTGCCATTGTTCTGTTTCAAACTCATCTTCTAACATTTTATCACAATATAGAAATAGTATGGTATTATAACTACTTTTAGCCTAACATGTTAGGTTTTATTTATTAAATTCTTTGGTTATTATCTTTATTTCTGCCTTTCGTAAATGTTCTGCCACAGTTGGTTTACTAAGTTTTAGTCTCTTAGCTAGTTCTTGAATAGAAATATGTTTTGGCCAATTATAATATCCTAATTCTATTGCTAAGTTAATAACTTTTTCTTGATTAGGGGATAAATTAAATCCATCGAATGTAGATTTTTTTATGTATAACAATTTGAATGTCCCTAATGATTTTACTTCATCAAGTGCATGTCTTATGGCTGTCTTTTTTGGTGCTGCAATAGTCCAAATTTCATAACTATCAATAAGTGGAACTTTTTTTGATAAGAAACATTTATTTTTAAGCACTATGTTTGCTATTGATTTAATATTACTGGTGTTTGTAAAAAGTTGAATAACTAATTTTGTTTCTGTTTCTTCTAATATCTCGTATTTTTGTATTAATTTATTATTTTTAAAATATTTTTTAATTTGTGTAGCTTCGTTTGTATTTTCTAGAAAAACTTCAGTTATATCTTGGACAAATCCTTCATTAAGACTAATAGCGTTATGTGTTATAAATTTACTTTTGAACTTAGTTAATCCGCCTGTCCAGCAACCTTTGTGTTTTAATTTAAATTTAGCTTCAAACATTTTCTTTATTAGATTATATTTCTATATATAGTTTATTATTATGAAAACTGTTTTTGTTAGAATATGTTTACTTAATAATCTTCAATATCTCTTCAGGTTTATCAACTGAAAACTCAGCCATGCCTTTGAAATCAGAATCAGTCATTCCCCATGTTACATAAATTGCTTTGGCTTTAACAGCTTTTCCTGATAGTATATCTTCTTCTTTATCGCCAATCATGTAATCTGCGCCATCAAGATTCTTTTTTGCCATCTCAACAACATCTCTTTTAGAATATTTTAAATCAGGCGTGTTACCATACACTTTTTCAAAATACATTTCCATATTTAATATTTTTAGCGAATGTTTAATTAAATCTGATCTTAAAGTTGATGCAATTGCAAGTTTATGACCTTTTGCATGCAATGTTTTTACTACATTAAACATGCCCTCGTATAATGCCTTATTTTTCATTTCATTCATTACGCCAAGATAATGTAATTTGAATATGTCAGTCATAATTGTGGTTACTTCTTTATCATCTACTAATCCAGTATATTTTGTAATTAATTGTTTATTTAATTTGTAATGATCGTTATTTTTTTGAGCTTCTTTTAACCATGCATCATCAACTTTATGTCCAAGAGTCTTTAATCTTCTAGTTGCAGCTTCTCTTGCTACATCTGGCTTTGCAATAGTTCCGTCCCAATCAAATATTATTTTCATTTAGTTTACCTTATTTTATGTTTACTTTACTTTTGTGTTATACTTTTATTATTAAGAATTAATGTTTTTATAATCTTAATTAATCTGTTATTATTATCTTATCGCCGTATGCTTCTTCAATGATGTGTTCTTTTCCTTTGAATTTTTGTCTAATTGGAGTAAGTAATTTATTAATTTCAACGCCAACTCCAGCTTTTAAATCCATTGGATGTAATTGTTTATTTAAGAAAGCTTCATGCAATTCTTCTTTTGATTTGAATCGTAATGGTCCACCCCATTTTTCTGGTCTATCAATTACAAATTCTTCTCCTTTATCTTCTTTTTGAGTCATAATTACAGTTTCTGCAAATTCAAGTACACCATTTTCACAATTTCCTTCTTCACAAAATGCACCTTTTAATTTATCCTTAATTGTTTTTTCATCATCAATTAAATCTATTTTAGAATTTTTAATTGAACTTGACATCTTGCCTTCTTGAGTTAAACCTCGAATGAATGGAATCATTAATTCAATTCTTGCTTTGTAGCCTATTTGTGGTAAAAATTCTCTTGCAAATACGAGTATTTTTCTTTGATCAACAGCACCCATTTGCATATCAACTTTTAAGTATTCTTCATCTAATGATTGTAATATTGGATATATTAATCCTGAAAGTTTTGGATTGTCTCCCATTTTAACAACATCTGATGCAGCCTTATTACAATCTCTTACGCTTGTAAGCGTTGACATTTTAAGTACATCCATCATGTAGTTTTTTTCTAGTTGAAAATCTGAGCCTTTAACCATTTCAAAATTCTTTAAATCAGCACCCATCGCTTCAATCATTGCTGGAATTACAATCTCGTAATACTTGTATCTTTTTTCAAGTAATTCCCAAGGAGTATTATCTAATGCGCCATGAATGTCAGCTAGTAATACTTTAACGTGAAATCCTGCCTTTAACATATCAGCAAGTTTTTGTACCCAAGCAAAATATCCAATATGTGGTCTTCCGGTAACAGAAGTTCCAAGATATACTGAAGGATGTTCTTTTTCTTCTAGCAATTTAACTAATTCTTCCTCAGTAATAATTTCCTGAGTGTTTCTTTTTATTAGTTGTAGTTTATCGTGATTGTTCATACTTATTGAATATAATATGTGTTTTAATAGTTTGTGATTTTTTATAGTGACTTTGTAGTTTATTATTGATGTTATTTCTGCATCCTAAGAATAATGTTTAGTTTATAACTCAAACTCTTCAATAAAACCGGATATTAGTTTATATTTTTCAAGATACTTGAATCCCTTATCTGTAAGTGTTAGATATCTTTTATCGTTTTTATCAATAATTTCTTTAACAAATTCTTTAGCTATTAATTCAGTATAATAATCTGAGAAACTGTTAGATGAAAGATTAGCATATCTTAATAATGGTGTTAGTCTTATAGAGTTATTATGTTCTCGAATGATATTTAGTATATCATATATTACTGCGAGTCTATCACGTTTCTTGTTCATTTTTATTGTGAGCTATTAATTTTTATTTTAGCCAATGTGAGATTTTTTTATATATTACAAATAATACTATTATTGATATTATTTGGAAAAATATTTCTATCCAAAATCCCCGTACTCCAAGTATTCTTGGTGGCCCTTTTTTATCTACGATAAATAGATTAATTAACCATAAAAGTGATGTTAATATGTATAATATTTTTGTTTGTGATATCTTTTTAGTTTTAGTGTTGTTTTTAAAAATCAATATTATTCCAATAATTAAGAGTATAAATTGTACTAATAATATTATTAGATGTGAATGCAAGATAAATGATGCTACTGATACGATTATGGCTGTTGCGTGGCCCGTAATCATTAAACTTTTTTTACTAAACTTTTTCCATATAGAACTAAAGATAAGATACCATAATCCTACTGTACTAATGTATCCTATAATTAATATAAAAAATGGTGCAAACATATTTCTAGGTATTATAAAATCGAACGCTATTGTTGATATAAATATTAATCCTAGAATAAATCTTAATATATATGATATTCCAAATAATAAGAATGCATCACGAAAATATTTTATTCCTTCGTGTTTTGTTAGATTATAACTTTCTTTAGTTTTAGAAAATATTAGAAAACATAGTATTGTTGTAATTAGCGTGAAACTTATTTCTGCAATAAAAATTGCTGGTTCAAAAACAAATGGCTGTATCATGTTATCCACCTATATTATCTACTTACATTTCGCAATATTTACAAATATGTTCTTATTTAAAGAGTTAATTATATTGGATGGCGTAATTATAATATTATTATATTGTTTAGTATATAATAAATGTGGACTTCAAATCCACACTATTTATAAATTGTTAGTGTGGTCTTGTATTATGGCTAAATCTTTACATAGGATTTCGAATAATACATATGATAATAAGGATGATATTGATACATCGAGTAAAGACAATCAGAGCGAAGATGATAATTCTATTATTTTAAGATTGGATAATGTTTCTAAAATATATAAGATGGGTGAAGTTGAAGTTCATGCATTAAAAGGCGTAAGTGTTGAAATAAAAAAAGGAGATTTTGTAGCCATCATGGGCGCATCAGGTAGTGGAAAATCTACAATGATGAATCTAATTGGATGTTTAGATATTCCTTCTACCGGTAATATTTATTTAAAATCTCAAGATATTAGTCAGATGAGTGAGTCTGATTTAGCTTCGCTTCGAGGTAGAACCATAGGATTTATTTTTCAACAATATAATCTTATACAATCAATTTCTGCATTTGAAAATGTTTTATTGCCCTTAGAATTTTTAGAATATGACGATGCAAAAGCAATTGTTCGCGCTAAAGATATACTTGCCTTAGTGGGTTTAAGTGATAAGATGCATCATTTACCCTCGCAATTATCTGGTGGACAACAACAACGTGTATCAATTGCTCGAAGTCTCGTTAGTAATCCAGAAATAATACTTGCAGATGAACCAACTGGAGCTCTTGATAGTGTTACAGGAAAAGAAGTTCTAAATACATTAACTAAACTTTGGAAAGAGCAAGGAAAAACAATTATAATGGTAACTCATGATCATAACCTTGCGCAATACGCGCATACTATGATAGAATTAAAAGATGGAAAAATACTTAGAATTATAGAGAATAAAAAACGCATAATAGAGGTGGAATAATGGTAAACATAAAAAATATATTTTTAATTATGATAATTGTTTTAACAATATTCGCAGTCAATGCATTGATACTTGATAGTTCATTTGCAAAAGCCACTGCAAGTACTACTGCAAGTCATGATATTGCAATAGGAATTGTAAATCAAGATCCAGACCCAGCAATTGCTGGAAATACTTTTGATATAAGAATAAGTGCTGAGAATAACGGTTACTCAGCAACAGATAATGTGATTTTGGAAATTGTACCTTCTTATCCATTTGAAGCAGTTGAAGGAGAATCTCTTGTTCAAAACATTGGAACTCTTGGCGCATTTCAATCAGGTTCTGATAATAAAATAGCTAAATATACTCTAAAAGTAAATAGAGACGCAACTCAAGGTACTTATGATTTAACAGTAAAATATTATCTTGAAGGACAAAATGTTAGTGTAACAAAAACTTTATCTGTTAATGTTCGAGGCAGTCAAAGTGTTGAGATAATTCATATTGATAAAACAATACTTATTCCTGGTAAACAAAGTAGTTTAAAATTTGTTATAACTAATGCAGGAACTTCTCCATTAAGAGATTTAACTTTTAGTTGGACTAATGATGGAAAAGTAATATTACCTGTCGGCAGCGATAATACCCGATATATTTCATATCTTGATGTTGGTAAAAGCGCTGAACTTGAATATCAAGTAATAGCTGATACAACAGTTACTGCTGGTTTATATCCATTAGATCTGGTATTAAAATATGGTGGCGGATCTTCTAGCGTTGTAACAACTTTAAGTACTATTGCAGGAGTATATGTTGGTGGCGAAACAGATTTTGATGTTGCATTCTCAGATAGTAGTACAACAGGAACTTCTTTTACTATTGCAAATATTGGTAGTAATCCTGCAACATCAGTTTCTATAAGTATTCCTCAACAAAAAGGTTGGAAAGTTACTGGCTCAAATGCCATTATTATTGGAAATTTAAATAAAGGAGATTATACTGTTGCAAATTTCAAATTACAATCGCAAACAATTTTAGCAAATAGAACTGGAGTAAGAAATAATTATTCAAATTCTGCATCTAATCTTCCTACGATCGGTTCTGCTGATGGATCAATGGGATCTTCTGCTAGTAGTCCTGATAGTCTTATGATGCAAATAGCATATACTGATACTATGGGTATAAGAACTATTGTTAATAAAACTATTCAAATAGGAATGCAAAATATTATTGGTAATAATCAAACAGGTTATGGTTTAAGGACAGCTACAACTAAATCAACTGGATTACCGAGTTATATGTGGTATATTATACTTGCAGTAGTATTAATTGCAGGATTTATTATTTATAAGAGATATAACAGACAGAGATTATTAAATCCTGGTGCTAAAATTAAGGACGTATTTAAGCCTAAGAAAAAATAAAATCATATTATATTATACTTGTACTAGATTATGGTTTAATTTTAGTGTTATTTTGGAGTTATAATGAAATTATTTAAATGTTTTAAACATGCATTAAATATGGTTTTGCATAGTAAGCTTAGAAGTTGGCTTACTATTCTTGGCATAGTTATTGGGGTAGCTTCAGTTATTGCAATAATGTCTCTAAGTACTGGAATGCAACAACAATTAAATTCTAGATTGGGCGGACTTGGCGCAGACATAGTAACTATTACTCCAGGATTTTCTCGTGGGGGATCATTATTTGGTGGTGGAAGAGGAGGTCTTGAAGGTGGTGGTTCAAGTTCTCAAGCAACAACAAAAGCAATAGAATTAACACGTACAGATGTACAAGTATTAAGGGGAATGCCTGAAGTTGCATTAATTGAAACTGAAATTCGTGGTAGTGTAAATATTTCTTATTTAGGAAAATCTGGCAAGGTTACGGTAACAGGTGTTGATCAAAAAGTATGGTCACAAATAACTACTGTTACAATTAAAGATGGTAGAATGCTTGATTCAGCAGATCAAAATGTTGTAGTAATAGGAGGAAGATTGGCATCTTCATATTTTGATAAACCTATAGGAATAAATCAAATGATTGCTATTGGCGGAAATGCTTTTAGAGTTATTGGAATACTAGATGATCAAAGTAATAGTGTTTATATGCCTATACAAATGGCATCTATTTTAATTCCTGATAAAACAAATGGGGTCTATGACTCAATTATTGTTAAAGTTCGTAATGCAGATCAATTAAATGATACTATGAATAAAATGACAACTAATCTTGCAATGTCAAGACATGTTACGGGAAAAACTCAAGATTTTTCTATAGTTTCAAGTCAACAATTACAAGCAACAATATCTTCAACCTTAAATGTTATGAGTATGTTTTTACTTGCAATTGCTGCAGTATCATTACTTGTTGGGGCAGTTGGAGTTGCAAATACAATGTTTACTTCAGTTCTTGAAAAGACTAAAGAAATTGGTATAATGAAAGCAATTGGTGCAAGAAATCATGATATTCTAATAATATTCTTATTTAATGCAGCATTAATTGGATTAATTGGTGGGTTACTCGGAATTCTTCTCGGAACAATACTTTCAGGTTTTATTCCGACATTACTTAGTGGAACGCCATTTTCTCGAGATGGCTCATTAGTTACAATGAGTTCTGTAATACTTGCATTATCTGTGTCTTTAATTGTGGGAATAGTTGCAGGAATAATTCCAGCATATCAAGCATCAAGACTTAAACCAGTTGATGCATTACGATATGAGTAAAATAATATTCTATTAAATTTTTTTGCAGTCCTAAGGTGAGTAGTTCTAGAAATATAATCCTGAAAAATCGGAGATTGCAAGCGAAATTTTTCCTAATTATTAAAGAATATTTTACTGCGAAAGACTGCAAAAAATGTAGAAATCATTAAGATAAAATAAATCGGAAACTTAATTCCACTTAGTATACATGTAAACACATGCTCCAAGTAATGTTGCTCCGAATAATACTCTTCCAATAGTACTAATATCAATAGGTGCTATATCTTCTGATGCTACAATATTTCCCGTAATTCCGCTACTAGTGCTGCTACTTGTACTTACCGAATTACTTGATCCTACAAGCATACTGGTTATTGCAACAACAGCAACAATACCGACAATGATTAATATGTATATGATGTTTTTATTTTCCATTCTTATCTCCTCATTTTATTAAATTATACTTACGTAAATATTTAGTATATAATTCAAAGTCTTTAGAATTTTTAAATGCCATTAGTTTGTCTTCTGGTAATTGTAATATCCAATGGTGAATGTTACGTAATACTTCTCTAAATTCTTCATCTTCAGATACAATTTCTGCTTTTCCATCGAATTCTTCATTTAAGCTTTTATTTTTTTTCGAGAAATTTAATTTTTTAAAGAATTTCTTTAAAGCATGTTCATGTTCTACTTCAATTGCTTCTTCAACTTGTTCTTCTACTTTATTTATTGCTTCAATTTTATGTTCAGATTCAATAAGTTCAGCTTTATCTTCTGCAGGTATTTTCTTTTCTTCCTTATCTGCTATTCTTTCAATATCTGTTTTTAATTCAGCATCTATTTTTGCTTGAATTTCTTCTTCAGATTGCTTACGCTTAAATTTTGGCGTAAGTCTTTTCCAGAAGGACTTACTTTTACGTTCTTTTATATATGAATTTAAATCCTTATTTATTTCTTCTTGTGCCATTATTATTTCACCATATTTAGATATTTACCTATATTATCTTATTACTCTAAGCATCTTGTTTAACCTATTTAAATTTATTGATTTTCCCGCGTTTTTTACAAAACGCGCGTTAAAAGTAATTGTAAAACTTGCGTTTTAGCAATCAGACTTGTTAGAATAATAAACTGGGGACGCTGGGATTCTCTTACGCTTTTTACTAAAACGCGCGTTAAAAGTACTCAAGGACAACGTGAAGTTGTCCGAACTATATTATATTTAATTTATTTAGAATAATAAATGGGGACGCTGAGATTCGAACTCAGATTAACCGCTCTGGAGGCGGTTGTTCTAGCCAGGTTATACTACGTCCCCGTTGTTTTTTTTATATTATTTGTATTTATGTTTTTGACGTAGTCAACTTTTTTTGGTAAAGCTTTTTGAAAAAAGGTTTGCCTGTAGTTATACTACGTCCCCATAGACCTAATTTAATATATCAGAATAAATGTTTATTTATAAAAGTTTTGAAGAAAACTAATATCTTAATAATATTATTGGTATTTTATGTCTTGTATACTGTACCTGATGTTTGGGTTATTATCGATAAATACTGTTAGAATTTGTTTTTTTTCATGGCTCACCATTTGAAGAAGACCCCAGTAATCTCTTTGTTTATTAGTCATTTCAACTAGTGTTAATTCTTTATTAAGATAATTTTGTGATATTGTACCATAAATTTCTTTTGCTATAAAATTTTCTCCTTTTTTAAGAGTAAGTAATGTGCCTTCTTTCATATTAGGGGTTATATATTTATCTTCGGTTAAGTCTTCTAACCTTACTGATTCTATTTTGATTGCGATTCCAGTAAAGTGTGTTGTACTCATTTTCTTCCTCGTTTTTTCTGTCTAACGAAGACTGCAGCAAATACTAATAATAGTATTAATGCGTAGATTATTAAATTTGTATACCAGCAATAGATATTGTATAATTCTACAATAGATTTTCTTGGAACGTCTTTTACAATTAATGTAAATCTAGGGCTTGTTGCTTTATCTCCGATAGCATCGTATGCTGTTATTACTGCTCTTTCAGTTCCACTCCAGCCCTTATTTGGATAGAATGTTATTGTTTGATCTTTTACTATTGCTTTAATATTCTTTATTCCTGTAACCTTATAGTTTAATGTACTATTTTCTGGATCATAGAATAATTTACTCACATCTAATGTGTATTTATCGTCTTGTAACCATTCATATGTTAATTCTGAATTGTTAGTTGTTAAGTTATATACTTGAGCTTCATTCTTTGGTAATCCTGCAACTATTATTACAAGTATTACTCCGACAAGGAATAATGCCATTAAAAATATCATTACTGGGACTTTAGATTTTAATCTATTTTTAAACTTGTAAGGATAATTTGGTCCACGTACTAATATTATAAATATTAATATAATTAATAATATAATAATTGCAACGCTATATAGACTAAATTGTTTACATGTGTTTCCGAATGCTAGATATTCAAAAGCTTTTCGAACAAAACTCTTATCTTTTAATGCAATTGTTATATCTTTAGTATATTCTGCACCATAGGAAGTTTGTAAAATTATTTGTCCGTTATAATTGCCTTCAGCTTTATTTAATGAATCTGTTTTTAGTACTATGTTTCTACTTTTTGAATTATTGATTGTTATTAAAATAATATCTGATGTTATAATATCTGAGCCATTCCATGATATAATATAGCTAGTTTCAACAAGACCTTTGTTTGTTACAGGAACTGTAATGTATTCTGTTTGATAATTTGCTTTATATTGATCTTTTGTTATTATGGTATTATGACATGATTGTGTATCATAACTCTTTATCCAAACTTCAGCATATTCGCTTATTCCGATGCTTGATGTTACTTTTACTAATATTTTGTAATCTTTATTAGTATTTGGACCTGTTATTAGTATTGGTATTATTGTGTTATCTTTCGGAGATAACTCGACTGTAGTTTTAGCTAATTTAATACTTGATGGAGAATCAAGTAATTCTAATTTATATTTTTCTTTAAATAATCCATTATTTATTAAATTAATATTATAGCTGTAATCATAATCTTCGCAAGTTCTTAACGGATTCTTCTCGTTATTTCCGTAGCCATATAATATTAATTGATGCTCGTAGCACGGCATGAAATTTAGACTAACTTCTAATTGTTTATTTATATTGCCTAATTTTGGAGTAATTTCAATATTAACTTTTTTATTTTTATATTCGTATCTGTAATTTGTAGAATCAACTTCAATTGTGAATGTTTTAGTATTGCCTGGGTTTATTGTTAATTTAGTATTCTCAAGACCTGTTATTTTGGCATTCTTTGGAAGACTTGAAACATCAACATTGTATTCGTTAGTTACGCTACCCGTATTTGTTATACTTACTGGAATTAATGTGCTAGATATTCTGTTACATACTTGAGTATTTATTGTGTTTGTATTATTATCGTTAACTAGATTATTATTAACTTTTATTTCATAATTATAATTTTGTATTATATTTACTTGCGCATCAAGTTTTGCTGTTAATTTATTCTTTACGGATTTGACATCAAAAGATACGTCTTTTTGACCATATATTTCACAACCTAATTTTAGTGTTGCTTTTATTTGTGCATATTGATTAGGTTCTAAGTTTACTGTTTTTGTATTATATGCTATGTATGAATCGTAGTTGCTATTTATCGTGTATGTTTCTGAAAATGGGCCTACGTTATGGATATTGATTTCAAAGTTTTTTGATTCACATGGATTGATATTCTTAGTGTAATTAGTTAACCAGCTTTCAATATTTTGACATTTAGTCATTATTATTTCTTTTTCTAAGAATTTTATTTTACCTAAATTTGATGCTACGTTAATTTTAATATTTTCTATGCCCTCATTACATTCAGACGTTATGTATAAGAATACTTCTTTAGAACTTTGAGGAGCTAATTCAAATGATTGTTCAGATAATGTGATTTTATTAGAGTTACTTTCTGTTGCAACAGTAAATATTGCCGTCCAAGTGCCTGTATTAGTTACAACAATACTATCATATTTTGTTGAGCAACTACATATTTCAACTGAACTATATTTACTCATTACAGAAAAATCAGTATTTGCACTATAGGTATTTACTTGCATTTCTGCATGCGCAAGTGTCGGGAAAATTAACAATACTAAAAACATACTTATTATTGTTATGAATAATTTATTTTGAGTTCTTGTTTTAAAATGCATCTTTTCCCCCTTATGCTTTGTCTTGTAATTTTGAAATTAATGTGATTATATTCTAAAATGTTTTATAACATAATGCACATTTGTATACGTCAGTAGCTTCTTGCGTATTATTTGCACTTAAGCTATCTATTCCGTAGCCAATAATAAATGTGCTTTTACTATCGCATGCATCACATATTCCTTCTGCGCCCGGTATTACTGGTCTACTTGATTCAATTACTTTAGTTAGACCTTCAAGTCTTGTTTTGTAATTGGCTCTTAATACTGTTAACTCGTTATTAACTAGAGTTTGATTTATTTGTACTACTAATTCCAAGTTGTCATTTCCTGTTTGTTGTGCGTATTTTGATATTTGATTAATTACTCCTGGAACAGTGTGTGTTAATTTATGGTCTAATGTTTGTAATTCTAATTTTAATAATTTGTATGCTTTGCTTTCGCCCATATATTTTCTTCTTTCGTCTTCATTTAATGTTGGTATAGTCATTTTGTCACCGGTTAAATTGATTTATTGTTTGATTAGTAATTATTGAATTATTATTTTGTGTTATGAATTAATATTGTCTTGTACTATTATGCTCGATTAAATTATAAATAAAAATAATAAAAAAGAAATAATATTTAGTAGTAAGGTTCTGTGTCCTTCTTATTGTCCTTCATTTTACCGAAAGCAATTATTAATCCTACAATTATTAATATTATTACTAATATTATTAATCCGACTTCTAATGCTTTTCTAAATGATGACCAATCATTGCTTGCAGTTGATTTTGTAATCTTTGCAACTAATGGTACGTTTTTACTATCACTACCTGATTCAATACTTAATGTGAATACTTTATCTCCAAGTTCTGCATTAGTATTAGTACTTACGTATAAATATACTGTCTTTGATTGACCAGAAGGTACTACTACTACAGATGATGGATCAATTCTTGCTGTTGACCAAGTACTTGCGCCACTAACACTTAAAGTGTATGTTTGTGATGTTACGCCATTATTAGCAATTACTATTGGATAAACCATGCTTGTTCCTTGTGATACTTCTTGCATATTTGGTACAGTTACTAATGTTTTTCCTTCATTATTTGCTGTTGTTCCAGTAGCTACTGCGCCACATGTGTCACTTGATTTTACAGTTATTGATTCAGTTACTTCTGTTTCTCTGTATTCATCAAATTCTACAAGTACTGTTACATCATATGTTCCAGCTTTTGTACATTCAGGCACTCTTAATAATAATTCTTCAAATGTTTTTGATTGATCAGCGTCTATTTCTTCCATATATTCTGAAGCTTTAACATTTAATTCTGGAATACTTATAGTTACTTTTAAGTCTTTTATAGTTGAATCCCATAAATTCTTAACCTTAACTTTTCCAGTTAATGCTCTACCTGCAATTAATGTTTCTGGATCAAGTGTTACATCTTTTACTTCTATTGCAGATCTTCTATCAATTCCTTTTAGATATAATTGGTATGTTTTGTCGACTGATGTTCCGTTTCTATCATCGCTTCTAATTCTTAATTTGAAATAATCTTTGTCGATATTTGTTGGAACTTCTAAATTTAAATCGTAACAATCGCTATGTCCTGCCATTAAATCGAAAGTATCTGTCATATCATGGATTTTTGTTGGGTCATCTTTTGCATAATCATATCCTGTGATGTCTGCATATATTTGTGCGTCTCTTACATCAGATAATGCTTCTACACAAACGTATAAGTCTAATGTTTCTCCTCTTTTATAGTCTTTATTTAATGTACTTGCGTCAGTACTAGTTAATGTTCGACCATTTGCTTCAAGGCTAGTTACTTTTAAGTTTACAGCGCTTGCAAGGCCGAAACTTAGCATTAAACATGCTAATAATACTATTATTAATTTTGTTTTCATTTTTTATTAACCCCCGTTAATCATTATTATTTTGTTATTTTTTATTACTTTTCAATATGATATTTATTATGTAGTCTTCTTTAATTTATAAAGGTTTCGTTTCTTTTACCACTCGCCAGTAAACAATATGTGTTTTATTGCCTTTTCTTATTTTATCTTACGATTATTTCTCTATATTTTATTCTTTTTACTTGCGAGTTACCATCGTCGTTTTCTATTAATATTTTAACGTAATATGTTCCTTTTGGCACATTATATATAGGTAATACAATCATATCATCGTGTTCTTTACCTTTACTTAAATCGAATAATGTGGATATAGCTTCAATTCCGAGGTCAGGAATACTAACTGTTATTCTAACATTCTTTAATTTAGTATTTCCAACATTTTTAACGCTGATATCGGTTGTTAATTCGTCGGTAGTTTTTAGTATTTCTCCATTTATTCCGTATAGCATAAGGTGGTTTACAATTAATCCTTTATCTGGTAAATCGTTAGTTATGATTGCGCCATAGCTAGTTTTTTCAGTTATTGTTGCATCAGTAATTACTGTATTACTTTCTCCTTTTGCATTATATACTGTTAATGTAACAATGTATCTGTTAATCTTATTATATGTGTGTTCGATAGTTGGTGTTGTGCTATATACTATGTTTCCATCACCAAAATCCCATTTATACATAACTATTTGTTCTTTGCTTAATGATGCATTAAATATTAATTTGTCATTAATATATCCTTTATATGGTCCACCTGAATTTGCGATTAAAATAGTTGTAGTATTAGCGTTTACTGTTATTGTTCCACAATTTACTGTTTTAACATTATTTTTTGAATCAGTTATTGTTAATACTGCATTGTATGTTCCAACTTTATTATATGTGTGTGATACAGTATTTTGTACATTACTTGTTGTGCCGTCATTAAAATTCCAATTATATGAATATATTCCAGATCCGCCTGCAACAGTACTTGTGAATGTTGTTAATACTTGCGCTATTCCGTTGTTTGGCATTGCATTACAAGTAACACTTAATTCTGCTAATTTAATACATGCACCATTACTGCAACCATTTTCACATGTGTATGTTGTCATATTCCACATGTTATCTGTATTACAATAATATTCTGCAACTATATTTCCATAGCATACATCCGTATATTTCTCAGTATTTTTATTTATAGTATATACTTCTGTTGTTCCGAGTGTATAATAGTCTTTTCCATTGTCTGAATCAGTACAAGTTGGTGTTATTGTTGCATTTTCTTTACATGCGCCATTGTAACATCCATTTGCGCATGTGTATGTTGTGGTTCCTAATGTTTTGTCAGTATTACAACTGTATTCTGTTAATGTGTTTCCATTACATGTGTCGTTGTATTTTCCTGTGCTTATTGTGTTTGTGTATGTTTCTGTTGTTCCGTATGTATTATAGTTTTGTCCATTATCTGAATCAGTACATGTAAGTACTGGTGTTATAATAGGGTTTGTTACTGTTATTGTTCCACAATTTGCTGTTCCTACATTATTATTCGAATCTGTTATTTTTAATCTCGTAGCATATATTCCTACAGTATTATATGTATGTAGATTATTTAATTGAGTACTTATTTGTCCATCACCAAACGACCATTCATAGGTATATGTGCCAGTTCCGCCTGCAGTAATTGTGCCATTAAATATTGTTGTTAATGGAGAATTTCCGGTAATTGGTTGTGCTGTACAAGTTATTTTAAATTCTGGAACTTGATTACAGATTCCGTTTGTACATCCGTATTCGCAGTTGTATGTTGTTGTTCCTAGTGTTTTATCCGTATTACAATTATATTCTATTAATGTGTTTCCATTACATGTGTCGTTGTATTTTCCTGTGCTTATTGTGTTTGTGTATGTTTCTGTTGTTCCAAATATGTAGTAGTCTTTTCCATTATCTGAATCAGTACATGTTTTTGTAATAATGTTATTTGTGTTACATGCTCCATTATTACATCCGAATTCACATAGGATTGTTGTTGTTCCTAATGTTTTATCATTGTTACAATAGTATTCTGTTAGTGTATTTCCATTACATGTGTCGTTGTATTTTCCTGTGCTTATTGTGTTTGTGTATGTTTCTGTTGTTCCGTATGTATTATAGTTTTGTCCATTGTCAGAATCAGTACATGTTTTTGTAACGACATTATTTGTGTTACATGCTCCATTGTTACATCCAAATTCACATGTGAATGTTGTTGTGTCTAATGTTTTGTCAGTATTACAACTATATTCTATTAGTGTATTTCCATAACATGTGTCGTTGTATTTTTTTGCATTTATAGTATTCGCATATGTTTCTACAAAGCCATATGTGTAATAGTTTTTTCCATTGTCAGAATCAGTGCATGTAAGAATTGGTATTACTTCTTTTTCTTTACATACTCCGTTGTTACATCCGTATTCACAATTATATTCTATTGTGTTTATATGATCTAATGTATCACAATATCCTTCTGTTAATGTTTTATTATTGCTTGCACATTGATCTGTTAATGTTATTATTGAATTCATAATTGGATTATATCCTGTTGTTGTTCCAAATACGGTGTAATTTTTTCCATTATCTGTATCAGTACAATTTGCATGTTCTACTGGTAATTGTTTTACAATTACTGTTCCACAATTAGCTGTTTTAGTATTAGAAAGATTATTTGCATCTTTTACTGTAAGAGTGATTGTGTATGTTCCTTCCATCTTATATATATTTGTCATATTTTGTTCAGTATTAGTTGTTAGCCATTCGCCAAAATTCCATAAGTATGGTGCATATTTTCCACTTCCACCTGTAATTTGACTTGTAATTGTAACTTTTAATGGTGCATTTCCATTTAATGGCATTGCAATACATTGAACATCTAATTCAGGTTGAGGTGCTGGTATGACTTTTAGATTTAATCTAAATGTATCAGCATTAAATTTATCACTTGATGTTATTAGAATATAATAATTTCCGATAGTATTTTGATAATTTTGTGGTGTGACATTAAATCTTCCTAATGCACCATTAGTTATTGTTGGTTGATTATTAACATATGTTATAATTGGAACATTATTTCCTTCACGATATAATGCTACAGAATATTTTCCACCATATATTGTAACTGCAGTTACTCCGTATCTAAATTCTGTAGTTTGACCTTGAGTTATTGTTAATACAACATTATTGTTATCTACCCATGATCCAACGCTTGCTGCAGCACTAACCATATTAATAGATGTTAATATTATGATTGTTAATAATATTCCAAAAAATATTTTTTTCATTTTTTTACCTCAGTAATTTTTGTATGTTGAATTTAAATTATTTTTATTATATATATTTCTGTTAGTTGTTTTACAATTGTTTATCTATTATTTTTACCAAAAGTATATCTTAACCATACTTTATATGAATTAATGTTTCCATCGTATACTGGACCAAAATAAACACTAACGTTATCTTTTTTAAATCCGAGTGCAGGATTTATTGTAATATATGATTCATTAGTTTTTTCTGCGTTTAGGTCTGAAAGTGTGGTATGAGGATTTTTAGCATCATCTAATGTTGTGGCTATTACATTGCCTGTGGTTGTTGTTTCCACAATATTATTTTGTACGCCTAGATAAAGCTTTAAAAAATTGAACATATTAACTGACATTTCTCCACCATACTTTATTACGCTAGAATTAATATGTTTATTTACTATTGTTGAACCATTATCTTGTCCATTAAGGAAAGTTTCAACTTCATTTGATGATATTGATCTATATCCGCCATTTGCTCCTAAACTCAATATCTTGCCTTCAAATCCTATTGCTCCTTGTGGAGTTAATTGTTTTAGGGTTGGATTATATTCTGCTCCTATTGCAATATATGGTCTTATTCTATTATAATTATATTCTTCAACTATTGGTGCTGTTGGAGTTGTATTTTCTGTCTTAGGTGTTTTTTTAGGTACTATATTGGTTGTGTCTTTAGGCGCATCTTTATTTTGAACCGGAATGTATATATTATTTATTATTACTATTGGTTCTGTCTTTGTATCTTTTGGCGCTTCAATTCCTTTTTTAGGATTAGTTACTTTTTCATCTTCTTTCTTTGGGATATTATTGTTTTTAGCAGGTTCGTCTGCTGCAGTATAATTTGGTTTAAATAATAATAATACTGGAACTTCTTCTCCAGGTGTTTTACAATTAGCATTAGTTTGAGCTACAACTGGAATTATCATATTTTTATATCCATAAGGTTTGTTAGCTTTTAATAATGCATTATTTATTGCCGCTATTTCTGACGGTATTAATGTTCCTTTTAAATATAATAATTCTCCATTATTATTTATAAAATCAGTATTTTTAAGACTGTTTTCTACAAGCAAAGCAATATTTCCTTTAACACCTAATTTGTTATATGGACTTTTTTGCGCAGCTTTAAGTATTGTTTCAGCACTTAGGTTTTTATCATATCCGAAAAAATCTGATATCATTTCTGCGCCTTTATCTATCCAACTTTTATTTGCGTTAATTGCGTTATTTACTCTTTTAGTGTATTCATCAAATGTGATTACTTTGTATGTTATATCTTTAGAATTTGTTTTTGTAGAAAAATTTACATAGCATGTTTGTCCGTTGACAACATGTTTGAATGGATCTATTGTTTGATATATTCCGTCTCCTACAATCATATCGTTAGTATTACTTATAGGATTTGCAGGTTTTATATAGTCTCTATGTTTATTTTGTGCAAGTGCAATATTTGTTGTAAGAAGAAGTCCTCCTAGTGTTCCAAGAAGAGCATTTTTAATATAATTATTTTGAATTTTACTTTTATTGTCTGAATTATTAGTATACATTTTTTAAACCCCCTAAAAAATATTTAGTTAATTGTGAATGATTTTGATTAATATATTACTATATTACATTCTTATTTATGCGTTAACTACTTCTAGTATTTAAAGGTTACTATTTTTATCCATTACTGAGTGACAACATTAGAATTAGTTAATTTTTATTGGCATTCTTATAATCGTATGATCTTAAGCTAATTATAGTTAGTGACTATTAAATTAATTTTCAGAATTTTTTTTTATAGATTGTTAATTTATAGTATTATATAGTATAATCCTAAACACACAATTATTCCAAGTATAATTCCTGCAATTACATCAGATAGATGATGTTTCTTTAAGTAAATTCTAGAATATGCAACAAGTAATCCTGTAATAATTAGAATAACTTTTAATATTGGATTTGCGATAACTAATGCAATCCACATTGTTACAAATGTTATTCTTGCACTATGAATGGAAGGAAAACTTGAAGCATCAAGCCTTTCTACTAATGTTTTATATTTTTGTTTTTTAGGTCTTGGACGATAAAATAGTGCTTTAATAATAGTTGCAATTATTGTTATTAATATTATTCCAATAAATAATTTTATAGCAAGTGTTTTTTCAAAAAAATACAATATTATTATTATGATCATCATTATTACTAAACTTCCAAGTTCAGTTAATTGATGAAAAAACATATCTGTTGTACTTTTTAAGTTAGTGCGTGGCCTGTAATCCATATTATTTTAGAAGTAAGGGTTTATTATAAAGTTTACTCTTGAATTAAATGTTATAAATTAATTTAATTCAAGGATATTACAATGTTATTAATACTACGCCAATTAGAATAAATGCAATTCCTGCCCACTTATATTTATTCATTTTTTCATTTAAGAAATATATTGATAATAAACATACAAAGATATATGTAAGTGATGTTAATGGGTATACAACTGATAATTCGCCAAGTCTTAATGCTAAAATAAAAAATACTGAAGATAATGCATACATAATTATTCCGATTAATAATTGATAGTTTTTCATCATTTCAAAAATAAATTTTCGACTTACTCTTAAATTAAAATGTTTAGCGCCTTTTTTTAAAAATACTGCTCCAACTGACGCCATAATTGCCGAGATAAATATTAGTGCTATTATTAGATAATTCATTTTTTTGCACCTCGACCAATTAGAGATACACCGAGTATTATTGCACTAATTCCAAGCCAATTAATTAATGAAATATATTCATTAAATAATATTATTGATAATAAACTAACCCAAACAAAACTTAATGCAATAAAAGGATACACTAATGATAAATCCGCATTTTTTAGAGAAATAATAAGTAACACTGATGCAATAGCATAAATAATTAATCCTATTATTAATGGAATACTTGTAATTGCATGTAGTATAGAATCCATGCCTGTTGTTGAATATTTCATTAATACTTGACCAATAGAAGTGAGTAATGTACAAGTTATGACAAGTATTATTGCGCGTGTGTTGGAGTTCATTTTTTAAATTGTTATTACTTTTGAAGTTTTAATTTAATGTTTTTTAAACCAAGTTTTTATTCTAAATCTTAATATTAGTGATATCATTTGTAATCCAAGTTTTAATGCTTTTATAAAACTTCCAGTAACAGATGATTTTCCTATGCGTTTATTATAGTGTACTGGTATTTCAATAAAATTGATTTTAGAATGTATTATAATTAGCATCATTTCTAATCCAAAATACGAATCTCCTGTTTTAAATCTTTTAGATATAGTTTTATAACTATTTCTTTTTATTAATCGTAAAGTACAACCTGCATCGCTTAAATGTGTAGTGTTAAAAAAAACTTCCATAAGTTTTGCAACAAACCAGTTACCCCATTTTAAAAATAATCCCATATTGGCATCTTTTCCAATTGTTGCGCTAGTGGTTCTTGTACCGAATACTACATCAAAATCTTTAGAATATTCTAATAATTTTAATATATCTTTTGCAACAAAAGTGTTGTCTGGTTCTGAGAGTATTAATATATCTCCTGTAGCTTCTTTTAATCCTTTTCTATATCCCCAACCATAGCCTTGTTTTGTTTCATATATTAATTTTGCAGGTGTTTTTTTAATCTCAGCATCTGTACCAATTGCTGCATTATTGTTAACTACTATTACTTCATCAATAATGCCTAATGCATAAACATCTAATATGGCTTTTTTAACAGAGTCTTTTTCATTGTATGTTGAGAATATTACTGATATTTTGTTATTGTTCCACATTATTTCACCTTATCCACTAACAACATAATACGGAACCGTCATTACTGATAATTTGTATGTTTCAACAAGTTGCGGTTGTTTATTATTGAGGCTACTCATATTAAATGTGCCGCCTCTTTCTAAAATCATATGATATACTTGTGATCCCTGACCTGTTTGTATAAACCCTGCCTGTGCAATATGATAATTTTCCGTAATATATTGCCATGTTGCTTTTTCTTGTGCTGTTTGTATACCATAATTTGTTAATACTATATATTTAAGATTCTTTTCTTTCTCTACTTTTTTTAGCACTTCAACATCGGTTGGTATAGAATAATAAAATCTTCTTGCAGTCCATGATACTTGATGTTGTATTCCTCTTTCAAGTAAAAATATTTCTCCTTTTTCAGTATGAGAATTTATATACTCTCCTGCAATATCTTGTCCATAGAATTGTGTATTGAATTGTTGCATTGTTGATTGTTTAAATGGTGCAATAAGAATTATTATTAGTAATATTGGAATGAATTGTAATAGTTTTATTCCTGTCGCACTTTTAATTAAACTGCCTAATTGGAATAATACGTTTGCGATGCAAATTGCTGCAAATGCTAGGAACGGAAATTGATAATAGTTATGTGCATTCCATTTATATGCAAATAAGATTATGTATACTGCTATTCCGATAGCATATCCGAACATAAATTTAGATATCTTGGATTTGTATTTTATTATAAATAATAAGAATCCTGCAAGAATAAACCATAATCCCGTTATACTGTAGTTGTCTGAAGCATATGATTTTAATAGCATACCGTATGAGTCCCAATATTGTTGTGTAAATATAGAAAATGATAAATCAACCCAATTGTATGCTCCAAAAAATTTTCCAGAACTAATAGCTGTAACGTTTGTGTGAGGCATTAATGCGCTTGCAATAAATAATATCCATACTATAGAGAGTATCAATGTAGCAGATAATATTAGAT
>CAVZPN010000049.1:0-13760 GCA_963777125.1 uncultured archaeon | reverse complement strand
CGACACCTCGGGCAAGGTCATGAAGCCGGCCAAGCTGGCCACCGGGCTGGAGATCCCGGTGCCTTTGTTCGTGGCCACCGGCGACAAGATCGAGATCGACACGCGCACGAACGAGTACAAGAAGCGCGTCTGAGGCCGACTCGGCGTCGAACCAGGGGCACTGCGGTGCCTCTTTTTCGTTCTTGCGGCGCCCGAGCCGCAAAATCGGGGGCCGTGCCACACCGCAAGAGCGATGGATGATCGACCCCAAGAACTGCTGTGTCGCCGACATGCCGCGCAGCAAGATCTTCTACGCCGCGTCGCGGCAGCGGCAGGTGTCGATGGACTTTGATTTCGACGCCGCGGTGCAGGCGCCCTTTCGCATGCAACCCGGCCTGCGCCGGATGGCGGACGTTGCGCGACACCTCAGCGTCGCCGGCCACCGCAGCCGGCATCTGCGAGAAAAGCTCGCCGTCCTGCAAGGCGCGCCGCACGCAGCCCTGCAGTGCGTGCCGGGGTTCGACCCGCAACCGGCGCTGCATGCGCTGGCGCGCCAGGCGGCACTCGAATATCCGATGTCCTTCACCTGGGACGGCTGCACGGCAACGGCACTTTCGCTGGGTTGGCGCGTCGGCGACGGCGGCATCGTCGAAGCGCTCGCGGCACCGATGTCCGAGATCGGCGACTGCCTGCGCCGGCTGCCCGCCGCGTGGCGCCTGCCCGCCCTGCTGCTGCTGGCCTTTGCCGAAGACTTCGCCATCATCGAAGAAAGATCAAACACAATGTAAATCAAATTTCAAAGGCGCTAAAACAGAATGTAAAAAGATAAAGCATAATTTCTTTGAAAGTATGGGTTCAGCATTTAAGTAAAGTTAATTCATTTTTTCTTTTTCTTTTATTATTTCTGTTTCTATCTTTTCTATTTCTAGTATAATTCAAAGAAGATTTAATTTATTCACTAGAGCCATTAGTATGTTTTGTATTCATTATTCTTTTGTGTATTATTCTTCGCACATTTTAAACGCGTAGTTATGCTTAAATGCAATTTATAATCATCACTTATTAGTAGTATCAGAATCGAAACATTTATATATTGCTTTGAGTTTTATATGGTTATGACTTTAGTTGTAGGTGTAAATGCAAAAGATCCTCGTACAAACGAGTTTTATGTTGCATTATTTGCGGACTCTAGAATAACTGGGAAGAGAGGAGAACTAATTACTGATAAAGAGAAGAAGCTTTTTACTGGTTCTCATAGTAATTATTCACTCGGTTATGCAGGAACCACTTTAAAAAATTATTTTATTGGGTCGTTAGATTTACCTTATCATAATTTTTTAAATGATCCGAAAATAGAATCTAAAGAAACAATAGAAGACATGTTGCTTAAAATGAATTTAGATTTAAAATCTAATTTGGGCATGGATAATCAATTTTTAATTGCTATACGTGAAAAAGAGCCCATGTTATATAATTTAACTGCTAGAGGTCTTGAAGTTGCAGGAGCTTATGCTGCGATAGGTTCAGGAAGTAGTTATATTTCTTCAATTAAAAAACTTGATTTGTATAACTCTAAAAATGGGTCAAGAATAGTTATCCCTAAAAAAGAATTAATAACAATAGGAAGAGATATTTTGAAATCTGCAGAAAAATGTAAATCCGTTGGCGGAAGAACATCGATTGTAATTCTAAATCAATATAATGTTTGTATTCTTTAAATTTTATTCTTGTATATAGAATATAAAGTAATTTTATACAAACGAAAGGGTGATTAAATAGAATAAAGAGTTATATCTTTCACTTCTTTCTTTTTTTATCTTCTAATCTCAGGCTATTGTGAAACCCTCGGCTAAAGCCGTCATCACCGGTCCTCGCTAATCGATTATTTATTCTCTAAGCTCTCCTTCTCGTAGGGAGCGTCCCCTTAGTCGAGCTTTGATATTTTATCGAGAACGCTCAGAGTAGGGTGATGCACAGGGTTTCACAATATCCCTAATCTCATAAACCTTTATAAATCCTAATTTATTCTCTTAATTAATGGTACTTGACAAACTTGGTGAGAGTCTTCGAAACACTCTTGATAAGATTAAGAATTCTTTATTTGTAGATGAAAAACTAATCAATGAATTAGTTAAAGATATACAAAGATCATTATTACAATCAGATGTTAATGTAAAATTAGTATTTGAATTAACTAAAAATATTAAAGAAAGAGCATTAAAAGATGATGTTCCAAAGAATTTATCAAAAAAAGATTATCTTGTAAAAGTTGTTTATGAAGAATTAGTCAAATTCTTAGGTGGACAAGGCGCAAAGATAAATATTAATAAAAAACCATTCTATATAATGCTTGTTGGATTATTTGGTTCAGGTAAAACAACAACTTCTGGAAAACTTGCAAAATACTATCAAAAACGTGGATATAAAGTTGGAGTTATTAGTACTGATACTTGGAGACCTGCTGCGTATGAACAATTAAAACAATTAGCAGATAAACTTGGTGTTGATTTCTACGGTATTAAAGGAGAAAAAGATCCAATAAAAATATTTAGTACATATGAGGAAGCATTAAAAAAATATGATGTTGTAATAATTGATACTGCAGGTCGTGATGCATTAAACGATGAATTAATCGAAGAATTAAATAAAATTAGAAGTATTGTAAAAGCTGATGAAAATTTACTTGTAATAAGTGCTGATATTGGTCAATCTGCTGAAAAACAAGCAAAAGCATTCCACGATACGTGCGGCGTTACTGGTGTTATAATTACTAAATTTGATGGTACTGCAAAAGGTGGTGGAGCATTAACGGCATGTGCTGTAACTGGCTCTCCAGTAAAATTCTTAGGTATTGGTGAGAAAGCTGATGCTCTTGAAGAATTTAAACCTGAAGGATTTGTTGGAAGAATACTTGGCATGGGAGATTTAGAATCATTACTTGAAAAAGTAAATGATGCAATTTCAGAAGAAGATGCTAAAGATTTAGGTAAAAAATTCTTGAAAGGAGAATTTAATTTAATTGATTTATATGAACAAATGCAAGCCATGAAAAAAATGGGTCCATTAACAAAAGTTATGGAATTAATTCCAGGAATGTCTGGCGCAAAAATTCCAAAAGAATTAATTGAAAATCAGGAAGTTAAACTTGAAAAATGGAAGTATGCAATGCATTCAATGACTCGAGAAGAACTTGAAGATGCAGAAATAATTGATGCTGCAAGAGCTGATAGAATTGCAAAAGGCTCGGGTTTAAGTCCTGGTGACGTTCGTGAACTTGTAAAACAGTATAAGCAATCAAAGAAAATGATGAAGATGCTTAAAGGCAATGACAAGAACATGGACAAGATGATGAAACAAATGTCAGGCGGTAATGTTAAGTTTTAATTGAATTTTTGTCTCATTATTTTAGCGTATTATTTATGTTATTTTTTCTATAATTATTCTTCCTTATCTTTTCCACTAAAATTCTTACTGATTCTATTTGTCCAGAATGTTGGTAAGGGATTTGTTACAAATCCTTTGAACTTATCAGAATAAATATATGTTATTCCTTTAATATCTTGATATTTTTTAAAATCAGTTTGTACTTCTTCATATATTTCTTTGATTTTCTTTCTTTCAAAATCTAATTGTAATAGTGCTGAAGGTTTTAAGATTAAATAATCCGTTTGTCTTATGGCATTAATCTCTAAATTAGATGAATTTTGCGAGATAAATAATATGCTTAAATCTTTATGTCTTGCAATTAATAATAATTTACTTAATAACTGATTGCCGTTTGAAAATCCTTGTCTTGAATTAAATAATATTCCGCCTTCATCAATTAATACATAAGAATTGTTCTCTATTTTTTCAATATCATCAATTGTTTTTATCCAAGTTGGAAGTTCAGTTGTTTTAAAACCTAACGCAAACATTTTTCTATCGTTTAATGCATGTAAATTCTCAAATAATTTTAATCCAAATGCACTTTTTCCAGAGCCTCTAGCACCAAGTATAATTCCGATAGTACTATCTTTAGTTGAGAGGATTTGTTCAAAGTCATCAAATGTGCCGTTAATGTTTTTTATAGTTGAAAATTCTCTGTATTTATCTTTCTTTGTTGAGTTTTCGAGTTTTTCTTCTGATTTCTTTTTTTGACGCTTGAATAGTCCTATTAATTTTTCTATGCCTAGTATAATTATCTTAACAATCCAAGATAATATAATAAATATGATTTTGAATGGCCAAAGAATTATTTTAAAGAATATTATTGCTTTATCATGTGCACTTATATTGTCTGCTTTATTTGATTTTGTAGTATTATTAGATTTATTGCTATTATTTCTATTGTTAGTTCTATTAGATTTGTTATTAGTGTTCTTTCTTATCATATGTTGCTTATTTGTAGGATGGTTTATATTTTTTGTGTATATCTTTTGATTAAAATAAATTAGCAAAGTAGTTACTCGTAAGTAGTATCCAAAACGAAACATTTAAATAGCCTATATATTTTACTAATTATGTGCTGAAGTATGCATAATGGATTAATATTAAACAAATTACAAATATTTTATTTAGGTGATATGATGAATATGATTAATAATTTGAAAAAAAACATACGCAAATATGCTTTAGTAGGAACACTAGGATTGTTCACTATTATTAGTGGATGTGATAATTCAAATGCCCAAATGAAATATTATCCGAGTATCCAATTTAATACAAAAGAAAAATCCGAAATCTTACACGCCAAAGCTACTCTTTTAGAGAAGGAGTATACTCCTGCCAAAGGTTTGCACGTAGGTTCTAATGATAAAATAGGAAGTTTTAGTACTTTTAATTATGCTATGCCTGGAAGTTCTGGCTATGCTACCTATGGAAGTTTTGGTTTTAGTACAAACGGAAGTTATGGTTACTCTACTAATAATGGACTTGGTTCCAGTTTTCAAATGATAGAACAGGCATTAAAGGCTATGCCTGTTGAGCCTAAATACCAGTTAGCATTTACACTTAAAAACGATTCTATTGTGGTGGAAGGTGTTGATAGTTTAATTACTGCTGCATATCATACTCTAGAAGTTGGTCAAAAATTTGACTTAACATATCAAGAAACATATAAATGTACTTATACAAAATATCCATCTGACAAAACAGGGACACTAATTAAACGATTACTCGTAGGTATTGATATAAAAGATATTAAACCTTATGCCAATATTAATAGCAGTAATCCTACAAATACTACTGCAACATCTTTGATATCCGAATCTGCTGATAAAGTTACTCTCATAAAAAAGAATTACGTCAGAGAAGATGATGAATTTGATACTGATATAGCAGTATATCGAAGAGGACATTTGTTTAACAAAAGTTCTTTAGACCTAGGACCCTATAATAATGTTTCAAGAAAAGGTGAGATAATCTTGCTTCAAAGAGATGTTGATGCTGCATATAAAGTAACGCTCAAATATAAAAATGATACTATTACTCGAGAAGGCAATGATATTTTGACCACCAAATTATATCATGGTTTAGATGTGGGACAAACAATTGATGCTAGTTTATTGCACCCTAAGAAATAATTTTTATAATTAATTTTTTTAAACTTATTATTTATTTTTTTTAATCAACTTTAAAAATTAATTTGAATTTCTAGTTATTATGTTTAATGAAATTATAAATAAATATCATAAGGTTTTACTTATTGGTACTGGTGGGGGTAATGATATAGTTAGTACATTAATTCCTCAGCAGCATTTACAAAAAAGAGGCATACAAACTGATATTGCAGGAATATTAAGTCCTGGAGCAATTCATTATTTTAATGAAAAATTAGAGGATGTAGTAAATATTGTGAACAGTAATTCTAGAAGGATTATTACTGGAAAAGAAGATGTTGCTATTTCTTTTGTTGATAGTTTACTGCCTCAAATTGTGAAAGATGAAAATATTAATATCAACAAAATTTATGATTTTTCTATACGTTATGGTACATCAAAATTAGTTGAAAGAGTTAATAGTTTAATTAGACATGAAAAGTATGATTTAGTTTTAGCAGTTGATGTCGGTGGAGATATACTTGCACGAAATCATAAAGATAAATATGTGTTATCTCCATTAATGGATTTCACAACATTATATTTACTCAATCATTTACATGTTGATACGATGCTTCTTGAGTTGGGTCTTGGCACAGACGGAGAATTAAGACCTGATGGTATGAAAGAGATTTTAACTGCATTAAGAGAGGATAATTTAATGTTATATGAATCACAAATATCTGCAAATGATTCTGAAATTGGCAAATTCAGAAATGTATTTGATAAAGTAAAAGATGTACGTGCAGGTCATACTAATGTTATGATTTTGAAGACACTTGATTCTACTTTAGCTGAAAGCAAAAAAGATATTGTTACAGAATATAGGTTTAGATCGCAAATTGGAAAACAAAAGTGGTTAACTCCATTTGAAGTGACTTTACCAAGTGAATATGCGGGCAAAACTTATTTGATTAATGGGAAAAAACTTGCAGAAAAAAGATTCGAGACAGCTTTTTCATATAAAAATTCACTTGAACAATATGTTAAATTAAAATCAATGTGTCCTGAATGGAAAACTGAACTAGACTTGTTTTCTTTATGGAGCGGCCATAATTGGACAAGTTCCGATAAACATGGACATTCATTATTTTTATTAGTGCCTTCAACAAATATGCCTGAGCAACAAAGAAATGAAATCATTAAGTATGGTGTTGAAAATTCTGATTCAGATTTAATTTTGCTAAGAGCTACTGATATAAAAAATAATTCCGACATTTCAAATATTATTAGAACTAAAAGATGGATTTGCGAGAATGCAGATGATTTTTCAGTATTATCTAAACATAATGATTTTACTTTTAGAAAAACAGTTCATGATATAATTAAATATCAATATTTCTAGTGCTATATTGAGTTTTTGGTATTGTGAGCTTTAATAGTTCTGTGAGTGTCAAAATCGTATTTTCTGAAGAATTATTATAAACACAATATTTTTAAACAAATTAATATAACTTATTACTTAATAATATATACTGTATAAATGGTGAGTTCACTTTTTTTAAATAATATCTTATTTTTGAATTCTACTATTGATTAAATAAATTTGATTATACTGTAAAAATTGTATGATAATTTGATATGTAGTGGTTAATATGAGTAATGATAATAAAAATAATGTTAATGATAATAAACATATTATTAGTGATAAAAATAAAGAAAATGATTATTCTAGCAAATTTAAGAAATTCTTTTCTAATTTTAAAGCAGATTTCATTGCAGGATTAATTGTTGCAATTGTTGCATTGCCACTTGCAATTGGATTTTCAATTGCATCAGGAGTTCCTCCGATAATGGGAATATATGCTGCAATCATTGGAGGATTATTTGCTGCAATATTTGGTGGATCGCAATATCAAATTTCAGGACCAACTGGCGCAATGGTTGTAATAATACTTAGTGTTGCATCAAAGTATGGTATTGATGGATTAATACTTGCAACATTACTTGCTGGAGCTATATTGTTGTTGTTATCAGTACTTAAATTAGGTAAGGCCATAGAATATATTCCTCATCCAGTAATTGTAGGTTTTACTGCAGGAATTGCTGTACTAATATTTTTTGGTCAAATAAATAATTTCTTTGGGATTAATCCTATCTATCCATCTGGCGCAGACTTTTTTACTAAAACGTTTATCAGTTTTTCAAATACATTAAATGCTAATATTTATGCTGTAATTCTAACAGTATTAACTATAGCAATATTATATTTTATGCCTAAAATTTCAAGAAAGATTCCTGGCTCAATTGTTGCCGTAACATTTGGTTTAATAATAACTTATTTGTTTAATAGTAAATTTCATTTAAAGATTGTTGGTGATATTGGTCAAATATTAAGCGTAATACCTGTGCCACACATACCAAATATAACTTGGGAATTAATATTATTTGTAATACCTGCAGCATTAACAATTGCTACACTTGCAGCAATAGAATCGTTATTATCTGCAGTTGTTGCTGATGGTATGACTGGAAGTAAACATGATTCTAATAAAGAACTTAGAGGTCAAGGAATTGCAAATATAGCATCAGCTTTATTTGGTGGCTTACCAGTAACTGGCGCGATTGCAAGAACTGCAACAAATATTCGTAATGGTGGAAAAACAAGACTTGTGGGGGTAATACATGCAATAATATTACTTGCAATAATCTTATTATTAGGACCATTATTCTCTAATATTCCGCTTGCGGTAATTGCTGGAATTTTAATGTTTGTAGCATTTAATATGGTTGAATGGAGCTTAGTATTTGAGATATTAAAAATGCCCTTAAGTGATGTTACTGTTATGATTGTTACATTTGCTTTAACAGTATTTGTTGATTTAACTGTTGCAATTGAAGTTGGAATTGTACTTGCAGCATTATTATTTATGAAACGAATGGGCGATCTATATAAAGTTGAAGAACATGCATTTAATGATCCTGATGAAACAGAATATACTCATGAAGTTGTACAAAAATTCCATCATCCAGATATTAGTATTTATACTTTGAATGGTCCGTTATTTTTTGGCGCAGCAGCAAAACTTGATCAAGAATTAAACAATACTCCGGGAAGACATAAACATGTTAAAATTATTAGAATGAAATATGTTCCTGTAATTGATGCAAGTGGAATTTCAGCATTAAAAGCTATTGTTAAAAATCATAAACGAATGAAAGGAATAGTGTTATTTGCAACCATACAACCACAAGTATATAGATTAATGGAAAAATCGGGAATGGTTGATGAACTTGGTAAGGAGAATTTCTTTAAAAAAACAAGTCATGCATTTAAATATGCATTAATTGTATCGCATAAATTGCAAAATGAACCTGCGGTAATTACAAAAGAAGAAATGAAGAAGTATGATTTAACACATATTGATGTTGATGATAAAACTGTGTCTAATTTAGTTGATATTGATCCGGTTGAAGATATAATTAAAACTACTGGCATTCATAAGATTTCAAAGCATACGATTGATGCAGGAATAAAAATTGGAACTACAACAGAAAAGTATAGGCAAATTCATATGCAAAAACTAAATCAACGTAAAGAAGAATTAATTGAAACTGATCCGATAAAAAGTGAAAAGCTAAATAGAATTAAAAAGATAAAGTTTTAAAAACAATTATGCTGCCTTACTTTATGAAAGTATTATTTTTTGTAGATACTCATGATAATGAATCTAGTTTACGTAAGATTATTGCTAAATCTAAAGATGCGGACATAATTGTTTGTGGCGGGGATTTTACTATTTTTGAAAATCGCATGAAGCGAGTATTAACTGAATTGAATTCTATTGGAAAACCTGTGCTAATAATACATGGTAATCACGAAACTGCATCAAGCGTAATGACTGAATGTGAGCAATTATCAAATATGCATTTTATACATAAAACGTATTATATTGCTGATGATTTAGTTTTCTATGGTTATGGTGGTGGAGGATTTAGTACTCGAGATGATAAATTTACTGATTATTCAGAATTATTTATTAAAGAATTAACTGAACTTTCTACTAAAAATAATAAACAGTATAAGATAGTACTTGTAACGCATGCTCCGCCTTTCGGAACAGAACTTGATTATCTTGATATTCATGTTGGTAATAAGAATATTCGCGAATTTATCATAAAACATTCTCCTGTACTTGCAATGTCGGGTCATATTCATGAAACAGCCGGAGCTGATGATAAACTTCATAAGACCAGATTAATTAATCCGGGTTCTAGCGGCATGATTATTGATTTGTGATGTTTAAACAATATTTAATTGACTATGTATATTAAGCTATCTTTTAGTGATGATACAGGTAATCTATGGTAAGAATAAATTTAATTAATCCGAAATATTTGAGCGATCAACATTTGGTTGCGGAATACGATGAAATGTTAATGTTAGTTAGTTATGTTCAAAGATATCCTAAAATAAAATTTATTAAAGGAGTTTCTGAGATACCTAAAAATTATACTTTGAATAAAGGACATATGAAATTTTTTAAGGATAAATTACTTTATTTAAAAAATCGTCATGAATTATTAAAAGATGAAATGCGTAAGAGAAAATTTGAAACTAATAAGACTATAAATTTGAAATTTTATCCGAAAGAATTGTGTAATGATTGGAAACCTAATTCTAAAGATTATTGTGTAATTTTAGAACGTATAACTTGGAAACTTAATTTAAAGCCCGAGTATTATAGGTATTATGGTAAATACGAACATGCTGATTTTTTTATTAAATTGTTAAAAGATGCTAAATCTAATTCTTTCAAATAAGAAACTATTTAAACATATGTTAGATTTTTTTATTTATGGATTTCAAAAATACTATAGGACTTGTTAATGAATCAAAAGAGTTTAAGGATTTTATAAAAAAGAATCCGCATTATTATCTTGTGCATGTTTTTACCTTGTTAACTGATTCTGAAACAACTGGCGTTTGGCAAATAGGTTATTATAGCAAGGACACTGATAAAATTGTTGTGTTTGAATATAATGATGATGTTGTTTTTGTTCATCCAGAAGCTGAAGCATTAAAAAAAGAAGAGTACATACAACCTTTAGATATAACTAAGTTAAAAGTATCAAAAGAAGATGCTGTTAAAATATATTCTACTACTTTAAAGGAAAATTATCCTCATGAACTTCCAAGCAAGACTATTCTTTTACTTCAAAATCTTCCAGAATATGGTCAAGTATGGAATATTACTATAGTAACATTAGCATTAAGTGTTATTAATGTTAAAATAAATGCTACAAATGGCGTTGTTATTAAGCATACTAAAGAAAATATGATGAGTTGGCGTGCTTAAATTGTTTTTGTTATGTATGTTAGTATTTCTAATATTTTTTGAATGATTTTTTATATTGGGTTATAATTATTATGATGTTGTTTAGTATGAATTAATTATTTAATTAAAGGTTTTAATCAATATTTTATTTTTTGAAGTATCTAATTTATACTTCGGTTTCTACTGTTTAATGAATTTATATTTTTATGCTTAGTTTGTTACTTGCTAATAATTCTGAGTCTACAACATATAAGTTTGAATGTAGGCTTTGTTTTACTTATGTTACTAAATAGTATTTTAACAACAACATACTTTATAAATAAGTTAAGCCAGTAAATACTAATTAGAAAATTATCGTCTAAGACTTTGATGTGAGGGGTAGAGTTATGGCAAAAATCAGTTACGGAGCAAAGATTAGCAGTAAACAACTAGAAGGTTTTTTTGGTACAGAAACAATTACTCCTGAAATAGTTGAAGTAAAAGAAGCATAAATTCTTTTTAGTATTTTTTTAAGTTATTTTAAGATTAATGTTGGTTCTATAAATTTATTAAAACATTTATTGATTTTTAATTAGAAAACTATTAAGATATTAATTAGAGTATTAAATCATTAAAATAAGAATATTATAAAAATCAAAAACCTCGTCCTAAAGGACGAGGTATGTTATTTTGAAAATATAACAATATACAAACGAGGTTTTTGAGGCCCAAAAAAGAATGCATATAGATGAACAATGCTGCTTACCTCGACTTAAAATTTGAGGTATTCTTTTTTTGGAATAAAAAATTATTAATTTATCTCTTTAAAATATTATCCAGTAAAGTATTCATTTCTTTTTTTATTTCTTCTTTACTGTGATAGATATCTATGCGATGTATTGTTGGTTCTTTTGAACTATATTGTTGACATCCTTTGGCATATAAATTTTCAAGCCAATCGCTTGCGTATCTTCTATTAACTAATAATTGATATGAAACATCATCTTCGTAATCATCCGTTTGTATTCTTGCTTTTACTCGAACAGATTTTAATGCAAGATAATCTTCTCTATTCCAATTTTCTGGACCGCAAACAACAAATATGTCTGTTGGAGGATTTGCAAAAGCTATTTTGTGTCCCGGTAATGATAAGTATTCAATGCAGGATATTCCATGAACTAAATCTTCTTTATCATAAATTTGATAACATGCTGATTCTTCAGATCTGCTTCTAATAATAATTTTATTAGCATCTCTTAATGGTTTTCTAAATCTTAAAAATTCATCAGTTCTATATGCTTGGTGAGCAAGTGCTGCGCTATGCGCATCGAATTTCGAATTAAATTGACTCCTATTTTGTTCAATAACTCTATTCATTTGACCTGCGGCTCTTCTGGTTGGTTCTTCAAGTATCCATACATCCGAACTATTAGGATTAATATACGTACTACAATTATTTTTAACCATTGAAGCAACTAACAAATCTGAAGCATTATTTTTTCCGCTTAAAAGATTGTGTGCTTCTTTTAAAAAAATAGTTTTCCGAATGTATTGCATAATTTTACCGTTATCTAGAAATTCTTTTAATGATGAATATTTTTGATTTAAACCTGCAAATTTTTCTGCATGAAATAATGCATCAATTTCAGTACCACGTAAATCTTTAACAGTTAAGTTTTTATTTTTAAAATATTCAGTGATGTCATTAACTTGTGTTGTTGTTCCAGAAAAATCTGGGCCAGCAATTACTAGGTCTAGTAGTTTGTTTGAATAAGTATTTTTGTATTGTTCTGTATTCATATTTTCACCTTGCGCTCATAAAGATATACTTCAAATTCTAAATTTTCTTTAAGTTTACTGATGTTCCATTCTGATTTTTCAAATTTTGGAAAATAAATATTACCTGTGTAATTTTTTTTAATAAGACTGATGTACATTTTATCTGCAAGAGACAATCCTTCTTGATATATTCTTTCTCCACCAATCAAAAATATATCTTTTCCCAAAGATTTAGCAACAGTTATTGCTTCATTAACAGATTCGCATAATATTGTGTCATATTGTTCTTTTAGGTTGTGATTATTTTTCATAGATTTACTAACAATAATATTTAACCTTTTATCAAGATACTTTCCTAATGATTCGTAAGTATTTTTACCCATTATTACTGCGTTATGTAATGTTAGTTGTCTAAAATATTTTAAGTCTTCAGGAATGTGCCATGGTATCTTGCCATCTAATCCAATAACTCTATCTTGAGTCATTGCAGCAATTATATTAATTGTTGGATTGTTCATATCTTATTAATTATTATTTATCCTGTTGGCATTCTTCTAGATATTGAATCATAATGATTATCTTTATATCCGACTACCTTAAAATTATTAAATGATATAGTATTTAATAATTCTTTTGCAGACTTATTTTTATCTATCACTACTTCCAAGTTTGCAATTGGATATTTATTTACATCTCTTGATAATTGTTCAAGAACACCTGTTACGTGATCAAATTCTTCATACATTGGATTAGGATCTTTATCTGATTTTGTATCAATCCATTCTTTTATTGCTAAGTATTCTTCTGAAGTATTTGCTTTACGTACTTTATCTTTTAATTCTAAAAGGTTATTCTTATACCACTCTGTTTTTACTCCAACACCGCAATATATGTGTCCATCTACTATTTGATGTGTAAATATTCCGGGTTTTAGTCCAGCATATTCTGCTACAAGTTTTCCCATAAGGCCATACTGCATCTTATTGAAGGGAATACCTAAAAATGAATCAGCTGATCTTTGCCACATTACAATATCTAGTCTATCTCCCATAACCATGAATTGAAAACTTCTATGACATGGTGGAAGCGCCATATTATTTAATTCGTCAACTTTCCATGATTCAACTATTAATCTTCTACTATCACTACGATTTTTTACTGCAGT
>CAVZPN010000048.1:0-78093 GCA_963777125.1 uncultured archaeon | reverse complement strand
CACCATTTGCTCAAGTCGTTTTGAAATATTTTTAATAAAAAATAAGTCTTCAAGATGTTTTATTTCGTTCTCTATTCGTAAATTATAATCTTGTAAACATGCAAAAAGTATTCTTGTTGATAAAAAACATAATCTATCTGAAGTTAATTCAGCATCGAGTAATCCTGCCTCGTCATTATTTTTTAATGAGCTAACTTGAAGTTTTATTAAATAATACATTCTATGTATAATTTTAGGGATGCTTATATCTACATCTTTGAATAGAAATTCTATATCTATGGTCGAATCTGTTTGTGAGGTAATTTCGTATCCTTCAAGATAATTTAATGCGTTACGTATGGCAACGATACACTCATAACTAATTATGTCATCATAAAATCTTATTTTATCTATATTTTTCATATAGCAAAAAACTATAAATTCGGAAAGTATGGATGGGTTATCGGCTTTTATTTTGATTTGTTTTAATGATTTTTCATTTTTGGAAGTAGCTCTTAATACTAATTCATTATTATCTGTTGTTTGCATAAATATTGAATCATGATTCTCGAGTTTATTTCCTATGACCCATTTCTTAGGTAAGGAAACGCCATAGGAACCATTTCCTATTGTTTGAATTTTTCTTATATCCATGCTTAGCTTATAAATAGGAAGTATATAAATCTTACGGTAGTATATATACTATACAGAATAAAAGTATATACTTCTGAGTATTTCTATTAGTAATGAAAACAGTGAATATGTAGGAGATGACACCAAATGAAACTAACAGATAACATAAACAGAACTTTAGTCAAAGGATTAATAGGGCTTAGCATAATTGCTGCATCCTGTACTGTGCCTGCAGAATCTAAATCAAATAAACAAGTACACAAAGATTGTTATGGATTGCACATCAAAGAAAATCCTACTAATATAGAAGTAGAAGTATACAAAGAAGGATGGAAAATACATCAAGATAACTTAACCTCAGACACAATTATAATTCAAATAACTAAAGATGCAATGACTTACAAGTATAAGAATTTCTCAGAACGTTACTTGCTCGAAATGAAAGATAATGGAATATCTTATAAAAATAATAATCGAATTGGAGGACAATAAAATGGAATATAAACAAATATTAAATGAATTAAATAAAATAGATGAAACAACAAGAAACAAGTATAATCAATTATACGGTATGTATGTGTTGCAGCAAAACGGCGGAAATATTCGAAGACCTGTAATGGATGGTGGATTAGAAACAACATTAAGTAATATGAATGCAGAAAGAAATCCTAAAGTTATTGCTACAACCAAAGGCGCTTGGTTATGGGAAAAAGATGTGTACGCACTAACAAACTTTGGAGATAGATATATTTCTACAGAAATTGCAAACACTCAAAGAATTCATAACGATTTAGCTAAGATTAAATCCTACAAAAATCTTGATGAGGAAGTAGATAGAATTTTAAGAAAACAAGCTACAACCATAACGGATTATTATATGAAAAAAGCAATGTTTATTGATAAATTATTTGATAAAGAAAACCTTTTTTATAAAACTAAAAATATTGGTGAGTATATTTTAGATCAAACTTCAGGTAAATTAGAAAAGAAAAAGAAAGAAGTAGAAAGATTCGAATCTAAAAATTCTAGTACTATTGATAGTAATACTGATGATATGACCTCATATATGATGATGGGAATGATACTTTCAGACTCTTCAAACCAAAGCAGTTATTCGAGTTATTCATCAAGTAGTTCAGCAAGTTCTGGCTGCGGTGGAGGCTTTACGAGCAGTGGATGTGGTGGAGGATCTTCTTCTAGTAGCGGTTGCGGCGGTGGAAGTTCTGGATGTGGTGGTGGAGGCTGTGGCGGCGGTGGATGTGGTGGAGGTTAAAATGTCAAAAGCTGCTTTGCAAAATTTACATTTACAATGGCATGTTACTCAACGATGCAATCTTAGATGTAAACATTGTTATCAAGACTCGTATGATAAGAAAGATTTATCATTTAATACTTTGATAAATATTGCAGAGCAATATAAAGATGCCCTCGACTATTTTAGCAATAAAACAGGAAATAAAGTTCATGGACATATAACTATAACTGGTGGAGAACCATTTGCAAGAGAGGATTTTCTTGAACTGCTAGATTTTTTTTCTATTAATAAATATCATTACTCATTTTCTGTTCTTACTAATGGTACATTAATAGATGAGGTTGTTGCAAAGGAATTGAAAAGATTAAAACCTACTTATGTACAAGTAAGTATAGAAGGAACAAAAGAAACACATGAACATATTCGTGGGAAAGGAAGTTATGATAAAGCAGTAAATGCATTAAAATATCTTAATGCACAAAATATTCCTACATTAATATCTTTTACTGCTCATAAAAAGAATTATCATGAATTTTATGATGTTGCAAAACTTGGGTACGAATTAGGTGTTAGTCGAGTATGGTCTGATAGATTAATTCCTTGTGGTAATGGTAAAGGTTTAGAAGAAATGTTATTTACGCCAGAAGATACAAAAGAATTTTTTGAATTAATGCAGAAAACTAAAGAGCATATTGAAAGTTTACCAGATAATAAAACGGAAATAGCAATGCATAGAGCTTTACAACATTTATGTGGCGGAAAAGATTATCAATGTAGTGCCGCTAAGACTTTTATGACTATAGATTATAATGGTGATGTTTATCCTTGTAGACGAATGCCTATAGTTGCAGGCAATATTAACAAAGAAAAACTAATAAATATTTATCAGAATAGTACTATTTTTAAAGATCTTAGAGAACCTAAACCTATTGATTTAACTTGTCAATCTTGTGAAAAATATTCTAATTGCGGTGGTGGACTTAAATGTCTTTCTTATGCTATTACAGGAAATGCTAATGCTAAAGATCCAGGATGCTGGTTGTTATAGTATGATTTAGTGCTTATTACTTGTTGTTGTATTGGATGAGTTCTTAACTTGTCACCACTAAACAATAGCTTTAAAAATACTTATTCATATTCTTAATTATGTACGAAATAATTCCTGATAAAGAATTAAGTGTAGATACGTTACTCAATTCTAAAAACATTTTATTTACTGAATCAGAAATTCAATTATATAAAAAAACACCTTGGACATGGCATCTTCTTAGTGGAGAAAATGTTATTAAAAATACTGATTATTATCTTAACGCAGGTTATGATGCTTTTGTATCTGTTATGGCTTTAGACGATACTGTAAGGCATGTTTTAAAAGAATTAATTTTAACAAAAGGTACTTTAAATAAAGAGACTCTTAATTTAGTACCTCTTGAAGATTTACATTTAGAAAATAAAATAAAAAGATTAGATGCGTTAACAAAAGAGATACTTGAATTGCCTCTGCCTGTTACTTCAAATGTATATTCTAATAATATTTTACATAATAGCGCTGATGCAAATAATTATGGTGTTATTAAATCACTTTATGATTTGAAAATGTGTGGTTTTAAGATAGCTGAGAGTTGTGTAGGAAACTTATTAACTGAACAATATTCACAAAATGTTGTTGCTTCAATATTGACTCAAAATAAGTATCCTATTTTAACTGACATTTCTAGAAAATTATCTACTGGCATATCCTCTATCAAAGGTAGTTATGTTAATTATATTGAATCAAATAAAACAAGCAATATTCCAAAAGATATAGACTTAGTGTTATCAGCTAATATTAATACTATTGAAAAATATTATTCTTTAATAATTAAAGGGTTAGATTTGCCTAAAATAGATGATACTGAAATAAGTTTAATATTAATTCCTCATGAGTATCTTGATGGATATACCTTTTTTGATTTAGATGTGAATAAAAAATCTGTTTTTATACAAGCAAATAGACTAATTCAATTAAACAATCATCCAGAAAAGATTGTAGGTATTTCTGGAAATATTGCTTTAGAAAAATTAAGACAAAAAATACCTAAGGTTGATAAAATTAAAGCATTGTTTGATAATCCTATTACTTATAGAAAAGTTCAATCAATGATAAGACAGCCAGAACGTTTTTATAAAAAATTAGATCAAGTCAATCTTTCTTATCTAGTATCCGCGCCAATTGATAGAAAATATCCTCTTTCAAAAGACTTATCTTCCAAAGATTTACAAAAAATGTTGGCTGCTGCATCAATAGAATTATCTCAAATGAATTTGCAATTATACTCTTATTTTGAAAATAAAATAGAAAATAATTGTATAGAAGATACCACTGCACATTATCACGATATAAGTTATGAACATAAATATAGTTAAAATGTTTCTTTAATTAATATTTAGTTAGATTATACTTAATAGAAATAATAGTATACTTTATGGTTTTAACCATTTAATTTCATAATATGTTACATCGCCTTCATCATCAACTATTCCCATCATTAATCTTTTTTTTGTTGAGTGCGCTACACGATTTTTTGCTGCAAACTCATACCAGGTAAGCGTTGCACCTTCATGTACTGGATAAATTATCCATCTAGCATGATCTTCGCCAGGTTTAACTCCTCTATCATATACTCGAAAGTCTGCTCCGAATTTTAATGCAGTCTTAATTATATATCCTCGATTTCTCATATCTTTAAATACGCTGTATCTTATCCAAAAATTAGGTTCAAGTTTAGTTGCTTTTTTTAAGAATTGTTCTAAATCAAGTGCCTTATTTTTAGAATCAAGAATTACTATTTTATTTTTTTCGAGTAAATATAATGCTTCAAGTAATGATAATTGTAATTTTCCGCCTTCTAGTAATGTTCCGTATCTTGATTGGTTATATAATTCACGACTTTCATCGCAAGCATCAGCAAGAACTCTTTCATTTGCAAATACTGTCTTTATTTTCTCTTTACGAGGTTTACTATCTATAATAATGTCTTTAACTTTTAAGTCTTTTAAATCTGTTAATCCTGCTTCTCTATCTGTAGTATTTTTTTCTGCCATATTACCCTTAACTTACTTGAATGGATACTTATGTATTTTTAAATCTATTTGAATAATAGTTGCGGACTTAATTAACTCATATATCACCTGGCGAATTCTCATAACTCTAATCTATTGATCTAGACTCGATTGCGGAATATTGACACATTCTATATGAGCGTGAAATATGCGTAACTATTGTCCGCAACTATAGTTGATTTTTAGAAAAGATGTTTAATTTTAATAGGTAAAATTTAATTTAATAACTTACTAATAAATGTACTATCTTCAAACTCGTATCCTTTTTGGATATATTTTAGTATGGTTTCAAGTTCAATAATTTTAGGGATTCTTCCTTCCCATTTAGTTCTATTTTTCTTTTTATATGCGATATAAAATTCAGGATCTTCTAGGTAGTTATATCCTATTAATCTAGGACAAATTTCTCCAGTTTCAATTATTCTATACTCTATTAGTTTTTTCTTTTCTAATATGTTTAATATTTGAGGTAATTTCGAATCTAAATAGGTATTGAGTTTAATAATTTTATTTATGTCTGTTTGAGGAATATTTTCCATAATTAATATCTTTTCTAACATATTTTCTTTAATATCTTTAGGTAGTATAATTTTATCTGTGGTATTATGTTCTTCTATTAATGCATTATACCATATTAATAATTCTTCTTCAAGGCCTGTTTTTGTTAGAATTTTATAATATATCTTTTCAATAAATTTTTCTTTTTCATCTATAAATTCCATTTTAGGTGTAATAAGATGTTTTATTAATTTTTAATATTTGCGATGAAATTAAAAGATAATATAGTGAAGTTAATAAAAAAATAAAATAATATGCTTGTTTAATTATGGTTTATTTCTTTCCAAAATGTTGAAAGAATTGCATAACTTCTACAGGTAAGGCTAATACCACTGTATTTGAGGCTGTAGGTCCTAAACCGTCTAATGTTTGTAATGTTCTTAGTTGCATTGCACCTACAGATTTTGCCATTACTTCAGCTGCTGCGGCTAAGTTCTTTGCTGCATCTCTATCTCCTTCGGACTTGATTATATTTGCACGCTTCTCTCTTTCGGCTGCTGCCTGCCTTGACATTATTCTCTTTAAATCATCAGGTACTTCTACGTCTTGTAATTTAATTACTTGTACATCAAGTCCCCATTGGTCTGTTTCTTTATCTACGATTTTTCTTATTTCATCACCAACATGTTGTCTTTCAGCGAGTAATGAATCAAGCGACATTCCACCTATTACATCTCTTAATGCTGTTTGCGAGTACTGTGCTATTGCATATTGATAATCTTGTACTTTTATTATTGCATCTTCTGATTTGTTTACTTTAAAAAATACTACTCCATTTACGTCTATTGGTACATTATCTTTAGTCATTACTTGTTGTTTTTGTATGTCGATTGTTCTAACTCTTAAATCTACACGTACCATTCGTTGTAATACTGGAAATACGTAATTTAATCCAGCTTTTCTTGTGCTAGTAAATTTTCCGACTGTGAAGATTATTCCTTCTTCATATTGATTTATTACTTTAAGTCCAGAAAATAGCAGTATTATTGCAAATATTGCAAATATTATCCATCCAATCATATTTACACCCCTTATAATCTTTGAATAGTCTAAATAAGAATTAGTCCTATTTAAATATATTGGAATATTGTATTGCTTATTTCTTTTTTATTTTTATAATTCTCTTCAAACAAACTTTATAAACATCTATTCATTCGTAGAATAATGCCAATTGAAATAACTTTTCTAGGAACAGGATCAATGGTTCCAACTAAAGAACGTAATGTTGTCGGAATGTTTCTTAGTTATAAAAATAAAGGGATTCTATTTGATTGTGGCGAAGGTACTCAAAGACAAATGAATATTGCAGGAATTAATCGCAACAAAGTCAATTATGTTTTTTTAAGTCATTGGCATGGCGATCATGTTTCTGGTCTTATAGGTTTAATTCAAACACTTGGAAATCAACAGATACAAAATGAAGAACGTCCAGTATTACATATTTTTGGCCCAAAAGAAACTGAAGAAAGAATTGAACATATGTTAAAAACATGTATATTTGAAAATAAAGTATTACTCGAGATACATGAAATTATTCCTAAACGAAATGAATTATTAACCATTCTTAACAATGAAGATTTTTATGTTCAAACAGCGTTACTTGAGCACGGCATTCCTTGTTTAGGATTTAGTTTTATTGAGAAAGATACTAGAAAAATGGATTCAAATAAATTAAATAAATTAAATTTAACCTTTGGTCCAATGATTGGTCAATTACAAAATGGTGAAACAATTATTCATAATGATTTAACAATAACTCCTGATATGGTGTCGGTTTTAAAAAAAGGATTAAAAATAACTGTCATTATGGATACAGGATTATGTGAGAATGCTATTACTTTATCTGAAAATTCTGATCTTTTAATATGCGAAGCAACTTTTAGTTCAGAATTAGGTGATAAGGCTGAAAATTATAAACACATGACTGCAAAAGATGCTGCATTACTTGCGAATAATTCTAATTCTAAAAGATTGATTATTACGCATTTATCTCAGAGATATAAAACTCCGGGAGATGTTTTAGATGATGCTAAAAATGTTTATGAAAATGTTGAAGTAGCACACGATTTTATGAAGATAAAGTTATAGTAACGTGTTCTATATATTATTTATTGTAATTATTCTATTATTAATGATTATTTAAGATATTTATTTTATTCTTACTTTGTGCTTATTTATGCTTTTTTTTAAAATGCTGTTATGTTTATGCTAAATTAAAATCGAAAAGTATATAAATAAGTTATACTAGTATACTAAAAGCACAACTAATTTACTTTAATTTATTTATAAAAATCGTCGGAGAAATCAAAATGATGTCAAAAAAAACTCTTTTAATATCAGCAGTAGTATTTATATTATCTCTTGTTATTGTATTAGTACCCTTTATATTTCCTGTATTTGGTAGTATAGGGAATAGTACAACATTTAATGTGACTATCACTGTTAATGGTGGCTCACCAACAATAACTTATGTAGATGCAATTACTGATACTCCAAATGAAGGAGCACCTAAAGTAGTTAATTTCTATTTTAATGCAACACATCCTAATGGTGTTACTAATATGCAAGATGGTAATGCCGTAGTAATAATAAATAAAAGTGGTATAAATTTAACAAGTGGTGCATCATGTACTTCAACAAGTTCAGGAATAACAAAAAGATTTACTTGTCCAATTACAATAAATTATTTTAATGAACCTGGAGCATGGACGATTAATGCAACAATAATTGATCTTGCCTTAAACACTGTTTCAAATACTACTAAAACTTATACTAATAATGAATTATATGCTATAACTTTAAGAAGTTATAATTTAGGATTTACAGGAACACCAGGTCAAGCAGGTGCAATAACTCCAACTCCGCAAATAGTTAATAATACTGGAAATAAAGCCTTTACTCAAATAAATTTAACTGCATTTAATTTAATGTCTGTAGAGTCTAACTTTATTGGAGTAGGTAACTTTACTGCAAATACATCTAATAGTGGAGGAGCAGGATATACTTTAATAAATAATACTCAAGTAGCCTTAGCTAATTCAACATTAAATGTAAGTGGAACTAGAGATATATACTTATATGCATCTATTCCAGCAGGTATAGCAAACGGTACTTATGACTCAATAAGTCCTTGGGTTGTATCTTTAAGTACGAGTTAAGTTGCTAGTATTTAGCAATTATTTTTTTAATTTATTTTAAATTCATTATGTTATTATTATTTTTCTTTTTATGATATTCTTTTGCAATACTTTTGTCTAAATGTTATATTAAGTTTTCTTTAGTATTTAGTATACTAAACAGACAAATGCGAAAATTTTATAAGACCGAACTTATACAGAATATTAAAAATGCTTGGCATTATTAAAAAAAGGGGTGTAGTAGGTTTAGGAGCGTGCTTAATTGTACTCTTATTATTTAGTGTTCTATCTATCTTATTTTTAATAAGTGATGTATCGGCCTTTGGCATATCAACTCCTTATCTTGAAGCAAATACTTTATATGTGAATCCTTCTAATAATTATGTTTATACTATTACTTTACAAAATGGTGATGACCAGGATTATTATGTGGATATAAATTATTCTTCAACAAACAATGTGGCAAATTTGAAAAAAACACGGTATTATACTCCTGCTAACACTTACGATACAAAAATATATTTTGATATAATTATTTCTAAAGATGCAAAAGTTGGAGAAACATACATTTTAGATTACGTTGCAAAACCTAAGGGTAATAGTACTGATACTATTCCTTTAGGAGTTGAAATACGAAGATCCATAACTATTGTTGTAACAGATAAAGAAGTTCAAAATAATATTCCTGTTGTAACTAATATAAATGAATTAGCTGTTCCAGTAACAGAAACTACTAAAACCGATACAAATATATTTACTAAATATTTACAAAATTATGCCTTTATTCCTGTCGTAATAATTGTTGTAATGGTCTTGTTAATTTTGATATTTTTAAGATTATGGCGTCTATCAAAGAGCATGTCTTTAAAATTAAGTAATGAACGCGTAACTAATCATACTATTAGTAGATCAATTTCCTTACAAGAAATGATCCTTCTTTTAGAAAAAATGACTAATGAAGAATTTGAATTATCTGAAATAAAGGAGTTAGTAATTGCAAAAATATATGAACTAACAACCAATAGTATGACAAAAGATTTAAATAATTTATCTCGCAGAGAGATAATATCTCAATTAAGAAGAATACATTAATTTGAATATGATTAACAAAGAGTATACAATGAACAAAAACACTGTAAATACAAGCAAAAATAAATTCTATGTATTAGTAGGGGTTATCTTATTAGTATTAATTACTGTAAGTAGTGTTAATGCAGTTAATATATTTAATGTAGCTATCTCAATTTGTGCTCCTTCTTGGCAGTGTAGCGTATATAGTCAAGAAACATGCGGTACTAGAACTTGTGTTGATGTAAATGTTTGTGGAAGTAATTTGAATAAACCCGAAGAATTAGTTAATTGTGAGACTAATACTAGGTCTTCCGGTACAGGCGGATCGAGTATCGTTAATAATATTACTTTAAACAATTCAATACTTAATGGTTATTTCTTATTAGATAAGGATATAATACGAGTTTCAATAGAGCAGGATAAATTAGTGCAAAAATTAATAACATTAACCAATCACGATTCTGAGAGTTATAATTTAAATATTATTTATCCTACGAATTATAATTATGATAAAGGATTTATTACAACATCTAGCGCGAATAAGATAATTGAAAATAAGGGCGATTTTAATTTGGTAATAGATTCTAAAAATATTCCTGTAGGAACATATGTCATTATTGCAAATATATCTAATTCACATTATTCTAAGATTGTAACAGTAATTATTGATGTCACACCTAAAAATAATCCTATATTTGATCTTAATTTAGATTCTAAGGTAAAACTTTTAGGAGTAGATGATTCTATAACTTTGTATACTGTTATTAAAAATGATTCTATACGATTAGGAGATACGTATTTAATTACTTTACTTGATCCAAAAGGAAATATATTATCATCAGAAACAAAGCAAATTAAGGATGTTTCCGATATTACTAATAATGTTTTCTTACCAAAAAATCTTACTGAAGGATATTATACGTTATCATTTACTCTTATTGAAGGAAAAAATTACACTAGAAGCATACCTTTTACAGTGATATTGCCTAATAAGTATGCTCCAGTACTTGAAATGCCTCAAAAAGAAACAGGATATATATTAAAATTAATATTTGGCATTATCTTAGGTGTTATTATTTGTTTAATTTTATCTTTAATTCTACTTCAGAAAAAAATTAAAAATAGTGCTAAGTTACAAGGCGGTATTACGTTTTTAAAATTGACTTTACCTAATTTTAAAAATTCAGCTCATAATTCACAAACCTCTAATAATTCTGCTTCAAATACTTCTAATGACAATAATGAACATAATTCTACAAAACATAATAATAAAAAAGCCAATGCAAAAGAGTTATTAGTATTGAAAAAGACTTATGATAGAGGATTTATTTCTTTAAAAGAATACCTGTCAGCTCTTAAAAAAAGAGGTTATACTGTAGATTCAGATAAAATTACTCCAGCTAATGCTTTAAATGAAGAAATTAATAAGATTCGCGCAAGACATATTAATGAGCAAGATAATATAATACGTACTGCTTCAAAAGAGCAAAAAGAACATTCGGTATTAAAAGAAGCAACTCTTGCAATTAACTTATCAACAACAAGTGTTCTGGATTTAAGGGTTGAGGATCATAGTGCATTTGGATTACAATCTGGAGAAAAACTTTATTGTTTAAGAGATTTACTTAACGTACTACCTCATATGTCAAAACACGTGCTTGATCATCATGTTAACAGTACTAGAAATGACTTTGCTAATTGGACAAGAGATGTGTTCCATAATAGGGTACTTGCACAAGAATTAGCTAACGCCAAAACTAAAGATGAATTATTAGCTGTTTTGAATAGGCGTTCTTAAATTTTTGTTTTCTACTGGCTATTGTGAAACCCTCGGCTAAAGCCGTCATCACCAGTCCTCGCTAATCGAGTATTTATTCTCTAAGCTCTCCTTCCCGTAGGGAGCGTCCCCTTAGTCGAGCTTTGATATTTTATCGAGAACGCTCAGGGTAGGGTGATGCACGGGGTTTCACAATAGCCTTGTTTATTATACTTCTATAATTATAGTTTAATGTATTAATACTGCGTATTTATTAGATTAGTATCGTGCGAAATAAGTTATTTTTAGAAGAAAGTTAATAAAAAAAAGAAATAAAAATTCATGATTTATTCATCATGTGCTAATGCATAGATTGCTTTTAATGCAACTATTATAGTAGCTGGTATTACAAATGTCATTATTGCGCCTAAGATTCCAGATAAATAGGAACCGATTGTTGCAACATTAACAAGTACGTCTCCACCAAATTTTGAAACAATTATTAGCGATACAGATGCTAATAAGAATGGAGTTGTTTCTCTACCAGTTACGTTTAATAAACCAACTATTAAACCTAATAATATTAATATTGTTGTAACGATAGGTTCGCCACTACTAAATATTCCTACAATTAAAGCAATTATTACACCTATAATAAATGCCCAACTACCAATCTTTGTTACTAAATCTTTATTTTTAACCATTTTTAATCACCCTCCAAATGTTGTGAATTTACTAAAATAACTAATATAATATTTATAAAGTTTACTCTAGCATGCTCATTTTTGAATAAATTACTTTTAGAACAATAGTTATAATTGGCCCTATTTGTGGTTATTTAGTTTAAATAAAATAAGATTTATAAACAAGATATTTCTATTAATATAAGCATAATTTATAGTAAAAGACATAACTACTTGAACAATTATGTCTTTTAATATATCCTAAAAGACAAGTCATTTGTATAAATATTATTGTCTTTTAGTATAAGTTAAACTTAAGAATTATTTAATGAGGTGGAAGAATGGATTTAGTATTAATAATATTATTAATTGTATTAGGTGTAATCGCATTATATTTTATAATCAAATACAATAGGTTTATTGTTCTAAAAAACAGAATAGATAATGCCTGGGCACAAATAGATGTTCAATTGAAAAGAAGATATGATTTAATTCCAAATTTAATTGAAACAGTAAAAGGATACGCTAAGCATGAAAAGAAAGTGTTTACTGAAGTAACTGCAGCAAGAACTGCATTAATGACTGCAACAACTCCTCAAGCTAAAGCTAAAGCCAATAACCAATTAAGTGAAACTTTAAAGAGTATATTTGCTGTAGCTGAAGATTATCCTAAATTACAAGCTAATCAAAACTTTATGATGTTGCAAGAAGAATTATCAGGAACTGAAAGTAAAATTGCGTATGCAAGACAGGCATACAATGATTCAGTATTGAGCTACAACAATGGTGTTGAAATGTTCCCTGGAAGCGTAATTGCAAAAATGTTTAGCTTTAAACAAAGAGACTTTTTCAAAACTGAAGGTGTAGAAAAAGATCCTGTTGCTGTAAAATTTGAGTGATTAAATTTTAATAAGTTATTTATTTTCTTTTTATTTAATTATTTTATTTATTGCTTAGTGCAATTATAGTATTTATTTAGTATTTTTATTATGTGATATTTTAACTGGTGGAATAATGAATGCATTTGATGAAGTTTCTATAAATAAATTCAAAAGTTATCTTTTGATGTTTTCATTTTCATTAATCATTATTGCAATAGGTTATGTTTTCGGAATGGTTTATGGTGGCGGAAATTTTGAAATAATATTATTGTTTATGATTCTCGCTTTTATTATTGCAGTTATTATGGCATTTGTAAGTTATTTTTACGGTGATGCTACAGCATTAAGCGTAAGCCAAGCATATGAAGCTAATCGCAAAGATCATGCACATTATATTAATAGTGTTGAGGGTTTAGCAATTGCCGCTCAAATTCCTGTTCCTAAAATATATGTTTTACCTGATCAAGCAATAAATGCTTTTGCAACAGGTAGAAATCCAGAAAATGCATCAATTGCAGTAACTGAAGGCGCATTAAAGAAATTAAATCGTGTAGAACTTGAAGGTGTTATTGCGCACGAAATGGGTCATATTAAAAATTATGATATTAGACTTATGACAATAACTGTAATACTTGTTGGATTAATTGCACTTCTAAGCGATTTCTTTTTAAGAAGTTTAATCTTTGGTGGCGGCGGAGATGATGAAGGGGGAAGTAGTAATTGGGTATTTATTATTGTAGGAATAGTTCTAGCTATACTTGCACCAATTATAGCACAATTAATACGACTTGCAATATCGAGAAAGGCAGAATATGCAGCTGATGCAACTGGCGCAATATTAAGTAGACATCCTGAGGGTCTTGCTAGTGCATTAAAGAAAATTAAGAAAGACGGAATAGAAACAAAGCATGCAAATAAAGCCACAGCACACATGTATTTTGCTCATCCATTAAAAGCAGGATTCTGGAATAACATGTTCTCAACACATCCACCAATTGATGAGAGAATAAGTAGACTTGAGAAGATGTAGTGCTATGTCTTTAATTTATGTTTTATGTTTAGTATTTAATTGCACAAGTCAACCTATAAAAACCTATATAAATCGCTTCTAATTCTAACTTGTTATGCTTACACTTTCAGAATCATTGTCTTATTATAAAAGAAAAGATGTTCAAAAATTAATTCTAGAACATGCTCAAGGTAAAGAGATTGGTGTAAGATTTGGTGATGGTTTTGGTAAAAGACCCGATGTTTTAGTTTATGAAAATGATATTTTAGAGTCTGCTAAAAGAGGATGTACTAGTTTACATTGTTCTGAAGAAACATGGACTAATCCTTTAAGTATTAGTGCAAATTTGAGAAGAAATGAACTTGATGAATTAAGATCTGGCTGGGATTTGATTCTTGATATTGATTGTCCTTATTGGAATTTTAGTAAACTAACAACTTACGTTTTTATTAAAGCTTTAAAAGATCATGGAATAAATTGTGTAACCGTCAAGTTTTCTGGTGGGAAAGGCTTTCATATTGCTGTACCATTTGAAGCATTTCCGCAGAAAGTTCTAGGCGTTGATGTAAAGAATATTTTTCCAGAAGGACCACGCAAAATTGCTGAATATTTATTACATTATATTACTGAGAATTTAATATATGTCGATTTAACAAAAAATCTTATTAGGTTTGGTAAGGTTGATGTGAAATTTGATAAGATGTTAAAAGAAACAGGCAAAACTGAAAAAGATTTAACTTTATTACGATGTGATAGTTGTAAGCAAAAAATTAATCTAAAATCTGACGACGGATTTGTGGAGTATGTTTGTCCGAATTGTGAGTATCAATTAAAAGATGTTGATAAGAAATTTATTAGTTGTCCTAAATGTAAAAAGATTATGGATAAATATTCTAATAAAAAAGCTTTATGTGAGTGCGGTTCAAATAAAACTAAAAGTGAACTCGATTTATCTTCAATTGTTAATGTTGATACTGTTCTTATTAGTTCAAGACATTTATTTAGGATGCCTTATTCATTACACGAAAAAACGGGTTTAGTTTCAATGCCATTTGATATTAAACATATATTAAAATTTGAAAAGGAAGAAGCTGATGTTAATAAATTTAAACCTTACAAATTTTTAGAAAGAACTGAAGCTAAATCTGGTGAAGCAGAAAATTTATTTCAAAAAGCATTTGATTTTAAGTCAGAAACACAGCAAAAACATAAAACTGATATGCAAAAAATGTGGATTAAAGAAAAAAAAGAGATGTCTTCACAAAATATTGCACTCGATACTACGCCGATTCCAGAAGAATTTTTCCCGCCTTGTATAAAAAAGATTTCTCAAGGGCTTGATGATGGGAAAAAGAGAGCATTACTTGTACTAATTAATTTTCTTAGTAGTGCTAATTGGGAATATGATCAGATAGAAGAGTATGCATTAAAATGGAATACTAAAAATAAGCCAGATCAATTAAGAGAAACATATATTCGTGGTCAATTAAGATACTATAAACAACAAGCAAGTCATAATAAAGATAAGATGATGGCTCCAAATTGTGATAATAAAGGATATATGGTTGATACACAATTTTGTAATCCTGATGGATTATGTAAAAGTATTAAAAATCCTGTTCAATACGCTAAAAAACGTGCATGGATGGCCAATAATTTAGATAAAAAGCCTGTGAAAAATAAAGAAAAAGATGAAAAGACTAGCAATCCTAAAATATCAAAAACTGCTTCTAAAAAAGTTGACTATGAAGAGAAGAATATTAAAGAATAATTATAATATTTTAAAATGCTTAATTCCGACTAAGTTATAATAGAAAAATAACACCAAGAGGTTTTATCCTCTTGTATTATAAAATTTAATAAAAAAATACTAAAGAATTTACTTCTTCTTCTTTCGGCCGCCACGAGCCATTTTTGCTCTTGAAACGTTACCTTTCTTGTCTACGAAATACAAGAAACCGGATTGTTTTTTAACACCGACTTTTGCTACTTTCTTTGTGCCCTTTTTAGCTTTTCCGCCACGAGCCATTGTTGCGCAAGAGATGTCTCCTTGTTTATCTACAAAGTATAACATTCCCTTTTCCTTCTTTACACCGACTTTTGCTACTACTTCAGCCATTTTATTCACCCCAACTCATCTTTTGTGAGTTATAGTAATCGTTCTTAGAGGAACGAGTTTATAAAGTTTATTATTTTGCGTGTTTTTTGTAGTCGAAGAAAAGTTATTTAATAGTCGGTTAGTCAAGAAGCTATTTTTTGTTTTATGCTCTTTATAGAATAATTTATCGTTTTTACGTCGATTATTTCATTGTAACACTAAATATTCCTACAGTTGCAAGTCCAAGTGTAAAAGCTAATACGAAAGAGAATATGCTTGCCGATAACACTAATACTACATAAAATAACGTTGTTGCCGCGCATAGTAAGTAAACCATTCTTGAATAGAAGAATATTCCAAGACCATCACTTGCACTATCTATTCTTGTTGGCATATCTATTTTAGGTACAGGTAGCATTGAATATACTAATAGTAGTAAATTAGCAACAATTAATCTATATACTAAAGGATTTTTATCAGTAATGAAGTAAAGTGTTCCGAGAACTGTTACTATTAATATGTGCGCAACTGGCCCTGCCACACTAATTCTTGCAATATCTTTGGCATTCATTCCGAACATGAATTTTCCTAGACGCATTGTTGATACATGTTTAAGTGTTACAGCTCCAGGAAGTAAAAATACTGATAATAATGGTATTTTACCGAATGTTAATATTGATAAAAATAATCCTATTAATATTCCATTAAGCCAGTACGTATATGTGACTTTATATCCTAATTTTATTCCGGCCAATTTTTGTAAGGCAACATGAATATACATAGCTACAAATACTGCTGCTAATGATAATAAAAAGAAGGATAGTGTTTTATCGGATAATTGTATTCTTATATCTCCACTTATAACAAATATATTTTCATAGTAAGAAGTTAGCATAAATGCAAATGCTAAACTAGTTATGAATAATTCTTTCAATTCATCTTTACTAAAAGAATAATTATGCTTTACTGAATCCCAATATCCATACATTGTACTTTGCTTGATTAGGGATTATATAAAGTTTATGTTATCGAAGGTTTTTTAGAAAATTTTTATCAATGGATTATATGACTTAATTAACGTATATATAGAACTAGGTCAGGTTCATATCTTTTACATTCTTCAGCTAAAAGTCTACGATGACAGTATTCTGGTGAATCTTCAATACATAATATTGTTATTATTTCGTTAAGTGCAAGTTTTGCAAGAGCTTTAACCTCGTTTTGCATTTTAGGTTCTCTAATGTAATTAATATATCTATTTTCAAAATCTTTCCAAGGTAAATTTCTTTTATAGTATTCTCCAATGAGCTTGCTTTGAGGCGCTAAAGATTTAATCCACCAATCATAACTAGATGAAGTTATGTTTGGATGAGAAGTTATTCCGTCATTAAGAGTGTGTCTTGACATAATTGATATTCTTATTCCATCAGTATCTTCTATTTTCGCAAGAATGGATTTTGTTTGAAGCATATTTAGCCAGCCCATATTATTACAATTTTAACACGTTTTCAAGAGAAGAAAGTATGATTTTAGATCTCATTAGTTCAGGACTTTTAGCAAGACTAAATGTATTATATGTTAATTTATATTTTTTAATAAGTTTGGCATTTTGATTCATTCTTCCAAATATTAACCTGATATTTTTTGTATCTGTTAATAGCGCTCCGAAATTTATCACTATAGAACTATTATTATCTTTAGATAATTGTGCGTGTACTTGATTTAAGCTAGTTGCTCTATAATGAAATGAATCTCGTCTTTCAGATTCTTCAGAGTATATAATGAAGTCAACTTTTGATTCAAAATATTTTCGCTCGGCTATTGCAAAGATATAATTAAAACGTTTACGTGCAAAAGCTATTTCTGAACTATCTTTAATTAAGTATGCTGTTTTAAGTTCAATTTTAGTTAACTTTTTAGGATCTATTTTTGTTGTGTCTAATTTATAATTAATATTGTTTGTTAAGAAAACTATTTTTGTGTAATTTAGTTCTAATGCTGTATTAATAAATACTTCTTCATTATTGCTTGGAATAACTACATCGAATATGTTGTCGGATTTAGTATTTAAATTAGTATCTGTAGTCCGTGATATTGTAGGAGTGTTACTCATAATGTTATTAATCAAGAGTATTTTAAAAATGTTTATAAAAGGAATCGTAGTAACAGTCTTTATGGAAGAAAGAGTACAAAAAATAATTGCTGCTAGTGGCTATTGTAGTAGACGTAAGGCAGAAGAATTAATCGCATTTGGAAAGGTTCGAGTTAATGGTAAATTAATTAAGCTTGGCGATAAAGCTGATCTTGATCATGACGAGATTTATGCAAATACTACTTTAATTGAAAAAAGTGCTCCCGTATATATTATGTTAAATAAACCAAAACATTACGAAGCAACATTAAGTAAGCTTGTTGACAAAAGTGTACTTGATTTAATACCTATTAATGAGAGGATATTTCCTGTTGGAAGACTTGATAAAAATACTACTGGTTTATTATTATTGACTAATGATGGTGAATTTTCTAATAAGATAACACATCCAAGATATGAGAAAGAAAAAACATATTTTGTAAAATTGGATAAGAAAATTAGTTCTGAAGATATTGCAAAAATAGAACAAGGAGTATTTTTACAGGATGGTAAAATCAAAGCTAAAGTTAAGGTTTATCATAAAGATCAAGTAGAAGTTACAATTCATGAAGGTAAAAAGTGGATTGTTAAAAGACTATTCTTTAAATTAGGTTATTATGTTACTGAGTTATCAAGAACTAAAATCGGAAATCTAAGAATGGATGTAAAACTTGGTAAGTGGCGATTCTTAACAAATAAAGAAGTACAAGAATTGATGAAATAAAAATAGTTTTTTTTAATATATTATTAAAACTAAAATAAATTAAAAATAAAAAAGTTATTTACAAGTCTTCAACTTCTTTGATTATTTCTATTGCTTCTTTTAATGCAACTTTTTCTGGTTCCCAAGTAAGTTTTGCTTGAACACTCTCTCTCATTGCCCATAAGTAATTATCATGTTTTTTAGCGTCAGCATAGTGTTTTACAGGAATATTCATTGATGCATTTATTAAATATAATTGGAACACGTGTGTATCTTGGCCATCTTGGAATGCTTGAGTACTATTTAATTTTCTGATTAATTTCGATTTACTTATTCCTACTTGATCATCCATTAGTCTTGCAACAGCTTGTTCTTCTGTTTCATGTTCTTTTAATAATGTTTTAGGGAATTCCCAGCCATGCCAACCTTCTACTCGTCTAAGTATTAAGAAGAATAACTCTCCATTATTATCATAAGTTATAACTTGAACGCCTTTAATTTCCATCATAAATCACCTTTTAATATTAATATGTAATCAAAGCGATAAGGTGTTTTTATATAGTTTGTGTTTTATGAGAATTGTATTAATTTTAAAGTTGTAAAATGCAAACAAATATATATTAGTGATATTAAAATTGAGATATAATTAATTTTGTCGTAGTTAAATTGAATTGATGTTATTTTGGGTGGTGAATACAATGGGTAACAATAGAGATTTAGAAAGAGAAATACTTGACACTATATCTAGAAATATTAAAAGATGGGAAAATGTTTCTCAAAATTTAAAGATTTATGGTCAATCTATTGATATAAAACCGACTTATTTATCTGTCTTATATAAAGAAAAAGATATTATTTCTACCAAGATGAATAATGGTGGGATAGTTTTCAAAAATATTGTTAATAATCCTACTGGATTATATATTAATAGTATGATTGGAGATGAACTTAATGGTTATAGTTCTGGAAGTTATGCTGGTCAGCAATTTCCGCGTGATCCTAAACATATTTATTCTAATATTGATGATTGTATGGATTTTGCTTTAAAATCTGCTTTATCTACTTATTTATGTCAAATAGCTGATGGAATATTAATAAAAAATGAAAAAGAATATTATAGATTATCTAAAGAAGAAGTAGGAGTACATCAGGATTCTGTTCTTACTTCAAGAAAACTTGGGAAAAAAGAACTAGATTCATATTCTAAATTTAGTGACACTCTTTTAACAAATAAAAGTGTTGTGGCTGTTGATGTATTTATGCGAAATGCACTTGATAGAAATTTCTTTGTTGATAGTGAAGGAAGAAACATTTTTAATAATAATTATCGTGAAGTCTTTAATGTGACTGTTACTTTTAATCACGAATCAGGTTCACAAAAATTCTATTCAGAGTCAGTATTAAATCCTGATTATAAAAATATAGATGCTATTTTAGCTAAAATACATACTAATGTTCTTAATGATATTAATGAAGAACAATTAGCTAAATTTGCACAAAGCGGTCAATACCCTATAATTTTTGGACCAAGTGCTGCAGGAACATTATTTCATGAAGGTCTTGGAGGACATCTACTTTCAGGGTCATATATTTGTTCAGGAGAAAGTACTACTTTTAAAAATAAAATAGGAGAAAAAATAATGCCTCTAGATATAAATGTTATAGATAATCCTTTAGATAAAACGGCTAATGGTTATTATTTATTTGATGATGAAGGAATACGTGCTAAACGAACAGTTCTTGTAGAAAATGGTGTATTAAAAAATTATTTACTTGATAGAAATTCGGCTGCGCATTTTAATACTAATTCTAATGGTCATGCAAGAGCCGAGTGGGTTATGGGTGTAACTAAAAATGGAACTCCTGTATCTATTCCTCCCGAACCTAGAACTAGTAATATGGAAATTTATAGTTCAAAAGGTGTTAGTAATACTAAGTTAGAAGAGATGATGTTAAATTATTGTAAAAAACAAGGGTTAGAGTATGGTTTATATATAAGTTCTGGTGCAGGATCTGTTGATGTAACAACTTCTATGTTTATGATTGAACCTGATGCTATCTGGAAAATATATACTAATGGTACACGTGAAAGAATAATTAATGCTGTTGTTGTTGGTAGTCCTTATGAATTACTTCAACAAATACAAGGTATTGGTAATGAATATAAAATAACTCTTGGAACTTGTGGTTCTACTTCTGGCGGGGTTCCAGTTCAAGAAAGTGCGCCAGCAATATTTTTACCTAAAGTAACTTTAACTGCAATAGAAGAAGAAAGACACACTAAAAGATTGCTTGAAGTTGAAAAGTAATTTTTATGATTTTGATGTTAAGTATAGGACTATATATAGGTACTGAGGCTATTTTTGATAAATAGTTTTTGATAAATTATATGTTGATTTTCCTTAAAAATAGTTCTGTTTTAATGTCACTTTTCAGTAATGTTCCATATACAATGAAGGGGTTAAAAAGTGTGTTTTTTTGTATACTAGATTAGAATTTGTATTATTTAAGCCGTATAAATGCGTTTTTTACGCACAAGTACTTTTCCATAGGAAATATAGGTTGTCACTCAACAAGGGACAACATACCTCTATTTCCTTTGGAGGGCTATACTTAACTCTGAAGTCTAATTCATTTTAAGCACAAACAAAAGTATTTATAAATCATTCTTTATTTCTCTTTATAAATGAACTGCTTAAAGCAATTACTGTGGTTCATAAATATAGTCAATAAAAAATATTTGTAAGAACTTTAGGGGGATACAAAATGGCTAAGAAAAGCGTAAAGAAATCAAAGAGTAGTGTTGTTGAAACTAATACTGAAAAAAGTTTACAGATTGTAAATATTGTTGTAAGTTCATCACTTGAACATACCATTCCATTAGAGAAGATGGCTGCCACATTAAGTAATACTGAATATAATCCAGAACAATTTCCAGGTTTAGTTATAAGAATAAAAGAACCAAAAACATCTGCGTTAATATTTAGTTCAGGAAAAATTGTATGTACTGGCGCGCGAAGTTTACAAAAAGTTGAAGAATCAATACAAAAAATAATTGAAAGCTTACAAAAGATTGGAATTAAAATAACAATAAAGCCAAAGATTACTGTTCAAAATATGGTTGCATCAGGAAGTATTGGTATGGCATTAAACTTAAACAGTTTAGCAATGAAACTTCCAAATACTGAATACGAACCAGAACAATTTCCAGGCTTAGTATATAAGTTAATTGAAGCAAAAGCTACATTCTTATTATTTAGTAATGGTAAGGTTGTATGTACTGGAACTAAGAGTGAAGCAGAAGCAATACAAGCTTTAGATAAATTAATTGTAATATTAAAAAAATTACAATAAAAATTAGAAATTATACTAAATAATTACTAATTAATTTAACTAATTTCCGGAAGATTTGCGAAAATTTATCCGATATTTTTTTATATATTTTAACTTTTATACATTATATTATTAAAAATTTCGGTAGAAATTTTGTCGGAGTTTAATATTTCGACCTTTGGGCCGAAATTTTTAATCCCAAAAATTCGCGATTAAGCAAAGGCGCAATACCACAACCTTAGATTGTGAATAGTCCTGAGTAGCGAATTTTTGTTATTATAAGTTATATACATTACGGGGGTACAAAAGTTAATTTGACTTAATTATGGGATATTCATTGTTGAATATTATGCAATTTTAAGTTACTAGCAACTTTTGATAATAACATCATGGAAATTACGGAGCAGATAGAAAAGTTCCACGAATTCTTTGAAGTAGTCTATGGTGAACAATTACGTGCCGCAGTGTCTAAAGGTGAAAAATTCTTAATAATTAATTTTAGTGATTTAAGCAGATTTAATATTGAATTAGCTGAACAACTTTTAGAAACTCCAGAAGATGTTTTGAGAGCTTGCGAAATCGCTATTGAACAATTTGATTTTCCTGATGTTAAAAATTTTAAATTAAGATTTAAGAATTTACCAAAATCGCAAGAAATTATGATTAGAGATATTAGAGCAATACATTTATCTAAATTAATACAGCTTTCAGGTATAATAAGACAAAAATCTCCTGTAAGACCTCAAGTTACGAGCGCGCGATTTGAATGTCCTGCATGTGGTAATACTATGACAGTACTACAACTTGATACAAAATTTCATGAACCGACAAGATGTGGTTGCGGTCGTAAAGGAAGATTTAGATTAATGAATAAAGAAATGATTGATGCTCAGAAAATTGTTTTAGAAGAAGCGCCTGAAGATATTGAAGGATCTGAGCAACCAAAAAGATTAGATATTTTCTTAAAAGGAGATTTAGTAAGTCCATTATCTGAAAAGAAAACAAATCCTGGTAGTAAAAACATTATTACAGGAATATTAAAAGAAGTTCCAATACTTGCAAAAGATGGCGGAAAATTAACTAGATTTGATTTAATGATTGAAGCTAATCATACTGAATCTGTTGCTGAAGATTTTAGTGAACTCAATATTAAAGCTGAAGATATTAAAGAAATAAGAGATTTATCTGAAGATCCAAAAATATATAAAAAATTAACAGGAAGTATTGCTCCATCTATTTATGGTCACGACAAAGTAAAAGAAGCATTAGTTTTACAATTATTCGGTGGCGTTCGAAAAGTTAAAGATGATGGTTCAATTAATAGAGGAGATATTCACGTATTATTAATTGGTGATCCAGGATCAGGTAAAAGTCAAATGCTTAAAAGAATTAGTATTGTTGCACCAAAATCGAGATTCGTATCAGGAAAAGGTGCAAGTGCAGCGGGTTTAACTGCAACAGTTGTTAAAGATGATTTCTTAAGAGGATATGCGCTAGAAGCTGGAGCATTAGTTCTAACTAATAGAGGAATATGTTGCATAGATGAATTAGATAAGATGACTAAAGAAGATACTAGCGCAATGCACGAAGCTCTTGAACAGCAGACTATTAGTATTAACAAAGCAAATATTTCTGCAACATTAAGAGCAGAAACAACGGTACTTGCTGCTGCAAATCCTAAATTTGGACGATTCGATCCTTATGAAATGCTTGCAAAACAAATAGAATTGCCATCAACATTAATTAATAGATTTGATTTAATATTTCCGATAAGAGATCTTCCAAATAAAATTAAAGATGAGAGAACTGCAAATTTTATATTAAAATTACATCAAAAATCTAGTGGTGGAGAAGCAGAATTACGAACCGATTTTATTAAAAAATATATTGCTTATGCAAAACAAAATATTAATCCCGTATTAACTGATGAAGCATTAGAAGAAATAAAAGAATATTATGTAAAAATGAGAAGTACTGGGGATGATGAAGGCGCATTTAAAGCAATTCCAATTTCCGCAAGACAGCTTGAAGCATTAATTAGACTTAGTGAAGCTAGCGCTCGAGTTAGACTTGCAACAAAAGTATTGAAAAGTGATGCAAGACGTGCAATAGAATTAGTCCACTTTTGTTTAATGCAAATTGGTTTAGATCCTGAGACTGGTAAAATAGATATTGATAGAATAACAACAGGAGTTTCTGCATCTCAAAGAAGCAATATTTCTGTTGTTAAAGATATAATTAAGGAGCTTGAAGGACAGATAGGTAAACAAATCCCAGTTGATGATATATTATTAAAAGTTAAAGAGAGAGGTCTTGATCCAGAAAAGGCTGAAGACATAATTGATGTGTTGAAAAAAGAAGGAGTTATATTTACTCCTCGTGCAGGATTTATTAGTAGAATATAATTTGATTAAAATATTTAAGTTGATTAAAATGGCAGAAGAAATCAAAAGACAAACCGCATACAAATGTAGTATAATTACTTTGACTAATGGAGTATTTATTAAAAAACAAGGATGGGAATCTAGTTATTTAATGACTGAATACGGTGATTTTTCGAGAGTTAATCTTATGGCTGTTGTTGTTTCAAAAGATGATACTAGCGTTGTATTAGATGATGGTACAGGACAAATTAGTGGTAGAATATTTGATAAAACAGAACAAATGTTACCTATTGTTGTAGGTGATGTTGTATTAGTGGTTGGAAGACCTAGAGATTTTAATAGCCAAATATATTTAACAATTGAATTAATTAAAAAAATATCTCCGTCATGGGTTGCATATCGTAAAAAAGAATTATCTTTAATTCAAAAAGTTAGAACTTCAGAAGATTTTCCAAAAATAGAAAAGAAAATGGCTCTTGAGCCGGAAATTGTTGAAACTCATGGTAGTTTAGGTTCTAAAGATAAAATTGCTCAATTAATAAAAGCATTAGATAATGGTAATGGTGCAAATATTGAGGATGTATTGAAACTATCTGGTATTTCTAATTGTGAAGATTTTATTAGCGATATGATGATGCGTGGAGAAATATTTGAATTAAAAGCAGGATATGTTAAATTAATGTAAATTGACGTGATACATATGGATTCTAATTACATAAAAAATAATTATAATTTAAATCCTAAACGAGGATTTATAATAGAAAAATTTCAACCAACAACAAAAAAAGATGTTGATTTAATAAAATTAATTTTGGAAGAAAATGATGAAGTAGTCATAGGAATAGGTAATGCAGGATACTCTCATGAAATAGGAGAAATAATGACTGCCGGAGAAAGAATAGAATTAACTGATCATGTATTAAAATCAGAAGGAATATCTCCTAATAAATATATTCTTATACCTATAGAAAACGCTCCTGATGCAACTAGATGGGTATCGGAAATTTTAATGTTGACGCCAAAATGGCACACCGTATATACTAGAAATTTTAAGAATGCCACAATGTTTGAATCATTTAAGAAAAATTATCATTATAATATACAAACCATAGATGAACAAAAGCCAGAAAAAGAATATTTTAATTTACTTGCACAATATTTGAAGGGTAATAGTGCTGCTATGGATGAATTAAAAATATATATTCCTCAAAGTGCTATCGATTATCTGTTTGAAAGTAATTTATCTAATAGAATAAATGCTATATATAACCGTAAAAATTCAGATTTTAATATTACAAAAAATATTGCTAAACGAACACTATTTCTAGGTGGATTTCAACCATTTACAGGAGTTTATGAAGATAATAATGGACATTTTTCTAATATCCGATTAGGATTACAAAATTCAGATCAAATAGTTATTGCAATAGGTTCAGCACAGCAAGATCATACTGATTCAGATCCATTTACAGCGGGTCAACGTATAGATATTATCAGGCATGCTTTGATTAATAATGGTATTGGTGCAGACCAATTTTATACTATTCCAATAAAAGATATTGATGCTAATGCTTGTTTTGCTCCAAAGACAGTATCTTTATGTCCTACATTTAATTCAGTAATTGCTGGAAATGATTGGACAAAACAATTATTTGGCGAAGGAGATTATAACCTACTCTCCGTAGTTCGTTCGACTGCAAAATCCGATTGTTTGCCAATTTCTGCGACTCGCGTTAGAAACACTATTAAGCAAGTTATACAAAAATATCATTCTAAAGATGAATTAGTATCCAATCATACTATTGATATTATCGAGTCTGAATTAGTGCCTTTGATGGATAGAAAAACTCTTGATAAAATGCGTGCATTAAAAGTTTATGATACAATGCATTTCTTAGCATACGCCAAAGAATAAATTATTTGTTAGAATAGTATTCTATTTATTAAAAATTTCGTGGTCTAATACCTTGGTCTTGAGGCCGAAATTTTTAATCCCAAAACCAAAGAAATCGAAGATTTCTTGGTCCCACAAATCTTTGATTTTTGTGGAACTCGCGATTAAGCGAGAGGCGTAATACTTCGGGCTTTAGCCCGAGGATAGCCTCGAGCAGCGAGTTTTTGTTATTTATGTAGTATGTTTATGTAGTATTATGTGGTTTAATTATGCTAGTGTGCATGACATTAATCCTAAACATGAGCTATAGAAGTTTTTATCAAAACTTAATGCTGGCGTTATAAATACTTCAAGTAATGCTGCAATAAATAATATTGCTATAGCAACCATTAATAGATTGGCACTATCTAGAAGGATGTGTTCAAATTTTCTAGAATTAAATTCTTGATTAATAACTGCGATACTAATTATGCCTCCTGCAAGAGCTGCGACAAAATATGCAAGTATTTCTGGAATTCCATGGATTGTGTATCTGAGTATTCCTGATGAGACTGCGCAAAATGTTGTGCCAGTAGTTGCGCCACACGAACTAGTTATAAGTGTATCAATACTTGCTCGAACAAAAGAACCTATTGCCGTTCCGACTATAGATGCATTCCATATTAGTATGAATATTGCTCCAGCACCGTATATAAATGAAAATAGTATACAAAATAACATTACTTTAAAATTATTAAAAAATATTCTAGTAAATATTGATGCATGGCTTGTAGCATTTCCAGTAATGTCTATTTGGTCTGTAACACGAGCATTTATTGTACTAATGGTGCTTGATTGTGAGTGAAATAAGATACTAGTCATATCTGTAGGTAATACTATATACCATAGTGAGAAACAAAGTGTTGCGCCAATAAAAAGATACATGAATGCTTTTAATGCCTTTGAATGTTCTTTCAATAAGATTTTTTCTTCCATATCTGTTAAATCTTTTTGTTCTTCAGTTTTAATTATTTTATAAAATATAGGCAGTATTGCAAGTGTTGTTAAAAAAACCATAAATACACTGCTATATGCTTCAAAGATATAGAAACTTAAAAATATTGCAAGAGTAGTATATATAGCGCCAACAAGTATCATCATTGAAGGTTTATTTTCTGCCCATGTTGGATTGATGATGTTTTCTAAAACCATTACTCGCCTCTTAACCGTAAAATAAATAACAAGTTAGTTGTTGCTATTCATTATTTAATTATAGTCGAAAAACATATTTATAAACTTTATCATGCATTAATGGAAGGATTAAAATATATCATCATAGCGTCTCCTAGGCTATAGAATTTATATCTCTTTTTAACAGCTATATTGTATGCGTTTAGTATCCTTTCCTTTTCTCCAAAAGCACATGTTAAAAGTAATAATGTAGATTTTGGTAAGTGAAAATTTGTTATTAGTATGTCTGTTTTTGATTTAAATTTGTATGGTGGGTAAATAAATAATGTTGACCAGTTATTTCCTGAAATAATTTTACCTTTTTCTGATGCTGTTTCAAGTGCTTTTAGGGTTGTTGTGCCGCATACAATTAATCGACCTTTGCGATTATTTATTTTATTTGCTGAATCTTTTGTTATTTCGTAGTATTCAGGATCCATAACATAATTATCAATATCATCAATATTTTTAAAAGTACCATAACTTACATGTAATGTTATATATACAATTTCTACTCCTAGTCGTTTGATTTTTTCTAATAACTTTTTTGTAAAATGAAGACCTGCAGTAGGTGCCGCTAATGATCCTACTTTTTTAGAAAATATTGTTTGATATTCGGAATCCTTTAATTTTCTTTTAATATATGGTGGCGTCGGTAGTATCGCCAAAGATAAAATCTCTTTAGAACTCAATTTCACAATAAAGGTATCAATATTCTTTTTGTCAATAATTTCTATGTACTCCTTATTATGGTTATTGTTGCTTGTATTAATTTTATGGTGTTTATTTTTAGTATTGATAATAATTTTAGTTCCTATGAGGGGATTTTTTGTTTTAATTTTTGCTTCATAAATATTATTTTTAATATTTTTTATCAGTATTACTTCTGCATTACTTCCCGTTTCTTTTTCACCATATATTTTAGCATGACTAACTTTAGTATTATTTAATACCAATATATCTCCCTTTTTTAAATGATCAATAGTATTATAGAATTTAGTGTGTTCTATTTTGTTACCAAGAATTAATAATTTGCATTCATCTTTTGGAAAATGTGGCTTTTGTGCTATTAATTTTTCTGGAAGTTCGTAAGAATAATCATTAAGGTTCATTTGACTTATTGTTTAGATAGAACTTTTATTTGTTCTAGCTGTATTATTGCATCTTTATTTGTTTCGATAAATGCTTCATAAGCTTTACTTATATCATCTAATCCTTTTTTTATTTTAGCTTTCTGATCTTCAAGTTTACTTTTTGAATCTTCAATTAAGTTGATTATATAATGCAATATTTTTTCATATTCATTAATATCTATAATCATTTTAGTTAAGTCACCATATAATCTTTCTGATTCTTTTTTAGCTCCTTCTTTGATAAAAACCGGTCTATAATTATAAAATTCTTGTTGTTGCGCAGTATACATGTCTCTTAGAAGTCCAATATTTTTTAAACATGTTAATAATGTTTTTTTGCTTTGAAGTATTGAGTCTGTAACTTCTTCGTTAATTAATTCTGATTCAATATTTCTAAATATTTCTTCTATTCTCTTATCTTTTTGTATTTCTTTATCAATATTTATTATATACATTTTTATTCCTTTCCCAGTAAATCTGCCGTACATGCACCAACTATTGCTGAAAGCATTACTGCTGCTACCATTTTATATGATTCTTCAAAATTATGTCCGAATAATGGATAAAAGAAGTATAGTACTAGTATTGACATTGCTAATGAACACATAAATAATACTATTACTCTTAGAGGCATATATATTAATATTCTTTTATCTTCAACTTTTCTAAAGCCAGTTGCATATATAAATAATAATCCTACTAAAAACGTTAATGGGAACATTATTGTGGCTCGTGTCATTGTTAAACTATGGGCAATTTCAACACCATAAGTAAAAGTATAATGAACAGAAAGTCCAATAAATGCACCAATTAATCCTTTAGTGATATCTTTTAATGTTACTTTAGCAAGAGGATGTTCCCCAACTTCATTTTTTATTTCAGTTTCTATTTTTTCAAGTCTTTCTAAGTCGGATTCTTCTTTTTTAAGAATGCTAGAAACATCTTTCATATTGTTTTCATCAGTTTCTATTCTAGATTCCTCTAATTCTATTTTTTTCTCTTCTTTTGCTAAATTATCTTCTTTTCTTGATATGTTTTTCTCAACTTGTAATAACTTATTTTCAACTTTTAGAACTTCATCTAATTTTCGTGTTACGCTATTTTTCTTATTCGATGTTCTTTTTTTATGTGATTTTTTTATCATTGTTCTTTAATTATGTGTTCTTTTATGCTTTTAATCAATGGTATTTTTTAAATATTACCTTTTTTAGACAAGTATTGTTCAATATTATATGTTCCATGCCTTGGAGCATCTATAAATCCTTGTATTGCAGCATCAGCAAGTCTTCCATCTTGTATCCAATAATAAATCCAATCTTTAGTAAATAAAGGATCTTCTTGAACAAATCCGCTACCGATGTGTTGTAACCATTCTTTATTAAAGTGTTCATGAGCTCCAATTGGTGGGGCAATAATTATTGGTATTCCAAGAGCGGTGTAAAATGACATTTCGCTAGGTTTTGTCCATAATATATCTGTGGTTCGTAAAATTTTATTAGTATTTTCAAAAATAGTTTTTTTGTCGAATGCAAATATTATGTTGATATTTATTCCGATATTATCTTTTAATCCTATATTTTTTAATTCTGTTTCAAAATACATTTTTAATTCTAATTTTATTCCGACTACTATATTTATAATTAATTTTTTGGATTCTATTTTTTCTCTTAATGATTTAATAATTTCAATTGCTAATTCTTTTTGTGCACCAGCACCACCAATAGCGTATGTTATAGTGAGGTCATGTGTTTTAAATTTTTTTAATGATTCCAAATCAAATTTCTGATTCTTTTTTAAATTCAGTTTATCAATAACCATTCCTTTATATTTTTCAAAAAATATTCCTTCAGGATCAAGATTCACTAATCTTGCCATAAGATCTTTTTTTACTATTTCGTCATTCTTACCGATGTTTTCTTTAGGTAACGGAAAACCTGTTTCAATTATCTTTTCATCAGATACTCCGTATTGTTTAAGTCTTAAAACAACGTGTTTACATGGTGCAAAATATGTTATATTGCTTGTTTTAGGATTATTTGAGACCCACACTCTATTAATGTCTGTATCTGTAACAACAAGATATACTTTTTTATTATTGTAGTCAAACATTAATGCAGATATTGGATATGTAGAAATTATCGGAATATTTTGTTTAGAGGTATACTCTACAAGACTTTTACCAAATCCCTCATCAATGATTTTTTTAACTCTTAGTGTACTAAAATTAGGTTTTGATAAATCTCTAAATGGAAAAAATGGAGATATTTTTTGTATTTGATCATAAATGTTAAATAATTGTTGTCCTATAACTGGAATGGTTTTTAATCTCGATACGGCTTCATATAATATTCTTGTTTGTTCCCAGATATTACGTTCTTTTTCAGATATAATTTCATCACTATTGGCTGTTATTATTCTTTCATAAGCAATATCTTTGAGAGGATATGCTGCCCTTTGATGACCATATCCCATATCAACAGAAATGACCCACGCCTTAGATGTTTTAGTATTTTTATTATTCAAATTTTCAACTCTTAATATTTTGATGTATACATTTTTTATTCATATCATGTAATGCTACTATGAATAATGATTCGCTCCAGCCTAAAGGGTTATTCTCATTATGTTTTTTAGAATTACTAAAATATAACTCAGGAACACCTTTGTTGCTTGTAGCTTTTAATGCTCTGTCTATAAATTCTTTAGCTTTAGGAATATTTCCTAATTTTTCATATATTATTGCAAGCCAACTAAGACCAAATGTCCATTCTGCTTCTTCACTATATCCGTCAGGATTTTTGTTGTAGTAATGGTCATTTTTGTATCTTATTACTCCTCTTTCTCGAAGTAATAGATATTCAACATTTTCGAGTATTTCTGCTCTTTGTTTTGGTGTAACAATGTTGTAAGGATATATTAATGATAATAAAGATAAATCTACAAATTTAGTTTTAGATTCTCGAGGTAATAATTTGTTTAATGTTTCTTCTCCCTTGCGTATTAATTCATCAGGTACTTCTATTTTTGTTAATCTTTTAATGCTTTTTAGGCCAGCAACACATGCTCCAACACTTGATGCATGAACTTCTTCATTTTCTTCCCACATACCATTATCCTCATCACACCAATAACGTATGGCTTCTAAGTATTGAACTAGTTTATTTACTATTCTTATATAATTTTCATTTTTTAAGATATATCTTTGATGATGATGTTCAAGTTCTCCAATTCTAAAGAGTATTGCGCCTATACTATCGTTTTGTTTGTTACCCCAATCTTCCCAGAATTCGTCAAATGTTTCAGGATGAAATCTTGCATGTATATATTCATGTTTATGCTCGGGTTTTGATTGTATTGCGTAATCAATTTTATATTCGTGTTTGAGAAATATTTGAAGAACTGCATCATAGGTTTTTTCAACAGTATCCCAATCACCGATTACTTCAAATGCAAGGCATTCATAAAAATTATCTCGAAGCCAAGATTTATCATATCCAGTATTCACAGATTTACTCGAGGCTGCAAATAATCCTGAATTATATTGTAATTCTTTTAAAATTCCTAAATGTTGTTTTATTAAATTATTGTAATTTAGAGCAGGTTTTTTAGATTGAATATTATTCTTGTTAGCATATGATTTGTGGTTTAGAACCAAATTATGTATTATTTTATGATGCAAATTATTATTATTTTGACTATTATTCAAACTATTCAACCTCTTCTTACTAGATTATAGGAATGGTGTTTTAAATAATTATCGATTTTTATAGAGATATATCTATTTTTAGGTTCTAAATGTTAAAATGCTCTCATCCATGATTTTAACCTAGTCCTTCTCAATAGTAAACTTTATATATTCGTGCTTTCTTATTCTCTAATATTGATAAAATTTATACTTAAGGTGATGTGTAATGGCAGACGTAATGAATAAATCAGAACCAAGAATGACTGACGATAAGAAATTTTCTAAACAATTAATTGGAAAAACTGTAATATCTAAATCAGGAAAAAGATTCGGTGAAGTTGGAGATATAGTATTTGAAGCAAGAACAGGAGAATTAATACATATTATATTAATAAATCCTACTTCCTATATTGAAAAATTAGAGTTAGAAAAAACTAAGGAAGGTAACATTTTAGTTCCATTTTCAGCAGTAATTGCTGTCGGTGACTTTGTTGTTTTAGCAGAAGAAGACATAATCTAATTATGTTTTATTTTTTTTAATTACGTTTTTATTTAATTCTATTTTTTAAAATCTGTTTTTATTACTTAATGTATTAAAGCATATAATTTGTGCGAGGTGATATCATGTGTGGAAGTTGCGGATGTGGCTCAAAAAAGACTGTCGAAAAAAAGCCAGTAAAGAAAATTGTTAAGAAGAAGTAATTCTGATTAATAGACTCTATTTTTTTATTATTTTTTTGTTTTATTCAAATAGTTTTCTCCACCACGATTTCTTTTCTGTTACAGGATTATGCATTTCTGATAAATCCCATGCTTCTACATCTATAAAATACATTTTTGCTTGACTTTTACTCCATAATACATTATGATGTAAACCTGAATCTATTATTTTTATTCCGTATTTTTCTATTTTGGCTACTTCTTTTTTATATATATACTCTAATCTTTTTTGACTTATTAGACTCAAATCAGGTTCTACATATTCCATTAGCAAGCCATATACTACGGTTTTTTTTAGAGTTGTTATTATTTCTTCTCTACTTTCTTTTATCCAGACATCATTATTTATTGAATCAGGATTATTTCTTGTAATTCCTCTATCTAATGTTTTGATAAAATATTCCGGTACTTGTATTTGAATTACTTCAACGTATTTAGGAACAGGTAGTTTTAATTCCATCAGTATTTTAGCTTTGTTTAGTTCCTCTTGTAGAATTTTTTTAGCCATATTTGGACGTTCAAGTCTAGATATCTTTACTCCTAATTTAGGATATCCTCTTATTCTAAAAAAGGTAGCAAATGCTCCTTCTCCCATATATTCTCCTAATTCAAACATGTGTCTGTATGTATGTCGTCTGTATTTAAATTTTTCTTTTATAACAAAAATTATAAACACCTAAATTTACTATTCTACTATGTTACTAAACAAAAAAGCCAAAGGATCAAATGCTGAGAGGGATTTAATCCATAAGTTTAATGATAATGGGTGGGTTGCTATTCGAAGTGCAGGATCTGGTAGTATGAAATATCCAAGTCCTGATATTCTTGCAGGCAATAATCTTCGAAGACTTGCAATTGAATGTAAGTCAACTTGTGATACTAAAAAATATTTGACTAAAAAAGAAGTTGATGAATTAGTTTTTTTTGCAAATAAATTTGGCGCAGAAGCTTGGATTGCTGTAAAGTTTGATAGGATGGACTGGTTTTTTTTAAATATTGAAGATTTAGAAATTACTGAAAAAAGTTATTCTATAGATATTCCTATTGCTAAAAGAAAAGGATTAAGTTTTGAACAATTAATCACTGGATAATTACTTTTAAATAGATGATATAATTATATGAATTTGGTCGAGTTCGTACATATAAACACAAAATATATAAACATCTTATGCGGATGTATTTCTATCATAGTCAGAGTTTGTAAAAATAGAGGTGTATAAAATGGCTTTGGATAACGTTATATTAGCAATAATTATTGGAACTTTAGCAGCAATAGTTTATTCTTTAAGAGTTCTAGTATTACTTGAAAGAAGAATTGCTAGAATGGATGAAAATATTGAGAAAATGACTCATCATATCGAGTTAGAAGCAAAAAGAATTGAAGAAGAAGAGCTAAAAATTGAAAAAGCTATGGCTCCTAAATCAAAACGTAAGTAAGTTACGTTTTATTCTTTATTTTTTTAATAAATTTTTAATTTAATTTTCTATACATTTGTTTTATAATAAAAACGACAATAAAACTCAATATTTTAATATGGAGATGAATTGTCGTTTTTAGTACAAAAAAATTATAAATTTTTTGTACAAGAAAACCTTTGGTTTTCTTTGTATCCTAAAACCCACAGAAAAGCCGTGCTTTTCTTGGGCCCAAAAATGCTACGCATTTTTTGGGGATTCGCGATTAAGAAAGTGTTCGATCAAACTTCGCACTTTAGTGTGGAGTAGGACACTTTCAGCGAATTTTTATGATCTTTTTAATATTTATCTTAATAATTATTTGTTTTATTCTTATTCATAACCTTTTTATTCTAAATTTTTTTATCTTAAATATATGATTATAAATAAGTCTTTTAAGCATGGTTGGTGGTATCATTATAGGATACATTCTCTAAAAACAAAACAATTATGTTGTGATAATGATATTAATTTGAGTGCTATTTCTGAGTATTTGTATCATGTAAAAGATAATTGTCCTAACGAATATTTTGAAAAAGGTCCAAGAAGTAGTTCTCTTCGAATGAGATTTGATGTTCCCTTAGTAAAAGTTGCTAATCACGAAGTGTGTGCTCTTGCAAATCATGGACTTAGCGAGAATAGATTTACAACAGCCCATAGTAATGTTCAAATGTTTATGTTACAAAATGATACTAAAACAATTAGTATTGAAGTTCCTATTTGGTTAAAGCACGATGAATTAGTTGATTATATGCATTTTTTTAACACAACTGAGGTGTTAACAGGGCATATTGATGCTTTAAGAATAGAAGATGGTTTGGTTTGGGTGTGGGATTATAAGCCACATGCCGCTAAAGAGAAATATGCTTCGACTCAAACAAACTTTTATGCTCTAATGTTAAGTCAAAGAACAGGCATTTCTATGGATAAATTTAGATGCGGTTATTTTGATGATGAAGTGGCTTTTGTTTTTAAACCCTTATCACAAGAAGTCTTAAAATCGAAACTTATATAAATAATGATATTATTTATAGAGTAGTTAATGCATAGCAGGTGATTTAAAATGTTGAAAATGAAAAAAGTTTCCGAAACATACGAGATGAGAGTTTTTACTGATACTGGAGATTATTTTGGTGATGTTGAAGAAGCAATCATACAAAGTACTAAAATTGTTGGCTGGAGAGTTCGAGCAACAAAGAATTCATTCTTAAACAAAGTATTAGGCTCAGCTAAAGGAGTCATTATACCTCACAATTTAGTAAAAAGTATTGGTGATATAATGATTATCAATAGACAAGCAATACCTAATGCTCCGGAAGGAGAATAAGTTATTCTTTTATTTTTTGTTTTAATATTTAATTTTATTATGGATGTGGTGAAATAATGGCTGGTTGGTTTAATTCAGGTTCTAAAAAGCAATTGACATTCGTAGGAAATATTAAGCTTGGAGATACTTATAGAAGATTTTTAGTCTTATCTTTAGTTGTTTCTGAGTTTGATAAAAATGGCGGTAAAAACGCTGTAGCAGTAAATACTATCTTAGCCAATATTCCAACCGGATTACCTATAGAAACTTCCACGGCTTGCGTACAGGATTTAATTATTTTAGCTAAAAAAGAATATTTACAATTTGAAATAAGTTCGGATAGTATAAATAAAACTTATCGTCCAACTTCTAAAGGATTGAAATATTATTTATCTAATGTTAAGACAATAAATGAAGCATTACTTGCTTTAGAAGAAATGTATTAATTTTATTTTTAAGTTCTATTTCTGATTAATCATCATCACTTGCATCGTCGTCTTCAGTGCTAGTTCCTTCTTCAAACATCGAAGCTTTCTTTTTTCCTGCTTTTATTTCAGCAACTTTTCCATTTGCAGTATCAAACATTGTTCGAAGACCGGATTCTATGCTATCAGGATCTGCAATCATTGAATGTGTGTGAGGATTTATTATCCATTTATCTCCTATTTTTAGATTAACAAATAAGATACTTAAATTTTTAGTGTCTGCGAGTTTTTCCCAATGTTTTATTAAGAATTTAAAATTATCTTCAACGTTTGGACAAACTAATGTTTTATGTTCTATATTTTTTATAGAATTAAAGACATCTTCAGTTAATTTATCTACAATGATGTATATTATTTTTTTATCTTTGAATTCGAATTCTATATGATCTTCTTTTTGAGTGTATTTAACTAATTTTCTAAATGTTAAGTCTTTATTTTTAACATAGTTTATCGTCCAATCTATTAGTTCTTTGTTCATGTTGCACGTTAATTGTGTTAGTTTTTAAATATTTTTAATTTGTTGTTGTTCTCTAACATATTGAGTTATATTTTACTAATTTATTCGTTTTTTTTAGCACCAAGTATTCTGTATATTGCATGAGGTATTAAAAATGCTATTAGATATGCTCCAGCAATTATAAATATGTTTTCAGTTAATGTAATGCCTGTAGTTTTTCCGAATCTTGCTGTAAATTCTAGTATTAAGTAGAAATTTACAACACCACTAGTAATAAACGCTATAAATAAATTTGTTTCATGTTTATGATGTATTCGTTCTATATCGTATATTACAAATGTTAATAATGCGCTGAATATAAAGCCCATAATCATGGCTAGAATTATGCTAAATATTATTTTTGTTGCATATATAAATGGCACTAGTAACATAGAACTTACAAAACCATTAGCAATCATTATACTGCCCATGATTGTAAATAATAATACGTCAATGAATTTAAATTTAGCATCTTTCTTATCTTCTGCTTCCTCAATTATTTTTGATGCATGTTCTATTTCTGAGGCTTTCCATCCCTTTGTTAATAAATCGAGCTTATTTATCTTCATATGTCCTCTTTTTTACTAATCTTTAGGATTTATTTATATAAATGTTATTGTTTCTTTTGTTTATTGTACTTTACGTGCAACAACTATGCATTTATTTATGCCCCATTTTATCCAATGATATTCTATTATTTGAAATCCTTTTGATTCTAATATATCTAGTATTTTATCTATTTCTGGAACTATGCCCCTGTATTTTAATAATCCTGCTCCTGCATCTTCATAAGTTCCATCTCTCTTTATCACCTTATAATTTTCTATGTCTGGAAAATCAAATATTATTATTCCTTTATTGTTTAAAATTCTATAAACGTCGGTAAATATTTCATCCTGATATTGTTTTAATTCGCATATTACGTGCCACATTAATATTACTGCATCAAATTCTTTAGATTTGAATTCAGTTTTAAGTATACTCATGTTAATATATTTTGGTTTGATATAGTTTGTACTATTGCCTTTTTGTGATTTTGCACTTTTTAAAAGAGAATCTGTTATATCAATTCCAGTCATTATAAATCCTAAGTTTGCTAAAGGCTCTGTTAGTCTACCATTTCCGCAACCTGCATCTAGTATGTTTTTACAATTAAATTGTTTTAATTTTTCATTCAAAAATTTAACTTCTTTTGTTACGTCTGCTGTTTGCTTGGCTCTTATATTGAATATATCTTTTACTGATTCGTAAAATTCTTTTTTTTCAATAACTAACTCTGTTTCGCTTTGAGTGAGATTTTCTTTTTCTATAAGTCTTTTCCATATAGTGTATATTAGGCCAGTTTTTATAACGTTCATATTTTTTAGTCCTAAATATTCGAGTTTTCTATCTTTGTCTGAAATAATGAAGTAATCTACGCCGTAAGATATTGCTTGAGTTGTAAATTGATGAGGTCCTACTAACAATATTTGTGTATTACGATTTTTGAGTTTTGGCTCTTTTATCATATTTATTAAACTATTTTTATCTTTAATATCATCATTAGGGATTATTAATATAGACGTATATTCTTTAGTAGATATTTTTAGAAAATATTCTTCAAGACTTAATGCCTTATCTAGCTCTACTCCTATTTTATAGAATGCTATATCTCGTTCAAAATATTTGCTTGGATTATATACTAATACTTTTATTTTCTTTCTCTCTTTTTCTTTTTCTATAGGTTGAGTTGTGGGTTGTAGAGTTTGCGTGGCTGGTTGTCTTAATTCCTTTATTTTAGCACCTATTGCTTCGATAATATTCTTATCTTTTTCTTCATATAGTTTTACTCTTTTTTCTCTATTCCTAAATATTCCAAAAAAGCTCATATTATGTCTCTCACTATTAATTCTTTATTTGAAAATATTATTTCGCTATTTCTTAATTCTATTTGATCTTTTAATTGTTTTATAAGTCTTAATACTTCATCCATTTTTGTGAATTCTGCTTCAAATTCTAAATCGTATTTTCCTAATGATTCTGTAATGTAGGTAACGTTATTGTTTTGTTCTAATATTTCCTTTGCAGTATTTTTTTTACTTATATCCTCTAATTCTAACATTACTTTAAAATGTTCAAAACCTAATTTTGCTGCGTTTATGCTTGGTTTATATCCTATAATTATTTGTTTTAATTCTAAATATTCTAAGTGATATTTTATTGTACTTATCGATACTTTTAATCTTTTTGCAAGTTCGCTTAGTGTTAATTGACCATCTTTATTTAATTCTCGTATAATCTTTTTTGCATTTTCTTCAAGTATTATGTTGTCGTAGTTTTTTCCTGTTACAAGTTTTTGTCTAGTTCCTGGGCAGATATAATTTGGCGATAAGTGTTCTATACTTGTTATAATTGTAAATAATTTGTTTTGTATAATGCTACCATAATTTTTCATAATATCAGAGTATATTTTTTCAAAATCTTCAGTATTTCTAATCATAAATCCTATTGCAATATCCCATGGTCCTGCAAGTTCCACAAGCCAGCTTAATTCAGGTATTTGTTCTAGGTACTTTATGATTTCTTGTTTTTTTTCTAGTGTTATAGAATTATATCTTATTTGCAGTCTATAAATATGGTATCCTAGTTTTGAATAATCTATTATTGGAGAAATATTTTGTAATATGTTTTCTGATTTTAATCTTTTAACTCTATAACTTAGCATTTCTTTTGAAATTAGTATCTTTTTGCTTAATTCTATTTTCGACTTTTTTTCTGTGCTAAATAATTCTAGTAATAACTTTTTATCCTTTAAATCAAGGTTAATTGTAGAAATATCTTTTCTTTCTTTATTTTTTTGATACATAAGGTATATTTTATATTAAATATTTAAATATTTTGCTAAAAAGGTTTAAATAGTAGTTATCACATAGTAATAGTAACAGAAACAAACAATGGCTAAACAGAAACCCTAAGCCGATTATGAATTACGAAAAAAATAATGTAAAAAGAAGGTGATGAAAAATGAATAATTTCAAAAACAATTTTAGAAAAATAATAACTGCTACGGCATTAATGACAACAATGTATTGTAGTCCTTTAACGGCACAAATAATAAAGTCTGATTCAATAGAATCTAATAGGTCAAAGATTGAGCTAAAACTTGATGCAAAAGTAGATGCTGCTTTAAAGAGCACTAATCAAAGTTTAGATTCAAGAACTGAAGTATATGTAAGTTCAAGTGCTAAAATTGATGAACTAACTTTCAAGTACGACGGATTACATTTAATGGAGAATTTTAATTCCCAAACATATTTTGGAAGTAACACATTAACTATGACAAAAAATGGGGCAGGAACAGGAATATGTTCAGTAATAACTACAACAAAAAAAGGAATAGTTGATGTTCAATATGGTTTATTGAATAAAACAATTTCTAAGAAGGTCGGAGCAGATTTTGGTTATGTTAGAATGACTGCTAATAAAGATAAGGCAAATGTAACTTTCCTTATTGGAAAAAATCTTGGACACGGATACAGTGGATATGCATGGTGTAACACAACAAAACCTTACGACGCAAAAATCAAAAACATAACATGGTTAGAATTAAATAAAAAATTCACAGATCACGTATCGAGTTATGTTAGAGCAGAAGTTACTAACGCAAAACTTGGAGAAGGTGCAATATTGCTCGGAGTTTACTTGAAAAAGTAATTTATTTTTTTACTTTTTATTGATTGAAGATCAATATTTTGGAGATTAAAAAAGGTGATGAAAAATGACTATATTAAAAAATAATTCCTTAGAAAAAAAGATAGTATCAGTTAAACCTGATGAAGAATTTATGAATGAATATAATGCATTAAATGAAAAAAATGCTGCGCAAGTATTAGCTATAGAGAAAGATTATGAAAATACTGTTTTACAGTTTTTTTATCATAATAAATATCAAGCATTAATGAATAATATTATTAATAATTGGCAAGAATCTGTTAATATTTTAGATAGTTTAGTTAAAAATACTAAAGATACTGCTAATAATTTAAGTGTTGATGTTAATAATAAATTATCATGTGCATTTCATAAAAATGGCACACTTCGTAAAGGGATAACTTTTGATCAATTAAGAAAGATTGCAGATAAATATGTTACTGAGATGGTCTCAACTTCGCAATCTGATGGCGTATTAGATAAAACACATTTAGAACAGTTAGTTAGAAAAAATATTAATTCAACAATATCTGAAATGGAAAAGTATGATGCAATATTAAAGCCTAATTTGAGGAGCAGAGGTTTAGTAAATAGTCTATGTAATTATGATGATCGTGCCAATCGTTTAGAGAGACGTACACGCGAAGCAACTAAATCTTATTCCAATATTGTTTCTGCTATGCAATCATTTGATGATATGTTGGAAAATCGTAATAATCCTTCAAATACTGTTGCTTTAACAACTAATGCTTTATTAGTTGATTCTGAAAAGAAATTATTTAATTACGTTGCAAATAATGATAAATTAATAACGTATTATACTACTAAAAAAAATATTTTAAAAAGTATAGTGGATAAAATAGCTTGTAAAGAGATGTCAAATATTAAGCCTTTATTAAAAGCACTTAAACATGATGATCCATTAATTATGTTTCAAAATTTCTTAAAGGGTGTTCGTAGTATAAAATACGATTTTAAGGATTATGGTTCTAAACTTAAAACTGGTTATGGTTCTCAAGATATTTTAAGTTGTGCTGTTGTTAATGGTGTGCAAGTAAAGATTCAAGATGGTAGAGATTATACTAAATTATTTTCTAACTATAATTTACTTAGTATAAATGCCAAAGATTATTTGGCTAAAAAATGTGCACAATTATCAACTAAAAAAGAACCAGGGTTTCTTGAATTTCAATCAATAGTTTATGCCAAACAGCATAATCTTATTAACGTGTCTAATGCAAAATTAAATACTTTAGTTAAGGATAATATTTTGACATGGTTACCTGAATATGGTTCATTTGATAGGCATTTAAGAGAAAGGGATTTAACAAAACCAGGAATGGCTAAATTTAAATTATGGGAAGATTGTAATGATGATGTTAGAACTTACAGGTGTTGTGTAACCCACCTGGCATATACTAGACGTATTAAGTTTGTTAATGAATCATTAATTAGTTTTGGTATAGATACTTTGACAAATATTATATCTAATGAAACGACAGCAGAGACAAGTGTAGAATATAATAATATGAAAACAACTCATTATAAACGTTAGAATATATTTTTGGTTGTTTGTCGAATTTTTATTTTTTCTTTTACTTCTTCTCTTATTTGTCTTTCGCTTAAATCTTATAATGTTGTTTTTTTAATTTTTCTTTCGTATTTGAATTAAGCCTACGTTATGCTAAATATATTTATATTAAAAAGTTAATCATGATTTTAATTCCTAATAATATCTACTGGCAAGGAGTTATAAATAGTAAACTTTATAATAATTCCTTTTTTTTAATCTTATTATGAGTAATATTTTGATAAATTTTAATAAATTATTAGTCAAACTATCTAATAATATGTCTTATTATTCTTTATTGGGTCTTACTGCGGCAACTTTAAATGCTTGCACCATATCGTTTAAATATGAAAAAGCAAAGCGTCCTAAACATTATGTTTTTACTTCTATAGATGATGTTGTTAGTTCTAATTATCGTGGTCATAAGGTTGCTATATTTGGTTCAATTGCAAAACTTGAAAAAGTTTCTTCAATAACTAAATATGTTAATGATGATATGAGTACTTATTATCGATATAATATTTATTCTTTAGCAAAAGTTATGCATAAAGAAACCACCTTTAATATTAATTTTATTTTAACTAATAGTGTTGATTCTATTAAATGTGATTCAAAATATATTGAAGCTTCAACGTTCTTTCATATGAGAAATAATAATTGTGTTAATGGCGATTCACTAGTTAATGCTTATAGTGGCTTAATTCTCGCTAAAAAAAATAATTCTACCATTATTGCTAAAGGGGTATTAGACCAAGGAGTTTTGCATACTTATGAACTAGAGATTAATAATAAGAAATATATTTTATTAGATCAATAATATTAATTAATATTAAATTCTATTTTTATGGATTTAGTTCTTTTTTTATGCTTGTTTAGTTTAATTTTTTCTCTTATTTTTTAGTATTATTATTGATATTTTTGCTTATTTTTAGGTTTTTTTGAGTTATTTTCCCGCACAATTAAGCATAAATCAGAACATTTAAATATAAGTTCAATCACTAAAAGAGATATTGGTATACAAAAGCGTATACCTAGATACATCCAAACATCCATGTTCGATTGAAACCGAACAAACAGTAACGTCCATAACGAAAATGAAGCAGTTCACAATACTTGACAGGCTCAGCTTACTTCAAGTTATAGGACTATGGCTAGTTGGCATATTATTTTTCGGAATAATATTTTTTGGACTCACATTTACTAATCATCCCCTAACAAGCAATAATGAACCGTTAACCAAAGATGTAATCGGTTTTGGAAATAGTATGTATTTTAGTTTTATTACAGCAATGACTATAGGTTACAATGATATTGTACCATTTGGTTATTCCAAGTTATTTGTTGTGATTGAAGCAATATTTAGTATCGCAATGCTAGGTGTGTTTATCGCAAAGATAATCGCAGTAAAACAAGAAGAAATATTATATGAAGTTGAAGAATTAAGTTTTGAAGAATCAACAAATAGTGCAATTTCAGAATTGTATATATTTAGAAACGATATCAAAACAATACTTGAAAGTTCAAAATCAACAAAAAAAATTAGTAATGAAGTAAAAAATTTCGAACAATCATTAAGTATGTTCAAATTAGCGTTACAAAATATTGAACACGCAACAACAAAACTTACTACAGAACAAAAACAAAACAGTAGTTTACGCATAGAATTAATACTGAACGGTATTAATTTTTCACTCTCAAGAATGATTGAAATGTTAGAGACATTCGATCATAAGAAAACGGATTGGAAAAAAGAGTCCATAACAGCAACAATTGTAGAATGTAAACAGATAATGCAAAATTTGTATGATAAATACAGCTTTTTCAAATCTGTTGAACCTCAAACGAAAGTAGTAGAGAAGTTAGAAGACTTGGATAAAACATTAAAGACCCTAGTAGAAACATTAAATTAATCATTGAATGGTTTAATGCATGTTTCAACCCTTCAAAGCCCATTAATTTGGACCAAAGCCGAAGGCTATTAAAACGTCAGTTACGAACAAATAGGATCTGAAAGCAAGACTTTGGTTTTATTCCCGAAACGTTTCAAATGTAGATAAGTAAAACATTTCATCAAACTTGTTTATCGCCTCCGCATCATTGTGAAAGATACTCGAAGTTACACTAAAAGTATTCACGCAATCCTGACCTCCTAAAGTTTTGCTTTAGGGGGGCCCATTCACATTCCAACTCCGTTTATCAAAAAAATGAGTAATGACGTTATAAAAAGAAATTTTTATGACTAGTAATGACGCAAATGACAAACAGAGAAATCTTGGGAAAAAGAGAAAGAAAAAAGGCAAAGAAACATCAGTTCGTAAAGGACAACAGTAACATAACACGAAATAAAAAATGCCTAACTACAAACAGTATTAGAAAACTGAGGTATAGACTATAATTAAGTTCGCACAATAGTGCACAAGGACTTAGTAAAGTTAGCCTGAAAAATGTGTTTAACGGCAAAAAACATTTAACAGTGTTTTTTAAAGGCAAAACTAGAACCCTAAAAGATCTTCATAAGACCAAAAAGATGGGGCCTGGAATTGGCATACGACAAAATAGTATATGAATAGCAACAAAACGTCGTAACAATTTCAACAATCGTCAATAGTAAAACTTGAAGATTAATTGTTTTAGTGAAAAATGCAAAGTATTGGACGGGACATTAATAGTCGAAAAAATCAGGGATTTAATACATGTTAGGTTATTTTTTTATTTTTTTTAATATTATTCTGGTATCTTATTAAACTATACTTTGATTTATAATTATTTTATTATCTTAGAATAAGTGTATTTGTTATTAATTTTTCAAAGTTTTAAAATACTCAAATGCGTTATTTAATTTAGCAGCTTCTTCTATATTGTTAAAAGAATAAAAAAAGTAACTTTTAGGGTTATATTTATGATGTTCTTTGAAAATAAATGCTGAATCATCTGCGGTTATAAAATACTCCTCATAGTCTTCTTCTGGTTCTTCTTCAAATTTAGGTGTATCAAGTGCTTTTATTTCTTCAATTAAACTGCTTTTTTTCTGATTCTGTTTTTCTACTATTTTATTTTTAATTATTTGTAAATCTACATGGTTTACAGTTATGTTTTTCTCATATTTTGTTAAAAATTTAGAAATAAGTGAAGGAGTTTCAATAGAATGCGGTTCTAATTTTTCTGTAAGTAGTAATTCAAGTGTTCCATTTCTATCTAAAAAGTCTTTAAATGTTTGAGTTGGAAGATTTCCAAAAGCTTCTAGGCTCGAACCGTATAATTTTATATTATTATAATTATTAAAAAAGGTTTCTAAGAATATGCTTGGCACATTGTGTTCGCAAGTTGGTTTATACGTACATGGTTCTTTTAATCTTGCCCATTCTGTTATTGTTTTTCTTGCGAAGTCTTCTTTAGATATCATAGTCATATTATTCTAGCTTTCTTAAGAATATTTAAATGTTCTCATTTTTGAGAAGTAATTATAATATAAGGCTGATTTTTAGATAAAGTTATTCCTTTAGAATTTTATTTTTTTAATATTATTCTAATTTTTTAAACGATTAAATATTTCATTTAATGTATTGGTTTGTTTTGCGTTGTTTAAAGAATCAAAAATATAACTTTTAGAAGAATCTTTTTTATGATGTTGTTTAAAAATAAAGCCTTTTTCATCTCCTATTATTAGATATGATCTATATTCATCTTCTTCTGAAATTTTTAATTTGTTATCTTGAATGAATTTTATTTGTATATTATTTTGATATTCTAGATAGAATTTGGAAATAAGTGAATTTTTATTAGATTCTAAATCTTCTGTAAGTAATGCTTCTATTGTTCCGTTTCTTTCTAAAAAGTTTTTAAATGTGTGAGTAGAAATTTGTCCGAAAGTTTCTAAACTCGGACCATATATTTTTATATGGTTGTATTTTTCGAAGAATATTTCGACTACTACATTAGGGATATTATTTTCATAATTATTTCGTAATATAGTTGTTTCTCCAAAATGTAATACTGTTTCTTTTATTTCTTCTTTTGTGAGATTTAGTTTCATTATTCCTTCAATATCTTTGTCATATTAATTGCTTTATCGCTTGCGCCAAGTTTCATTAATCTTACTCCTTGAGTGCTTCTTCCAACAGTTGATATTTGATCGCATGGCGTTCTAATAATTATTCCTTTCTTTGATATGAATAATACATCATCAGTATCTGTAACAGATAATATTACCGAAACATTACCGTTTCTTTCAGAGCAAAGTATGTTTCTCACACCTTTTCCTCCTCTATTAATTTGTCTATATTCTGTTGTATCTGTTTTTTTACCGTAACCATTTTCTGTAAGTGTTAATACTTGATGACTATCTTCAGCAATTATCATTCCTACAACAGAATCATCTTTTGCAAGTCTTATTCCACGAACTCCTTGACTTGTTCTTCCTGTTGCTCTTACATCTTCTTCGTTAAATCTTGATGCAAGTCCTTTTTTTGTTGCAAGCATTATGTCTTTTGTGCCATCAGTCATTACAACATTTACTAATTGATCTTTAAGTTCAGTATCTAAATTTATTGCTGCAATTCCGCCTTTTCTTGGATTTGAGAATTCTATTAAATTTGTTTTCTTAATAGTTCCATTCTTGGTTGCCATTACAATGTAATGTTTATCATTAAATTCGTCAACTGGTATTATTGCATTAACTTTCTCATCAACTTCTAATTCGAGTAGATTAACTATTGCTTTACCCATAGATTGTCTTGATGCATCAGGTAATTTATACGCTTTAAGCCAATATAATTGTCCTTTATTTGTAATTATTAGTAGGTAAGAGTGAGTTTTTGCGATGAATAATCTTTCAATGTAATCTTCATCTTTTAAGTCTGTTGCCATTACTCCTTTTCCGCCTCTATTTTGAACTTTATATGTTTCAATAGGTAATCTTTTAACATATCCCGAATGAGACATTGTTATTACAACAGTTTCATTCGGTATTAAATCTTCCATTTCAAAATCATTATCATCATCTGGAGCATCTACAATTTTTGTTTTACGAGAATCATTTTTACCATATGTATGAATTATTTCATCCATTTCTGTTTTGATTATTGTTCTAACTCTAGTTTCGGAATTTAATATGTCTTTCAAGTCTGTTATTTGCACTTTTAATTCACTATATTCGTTATTTATTTTTTCTTGCTCAAGCATTGCAAGTCTTCTTATTTTCATTTCTAAAATAGCATTAGTTTGAGCTTCACTAAATTTGTATTTATCCATTAATGATTTTTTAGCATCATCTTCAGCACTCTTGCTATTTCTGATAATATTAATAATATCGTCAATATTATGTAATGCTAATTTTAATCCTTCAAGAATGTGTGCTCTTTCTTCAGCTTTTCTTAAATCAAAGATGCATCTCTTACGTACAACATCTATTCTATGCTCGATATAGTGTCTTAAATATAATTTTAATGATAATAATTTAGGTTCATTGTTTACAATTGCAACAACATTTATTCCAAAATTATCTTCTAATCTAGAATATTTATATAACATATTTTTTATTATTTCAGGATTTGCATCTCTTTTTAATTCAATTACTATTCTAACTCCATCTCTATCTGATTCATCTCTTAGATCGCTAATTTCAGGAATTTTTTTCTCTTTAACTAATTCAGCAATGTTTTCTACTAATTGAGCTTTATTTACTTGATAAGGTATTTCTTTTACAATTAATCTTTTTCTATCCTTTTTCTCTTCCATTTCAATTACTGATCGTATTCTAACGCTTCCTCGACCAGTATTATATGCGCTAATTATTCCGCTTCTACCAATAATTTCTGCGCCAGTTGGAAAATCAGGACCTTTAACTATTTGTAATAATTCTTCTGTACTAATATCTGGATTATCAATTGCACTTATTACTGCGCTGCACATTTCAGTAATATTGTGTGGAGGAATATTTGTTGCCATACCTACAGCAATACCGCTACTTCCGTTAATAAATAAATTAGGAAATTTACTCGGCATAACAGCAGGTTCTTTTAATGTACCATCGAAATTTGGTGTAAATTCTACTGTTTCTTTATCTATATCTTGTAGCATTTCATCAGAGATTTTAGCTAATCGCGCTTCAGTATATCTCATTGCTGCAGCTGAATCTCCATCAATAGAACCAAAATTTCCTTGACCTTGCACTAACGGGTATCTAAGTGAGAATTCTTGAGCCATTCTAACCATAGAATCGTATACTGCACTATCGCCATGAGGATGATACTTACCAAGTACTTCTCCAACGATTCTTGCACATTTCTTGTACGGTTTATTATAAGTATTATTTAATTCATTCATAGCATATAATATTCTTCTATGAACTGGTTTTAAGCCATCTTTAACGTCAGGTAGTGCTCTTCCGATAATTACCGACATTGCATAATCTAGATAAGATTTCTTCATCTCTTCTTCAAGTGTCTGCATGACGATGTTCGCATCATCTGCACTCGCACTTTTTACTCGTTTTATGTTCTTATCTTCAGCCATTTTATCTTTAGTTTATCTTTAATAGAATACTAAAAAGAAATAGACTTTATTTATAAGTGTTTTGGTTGGATATTTGGCTTTTTAAAGACGAGAAAATAAGAAATAGAAAAATAATAAAGGAAAATTTAATCTTAATATTAGCTTTTTATTTTTCATATAATTTATTAAATTTAATTGTTTTAATTAAATCTCCTTTCGTTAATCTATCTATATCGTAATTTATCGCGTCGTCTATTTTTATATAGCAATCTCTGAAGGCATCTTTTTCAAACTGGTACGCTTTTCCGTATGTATAAATTTTTGTTGTGTCTGTCCAACTCCAACATACTTGCGTAGCTTCTTGTTCTCTTCTGTATATTCCTTGTTTTAGATTAACTGCGTATTTTCTTATTTCCGTTTTTGTATCTTCAAAACCTTGATTGTATCCTTGATTATAGCCTTGATTTTTTCCGATATTATATGTTAATATTGTACTCCCTATTAATCCTATTCCAACTATTATTTTTTTATAATGCATTTTTAATCACCTTTTTTTATTAAAATTATATTTCTCTGTTTAAGTTGCGCCATTCATCGTGTAGTTGCTTTTCATATTTTTGTATTAATATTGGCGGAATAAATTCTCTGGCGAGAAGATACGTTTGTGCAATATGGAATCTATTCTCTTGTACTGTTAATATATTATTTGTATTATTTGGTATTTGTAGCATGCTTTCTGTTCTATTTATTTGAGAATTTCCTTTGAGATATAATGTATTAAATTTAAATCCGACGTCTTGTACATTATTATATCCTCCATAAAATTGTATAATTGATGCAAATGGTTTTTTCACATTAAGATTTTCGAAGGGGTTATGAACATAAACTCTGTCGCATTGTGTGGTTTTATTATAATTATTACTACTATTTGAAATATTCATTTCTATTAGTTTGTATAAATAATTCTTTGCAATTTCAATATCTCCTCCAGAAATAATGTCTAATATGTTTGCTTGAGGATATGCGAATTTTAATGGTCTGATTGATGATTCGTTATTTGTAATTAATAATTTATTATAGTTGTATTCTCTAGATTGTATTTTTTTTAATTCGCTCAAATCATATCTTGCTTCAGGTTTATATTTAGTTGTAATTTCTTCTACTTCGTTATCCGTTAAAGCTAATCCGTTCTTCCATTGAGAATTATTTGTTGATATAAAATTTCGACGGGGTGATTTTAATGCTTCATTTAATCTATTTGCCGTTATTGGACCATCATTATTTATGATATACACTGCATCTTTTTTTGGATTAACAACTATTTGCGTATTAGCATAGGGATTAACTAGTATTCCAAATATGGTGCTCCAACCGTATTCACTTCTCGCCTTTGCTATTTCTTGAGCTGTAGCAAAATGTTTTTCACTATTATTGTTTTTAGCACTTTCTATTTGTTCTAATAAATTATTAATTGTATCACTAATTTCAACCATATTACTTAGTGTTCTTCTATTTTTATTTGAATTCATTTTTAGTCACCTGCTTTTTTAATATGTTAGTTTTTAATACTTATTGCTATTACCTAGTGATACTAGTATATAATAATTTCTTTCATTATTTTTATTAATTTCTCATAATATGGTTTCTAATAGGAAAATATTTAAATTCAAGCTCAAATATCTTAGTATGTTATTAGATTTGCTTGACAAGAAGATTTTATTCGAACTAGAAAAAGATTCATCTATTCCTGTGAGTATTTTAGCAAAAAAAGTAAAACGTTCAAAAGAAACAGTCAATTTTAGAATAAATCGTTTAGTAAATCAAGGTATTATTAGAAACTTCACAGCTATTGTTGATATGTCTAAATTTGGATATTTAACTTTTAGAATTTATATTAAATGGCAAAATGTAACAGCATTATTAAAAAAGCAATTCTATGAAGATATTGGTAATTATGAAAATATATGGACTACAACAGAACTTCATGGAAAATGGGATTTTGCATTTTTTATAGGAATAAAGCGAGACGAATATATTGAAAAGTTTCATAAAATTTGGAATGAACTCATGTTAAAATATAAAGAGTATATTTCAGAACATAAAATTGCTATATATGCGCCGATATATAATTTTAATAAAAGATTTTTTTATGAAGATAAAGAATTAATTTCAAGAGTGTATGGTGAGAAAGGTTATGTTGAACATGATGGTGTTGATGAAACTATTTTAAAAATATATGTATCTGATGTACGTCAAAGTTTACAAACTATTTCAAAGCAATCTGGTGTTAGTATAGAGACTGTACGTCGAAGAATACGATTACTCGAACAAAATAAAGTTATCGTTGGATATAAAATAGATATAAACTTGCCTAAATTAGGTTATCAAGGATATCGTGTAGATTTTACATTGAATTCTATGGCTAAGAACAGAGAACTATTTGAATATATTAAGCATCATAAATATTTTTATCAAATAAATAAATCAATTGGTGGAGCAGATTTTGAATGCGAAATAGTTGTTAAAGATTTATCTCATCTTTTGCAAATATTAGAAGAAATTATGATTAAGTTTGCAGGGATAATTAAGAATTATGAATATATGGGATATACCGGATTTCCTAAGTTATCGATGGTATCTGATTAACTTATTAAACTTTTGTTCTGATATTGATAATATTAAAAATAAAAAAGCAAATTATCTTTACTCAATAATTGTTCCGATAAATTTCTTTTTATCTAAACAATCTTGAAGATTCTTTAGGTTTTTACCATTAGCAATTATTACTTTTATTCCTTGTTTCTCAGCTTCAATTGCGGCCATTGGATCGAATGGGGCATTTAGGCCAGGAACCCATTTATCGCCTACAATTTTCTTAAATTCTTTCCAAGTAGTTTTTTCCATTTTTACTGCATCGGGATATTTCTTTGGATCTTTAGTATATGCGTAGTCGATATTACTCAGGTTAATTACTGTTTTAACGCCTAGATTTTTAGCTAGAAGTATTGCATCCATATCGCTACTGCAGCCAGGCACCCAGCCACATCCAATTAAAACATCTTCTTTAAAATTGATTTTTAGTGTAGGATTTGATATTACTTCATCATGTACGTATCCTTTAAATATACTTTTTACTAATTGAGCGTTTAATCTTGTAGCACTTATTCCCATCCAATCTAAGTCGACATTTTCAAGCTTAGTTATTTGCATAGCTGCATCATTATACTTTCTACATGTCTTTCCGCCACCAGTAATTAATACAAATCTATGATTTTTTAATTGACTTAATATTAATGTCTTGAATGATTTTAGAAATTCTACGTCAACATCTTCAGGAACTATTAATGATCCACCAAGGCTTAGTATTACTATATCTCTTGTATCTTTATTTGATTTATTGATTATTTCTTTTGCTTTAATTTTTGTATCTTTCTTTACATTTTTCATTTAATCACCTATCTTAAAGAATTTTATATTTTTATTTATATGTTTTGCTAATCTTCCATAGAAGTTCAAAATATTTTCTATATCCGTCCGCAACTTTCTTATCTTTGATTAGAAAACTATATGCATTTTCTGTAAATACGTTTATAGCAACATAATCTCCAACTATAACTGTTTCTTGAAATTGAGCAAATTCTTTTGATAAATATTTTATATTTGTTAATTTTTTTGATTCTATATCTTTTCCTATTGGTCTTACGCTTTCATCAAATACTTGTCTTGAGGGTAATTTATTTTCTACACGTTTTGTATGCATGTTTAGCCACCAATGTAATCCCATAAAATTTGCACATTCTTCTCCTCCTCCAAATGTTAGATATTCTTTAACTTCTTTTATTGGTTGATTAATCAGTGTATAATATACTTCTTGAATGCCTCTTTTTCCTTTGTATATTGTTGCAGCTTCTTGTTTTTTTAGTACGTTTTGTTTTTGTTTTAGTTCAGGTAATATCTCCATGAAACTTTGCTTTTTATTATCTATATATGTAATGAAATTTTCAGGATTTGTTGCTTGATATATTTTTCTTCTACCTTCAAGAACATAATTTATTAATCCTTTTTCTATTAAACTATTTAATGCACGATGAACAACACTATTTTGCAAACTAGATTTTTCTAGAATTAATCCTGCAGTACTGCTGCCTAACTCTAATAATGTAATGTATGTTTTAATTTCTGATTGTGTGAGTCCCAGTTCTTCGAGTATTTTTGTATCCATAATTATTCTTATTACTTAGACTCGTATATAAACTTTTCTATGTAGTCTCAAAAGGGAGGATAAATATTAATATACTTCTTATACTATTAACTATTAAGAAGTAGTTAATTAAAATGAATAAAAGAGGAGGAGATGAAAATGGCTGAAGAACATAAAAATGATAAAAAAAATAAACAAATATTTACTTTTACTCAATCAGTTTCGATTAGTGCTTTAACTTTTATTGTGGGTAATGCTTTTAATTATTTTATAACTAAAGACGCTTATATTCCTTTAGTTGAAAAAACTAGAATAGAATACGTCAATAAAGATACTTTACCTGATTTAGTTTTAGGTAATAGTGAAATTTATCTACAAAGAAAAGATGGTGGTTTTGAGTCCTACAAATCTATTGTTGAGGCAGAACAAGCTAAGATGAAAGATTCTTTAGATAATAAAATAAAGAATTTAGCAACAGAGAGAACTAATCTAGATGCAATTTATCGTACGAAGATGGATTCGATAAATACAATATATGCAAAGTAGGTGAAATCATGAGTAAAAATAATTTATTAGTGAAATTAAATGAATGTTATAAGATATTGACAAGCAACAGTATAACGGAATCCATTATAGTTATTGAGAAAGATTTGCAAAGAAGAATTTCATTAGAACGCGAACTTAGTGATTTAATGGATACTGGCAAATTAGTGATTCCTAAAGGAGATGAAAGAGATTATATAAAATTAACATATACTTTTTCAGAAAATACGACAAGTAATTTTCCGACAAGAAATGTTTATGTCTTATTAAAAGAATCATACATTCAAAATGATAAAGCAGAAAAAGAGTTTATGAATGCTAGAATACCTCTAGATGTAGTGCCAGAAAAATTAGAAATAGGAACAACTAACAAATATGTTGCTGATTGGTACATTAATAAGAATTTAGTAAGAACTTTCGGTTTTACATATGATTCATTTGTAGATTTAGTTAGAAGTTCATGCAGGTATGATCCATTTTTATCTATGAATGCTTTGATATTTAGAGATAACTCTACTTCAAATATTCTAAGAGAAAACGGATCCGTACATGTAGATATTTGTATTGGCTCTGATGAATTAGAACGAAATAGTCTAAAAAAAGGTCATGAAAAGTATATTTGGGACTATATTAACTAAGTTTTTTTTATTTCCTTACATTCTCGACTATTCTGCTTTTTTCTTGATTAGAATGTACTTTAAATGAGTAGCCGCAATAAACACATCTTTTAATTTTTGTTGTTATAGAATAATGATTGATATTTTTTATTTTAGGTTCATAATTTTGAACTTTTTTGCATTTAGGACAAGATACTTTTAACATTTTTACTCTAGTTATTTTTTAATATTTTTAGAATCGCTTCTTTCTTTAACTCTTAATAGTTCGTCTTTGAATTTCTTTTCTAATTGTTTTTTAGTTAGAACTTTCTGTTTTTGTATTTGTTCTTCTGGTTTTTGAAAGTGATGTTCAGTTGTATCTGTTTCAGTATTAATTATTATATCTTCATCATTCTTTTCAACAACTGCCTCTCCTTCAAGGACTTTAGGAATTTCTGTAGGTTCAATTGCTGGTTCAGGTTCGGGTATTGATTTAGGTAATTCTGCTATTACTTCATCGGTTCTTTTTGATGCATCTTCAATTTTTTGATGCATACTATCTAAGAATTCTTTTTCTTTATTTTTATCTTCTTCAGTTCTAATTATACTTTTTGTTTCAATTGTTTCAAGTGAATGTAATAATTTTTCTCGACTATATGGTGTTTCTTCAACTTTATTTACTTCTTCAAGTGTTGTTTGTTTAGTTGGTAATTTTGCTTCATTCATTATTCCGGATAAGTTTTTCCTATCAATATCAAAATAATTATAGAATTTATCTGTGGTTTTAATAATATAACTTCTGCCTTTTTTATCTTTAGTAATAAATCCTGCATTATCTAATTCTTCAATATGATCATAACACTTATTTCCTCTAATTCTTACAACTTCATTTTGATAAATAGGGGTTTTCCATGCAATTACTGCAAGTGTTTCCATTATGGATTTAGATAATTCAGTATCGGAAACTACTTTTCTAACTAATGAAAGATATTTTTCTTTTACGTTTATTTTCCAACTACTACCTTCAACAGTAATCATTAATGCATTGTTTCTTGAATCATAATCTTTTTTTAATTCTTCGAGTGCTTTTTTTACATGTCTTTTATCAAGATCACATAATTGCATAATACTTTCTTCATCAAGATATTTACCTACAGCAAATAATATTGCTTCAACTTTAGATTTATTATCCATCAATGGGTTGGTCTTATCTTCAAATACTTTTTTGTCTTTAGATTCTTCTATACTATGATCTTCAAACAAAACTGTTTTTTCTAGAATTTTATCTGTAATATCTTTTAATGAAACTGTTTCTTTCTCTGATTCAGTTGTTTCATTATGATATGTTTCAACTAATTCTTGTACTGGATCAACTGATGATTTAATGGTATCTACTTTAGATATTTTTTCTTTTTTAGATATTTTAGAATCTATTTTCTTAATTTTTGTGATACTTTTCACCATTTTTCACCAAACTTTTTTCTTTAATAAGTAATTCTAAAAATGCTTGTAAATGATTTGTATCAATTCCTGTTTTTTCTGATATTTCTTCTTTTGTTTTTGGTTCGGTTAAAGTTAATATTATGCAATTTCTAATGGCTCTATTAAGATTCACTTTTAATAGATTATTTTCATTACCTAGGCTTTTTATTTCCATTCCAACTTCATGTATTTTAGATATGAAATCATTATATAGATTTGTTAATCCTTTTTCTGTAAAGTTTCTTTCTTCAGGTAATAATATTTCTACGCTAGCCGGACCTAAATTAAAGCATAATATATTTAATTTTTCTAAACTAGTAATTAGTATTTCTGATTCATTAAATGTGCTCCATATACCTTCATTTTCTTCTACTGGTTCTATATGTTCTTTTAAGAATATATAATCTGGGTCTTCCTTTATTTTTGCAATATAATCTTTTAATGTTTGTTCTACATGTTCTTTCGGATTGCCTGCTATTTCAAATATGACTCGGCAAACAACGCCACCCTTATTTACTATTTCTTTTAATTGAGTATCATTCATTAAACACACCTTTGATTTATATTATTTTATGGTATTTATTTACTAATATTCCCTAATCTTATATTGGAATAAACTATTCTTTTTTTATAAATCTATCGTTTAAGAATGTTTAATGCTTATCTATATACCACTTACCTTTTATTCTTTATATGGCTTCTTTTTTACCTTTTATTATTAGAAAATATCTTCTAATTAGCAAAATTAGGCTAATAATAGTTACTATAATTAATCCAATAATTGCATATAGTTTGTTTTGTAGATTTTGGGATTCATAAATAATATTATTTGTGAATTTATTATTATTTTTATTAGTGCTAGTATTGTTGCTTACGGTTATTATGTTATTAAAATTATTATTGTTATTAAGGTTGTTTGCTAGTTGAGGATTTGAAGTTATGGAAATTATATTTTCATTAGAATCTGTTTTATTACATATGTTAATAATTTTTATTACTGGTTTCGTGGAGTTTTCTTTAACACATGAAGTATAATTATCTTTTATAATGATGGGTTTTGCTATTACTTTATCCTCGCAGTTGACGCTTGAAGTAATACATTTTGGGCAAACGTTTAAAGTTTTAGTGTATAGTGAATTTTTTATTAATATAGTTTTTTCACTATAATTAATTATACTTTCACAATTAATATATTTAATATTATTTTTTATTTTTAATATCCTGTCCTCTTCAAATATATTTGGTGTGAATGTTTTTTCATTTTGATTAATTGTTAGCAGTTTGTTTTTTACGATATTTCCAAATAAATCTTCTACCCAATACTCTATTGAGTAGTTTAGTTCATTTGTATTTCGAGTGCTGTTCCCTGTATGATTATATTCAATTGTGAGTATGTTATAGAATTTTATTGGAATATCGTTTTCTTGTATTATAGAATCATTTTTTAGTAATATGCTTATATATGCGCGGCAAGTGTTGTTGCTTTGATTTAGGGATATAGTCGTATTGTTTGTGATGTTTTCAATGTTGTTATATTCAATTGTATTATTATTTGTTATGTTGTTCTCTAGCGGAGTATTATTATTTATTACAGGTGTATTATTGATTATTTCAATAGTGTTGGTGTTGTTTATAATTATATTTTCAGATTCATTTATGTTATAAGTATTATTAATGAGCGTATTATTGTCCATAATGTAATAATTAGTTATATTGTTTGTTCTGTTAATTGCGGTTATGTTAATTGTGTCTGTACTATTGATATTATTATCCGAGGTAGTATTAATTATATTTGTAGATGTATTTGATGTGTTGTCTGCAATTTTAATTGCATCTTCAATAAGATTTAATGGATCTCCTCCTACTAATTCTGAATTTCGCCATATATTATTCTTATATTCTAAACTATGTCCTTCGGTGATTTTTGTTTCATTAATTAATGTAGTATAATTAATTTCATATACTGTGTCGTTATCATGTTTTAATCGAAGTATTTCGCCAGTATTACTTAAACTAAATGAGCTTTTATATAGTGGAAAGTAAGTGTCGTTAAGATAATTATAGTCTTGTAATAATTTGTTTATATCTGAATATATTAATGCGTAATCGCAAGTATCTTCTTTATTATAGACATATAGTTTATGGTTGGTGTTTTCTTCAAATAATGTGTATTCGCTAATATTTATACATCCATCAGTTTCATTTAATGTCAATTCAATCCATTCTCTGCCAGTATCTGATCCTTGTGGATTAAACATTATTTCAGTAATACTTAATGCATATGTTAAGGATATAAATTGTATTAGTGTTATAATCAGAGTGATTCCAATAATATTTAATTTTGTACTACTTTTATTTATGTTAGTGCTATTTTTCCTCATAGATATTAGTATGCTTCTTTTTTTAATAAGTTTAACGCGTTAATTATCGTATATTTTTCGAAAGAATAGTAAGTTTTACGTTAATTAGTATGGTTATTTTTTAAATACTCCTTTTAGAATTTGTGAACAATTAGGACATTTAATATTATGTGTCTTGATATTTTGTTTGATATGTTTAAGTTCTGTATGTGTTTTATTTTCATTTTTTATTAAGTTAGTTCTGGTAAATGTGACTATATTACGATTTATTAATAATTGATTACATTTACTACAATAAGTATTCTCTATTTTACTTAAATTTCCTATATATACATATTTTATCTTATTACTTAATGCAATATTTTTGGCTTCAAATAATTTTTGTTCACTAGTTGGACTAATATTTGTTAACTTATAGTAAGGGTAGAATCTTGAAAAGTGTAATGGTACTTCTTTACCTATGTTTTTTACTATCCATTTACATAATAGGGAGATTTCATCATTAGCATCATTTAGATTAGGGATAATTAATGTTGTTAGTTCTAACCAAATATTATTTTCGTGTAATGTTTTTATTGTTTTTAAAACAGGGTTGATGGTTCCATGACAATATTCTTTGTAAAAATTATTGTTAATACTTTTAATATCTATATTTGCGGCGTCTATATATTTACATAGTTCTTTAAGGGGCTCAGGATTTATGAATCCATTACTAACTAAAATATTTTTTATATTATTTTCTTTTGCAATTTTTGCAATATCTATCATATATTCGAAAAATATTGTGGGCTCATTATACGTGTACGCTATTAGTTGAATGTTATTTTGAATTGCTATATCTACAATTTCTTTTGGAGAGTAATATTTTTCTTTTATATTTAATTCTAGTTGATAATTAATTGAAGGTTTTGCTCTTGCTATTTCAAAATTTTGACAACCTTTACAGAATAAATTGCATCCCGCTGTTCCTATAGATAGTATTTTTTCAGTAGGATAATAGTGATATAATGGTTTTTTTTCTATAGGATCAATTTGTATGCTACAAGGATAACCGTACACTGTACTATATAATTTTCCATTAATATTTATTCTAGCATTACATAATCCGTATTTATTATTTAAAATAATACAATTATTAGGGCATAGCTCGCATTGTAGAGTATTATCTTTTAATACTGTAACATATTTGGTGATTTCTTTTAATTTTTTTAATGTCATATAATTATATTGTTAGTAGTAGTATTAAATTTTGTTATATTTTTATGTATTTCTCAAATATTGTTAATATATGTTATCATCTTATTTATTGTTTTACCATTATCTAATAATAAGAAAACTTTTAATACTCTCCCTAAATATGTTTATTTATATAAAAGAGGGGTGTAGTAATGGGGTTATTTGATTTTTTAAATAAGAAGGTTGTAGATCCCATTCCAACGCCAGCTGCTAATAATTTGAATCCAATAGATGATTTGGACATTCCTGCCGATTTTCCTTCTTTAGAGCTTAGTAATACAAATGCTAATTTGAATTTAAATATGAATAATAATACGAATACTAATATTGATTCTATATCGGCATTTCCTCCGGCTTCTAATAACAATTCTAACTTACCTCAATTAACTATTCCTGCGGCTATTCCTCAACCATTAGAATCTAAATCATTATCAGTAAATGTTCCAACATTGGACTTTAGTATGCCTCCATCAGATGATATTTCCGATAAGTATGGCGCAACAAATCTTGGAACTAATGGTAGTGCATATTTAGATGTTGATGATTTAAAAAAATTATTTATGAGTGATAATTGGCAAGAACCAGATTGGAACAATTTCGAACCTTATAAGGAAGATAAAATAGAAGAACCTAAAATTTCTGATTTCGGTCAAGATTTACCTAACTTCAAAGAAGAAGAACAAGTATCTGAGATTATTTCTGAGCCTGCATCAATAGAAAAATCTACTATTGTAACACCGGTAGAATTATTTGTTCGTGAAAAAGAATACAATAAAGCATTTTTAGAATTAGATCAAATTTCTAAATCAATAAATAAGATTGATTCAAGATTAGGTAATTATGAAGCAATACTTAGACGTGAAGAATCATTATATTTAGAATCAAAAAATCAAATGGAACAATTATATAAACGATTGACCAGTATTGATAAGAGAATTTTTGCACAGTAAAGGTGATATTTATGGATAAAAGTTTACCAGTTTTTGTTAAAATAGCCGATTATAGAGAAGTCTTAAACATAGTTGATGTGATGAAACAAAAGTTAAAGGAAACAACACAAACACTAGAAAAAATTAAGGAATTAAAGGCTGAAGAAGATAGAGAAATTCAAGAATGGGAAAAAAACATCGTTGAAATCTCAAGAAGATTAGCATTTATAGATTCGGCATTCTTTGAAAATGAATAAAAATAAAATCGTATCACCAAAAGTAGTAAAAGCACCCGAAATTAAAGTTAAAGTGCTACCTAGTTTAGAGACTAATGCTAAACTAGTAGTTGCGACAAAGAAAAATAAAGTAGCTAACGCAGTCGATTCTACTAACAATTTTAATTCTAAAGTTTCTACAATAGAAAATGGTAAAGTTGCTAATCTTTCACATAAAAAGGAAGTTACAATAGCAGTGTCGCCAAATGATGATATTTGTTTTGTATATTTAACAGCACCATTAGATTATAGAAGGCATCTTCTTGAAAGTTCAAGAAAGATATTATTCTGTCTTAAGAGTCATCAAAAGATCTTGTTAATAAGACAAAAGAAACTTGAAGAATTAAAGACATTAAAAATATCGTTAAAAGAATTACTCTATCTAAATAAGAAATTTAGAGATAAATTACCAAAGTATCAATCAAGATTCCCTGAAACTCTTATTAAAAAAGAAGAAACAAAAGTTGAAGTTAAAAAAGTTGCTCCTGCTCAAGTTTCTAAACCAAAAGAAGCTGTAAAAGAGAAAACTGAACTAGAAAAATTAGAAGATTCTTTAGCAAGTATTGAACTAAAGTTGAAAAACTTGTAATTATTTTATTTTCTTCAAATAATTTTATAAATGATTAGGTAGTTCTATAACTATACATAAAATGCATTATATTTATGCGGGGATACCAAAGTGGCCAAATGGGGTGGACTCAAAATCCTCTGGCTTAGTGCCTTCAGGGGTTCGAATCCTCTTCCCCGCAAATTTTTTTATAAAAACGCAAAGAATTGAAAATTCTTGCGCCCAAGAAACTTTGTTTCTTTGGGATTTAGTAAAAATGATGTCCTCACGAAAACGTGAGTCCATCGAAATTTCTAATAAATCTGTGTTATAAGAAAACTACTTTCTTCAAAAAACAAATATTTTTATACTCTTTGCCCAGATACTTGATTTATATTGATTATATTGGCTTATTTGGCCAATTACTAATAGTGAAATAGTATTTTAGAGGTTTTAAAATGATTGAAATTATGCCTGTTGGTGGTTATCGTGAAGTTGGTAAAAATTGTACTGCAATTCGTGTTGATGATGAAGTTGTAATAATTGATATGGGTTTACATTTACAACATTATATTGATTATACCGGTGATGATGATGATGTTGATTTATCATTAAATAAATTAATTGAAATTAAAGCTGTTCCAAATATTGGATTAATTGAAGATTGGATTCCTTTAACTAAAGCAATTTGTATTAGTCATGCGCATCTTGATCATGTTGGTGCTGTTCCTTTTTTAGCTTCTAAATTTAAGTGTGCAATACATGGAACACCTTATACTATGGAAGTTTTAAAAACATTAATTGCTGATAAAGAGATAAAAGTTCATAATAAATTAATTTCGCACGATATTAATTCGATGTTTAAAGTATCGGATAATATTAAGATAGAATTTATTAGCATCACTCATTCTGTTATTCATGCAGCAGTAATTGTTGTGCATACAAAGTATGGTTCTATTGTTCATTCAAATGATTTCAAATTAGATAATCAACCAACTTTAGGTTTGAAGTCTAATATCGGTAGATTAAAAGAATTAAAGAATGTTAAAGCATTAATTGTTGATTCATTATATGCTCACAAAGCAATAAAGACTCCTTCTGAATCTGTCGCTAAAGAATTATTACGTGAAGTAATGATTAGTACTAATAGTAAAGATAAAGCAATGATTATTTCTACTTTTTCAAGTCATATGGCTAGAATAAAATCTATTATGGAATTCTCAAAACAGCTTAATAGGCAAGTAGTATTTTTAGGTAGAAGTTTAGATAAATATATTGTTGCTGGAGAAAATTGTGGCGTAGTAGAATTTTCAAAGCATGCAAAGATTATAAAATATCGTCAACAGGTTCAAAAGTTCTTAAAGAATTGTAAAAATCCTGAAGATTATGTATTTGTTGTAACTGGACATCAAGGTGAACCTAAAAGTGTACTTGCAAGAATGATATTTAATCATTACTTTAAATTTAAGAAGGAAGATATTGTAATTTTTAGTTGTCAAATAATTCCTGGTGAAGCAAATATTAAAAACAGAGAAGCAATGGAATCTGAATTAAAGGCTAAAAAGGTAAGAATTTTTAGAGATATTCATGTATCGGGACATGGTGCAAGAGAAGATCAAAGAGATTTGATTAATTTTGTTGAACCAGAAATATTATTGCCTTTTCATTCAGAGACTGCAACTGCTGAACAATTTTTAGAACTAGCTGAAGAAATGGGTTATAAAGAAAATAAAAATTGTTTCTTATTAAAAAACGGGCATAGATTTAAAATAGAATAAACTTTTTTTTTAACTAGTTTATTAATATTATTTACTGTTTTACTATTTTGATATTAATATTTATTTTAGTAGTTTTTTACGTGCTAATTCTAATTCTTTTACAGTACCGTAATGCCATCCTTCAAAATCTGTTAAGTACGTTTGACATCTATCATAACTAAATATAGGATTTCCTGTTAATCCTCCTGTTAAAGATGGTATGATGGGACAAATTCCCGCATTTAACGTTTTTCTTAATAAATTTTCGTATTGTTTTATTGCAATATCTAGTAATCCTTCTTTTACTTCATCAATACTTACTCCTGCGACTTTTTGAAATGCAAAATAATGTCTAGTTAATGCTGTTTTAGGGTGCATCACTATTTCAGATATTGGATCAGGTTTGATTAATATTAGATTTTTTGGAACATTTACTCTATTTTGTGAGAGATAGTTAGCAATATTATATTCATTTTTAGAAGCTTTATCGCTTTTTCCTTTTGCAATTATATCTTCTATTCTTTCAGTTTCAGCTACTTTTGAGTGTATTAAATATACTCCTTTTTCGCCGTCATATAGTTGATTATTTTTTATTGCGTTTTTTAGTTCATCTTTTAAGTTTATCATATTAATTGAGAAATCTTATTCCTTTATATTTGTTTCGTTTCACTATTCTGAAGTAATTATTATTTATATTCTAAGTTTTTTTCGGTGCTGATCATATTAATCCAATCAGTATATGGTATTATTTTAGCATCAATGTGTGTTTGAATTGCATATGTTGGTTTATTGTTTTTATCCTTTAATAATATACACCCAAATCCTTTAGGAAGATATCCTGATTTAGCCATCTTGTTTAAATTTTCTTTTTCGTGATTAATCGCTTCTCTTATTTCGTGTTCTGATAATTCTAAGTCTTCTTTTAAAAATGATTCTAAATCAATTAGATTATTGAATGCGTATACATCATCTAAATGTATTGCATTTGCATATCGAGAATATATTTGATCTATTTTATTATTAAATTCATTATAGATTGTATCTGTTTTATCCGGATATACTTCAAATCTAATAGTTGCAAGATTTGTTTGGGCAGCAATTTCACTTCTATATTTAAGATAGTCTTCTAATTTTGTTTTTGGAAAATAGGAGTTAGGATTCATTTTAATTATGTTTAATTAATTGGTATTTGATTGATTTTAAATAGTTTTAGTATTTGTGTTATTCAATTTTTAGTGTTATTAAGTTTAATTAGAAATATCTAGGATCATCACTTCTAACTACTTGATCTCTTACGGCAATATCCTTTCGAACAAATTCTTTTTTTGTCGATGATGAAGAAGTTGATGATTGTTTTTTAACTTCAACTTTTGGTTCCGCATTCATTGTTTTTGCAATAATTTGAGAATTTATTTCAAGAGCTTTTTTTAAGTTAATATTTCCACACTTAAAGCAATTAAAGAATACTCCGAATTTACCTTGCTGTGTGAGTAAATATTCTCCACAAGCACACTTCATATTATCAAGAGTCTTATCTTTATGATCTCGGCATACTGCAAGACCTTGAGAATTTTTAATTAATGCTGATCTTCCACAGAATGGACATGAGTCAACTCTAGTTTCACCATAACGTTTTGGAATATACATAATTTAAAGAAAAATAAGTTATTAAAAAATCTTGTGATTTGCTTTTTTAGTGATTTGATGTTTAACATTGATGTTTATAATAGTTATAAGTCTGAGGTTTAGAATTAATGTTTTTGTTTAGATTAAAAATTTTTAAAATCCTGTATGTATGGGATAAATTTATAAATATATTATATCTACGATATAGTAATAATAATATTTTATTAGTTTAGGTGGTATATAATGAGTGTTGAAACAGTGCTTCCAGTTTATCCTAGTGTTATACCTTCTAAGAATTACGAACGTAGTAATAGTTTTGATACTTATGCTTTAGGTGTAAATTATATTCGGTCTATACCTTTAGATTCTAATTATAAACAGCCTACTTTTGTTAAATTAGATGGCACTACTATTTATCGTCCATTAACAATGTTAGAATCATTAGAAGCTGTTGTTATTAATTATAATGTTGCTAGAGATTTGAATGGGGATTTGAGATCTGTAGTGGATAGATTTGGATTGAAACTTCATGATAAATTTACTTGTACAGGTATAAGTTATAAAAAGGATGTTAAAAAAATAACTGAAATAAAAATTATTCCTGAGTCTAAAGAATTAATAAACATTTCTTCTGATACAAAAGATTTTTTAGATGTTTCTTATGATTCTGTTGATGGTACAATAATAAAGATTAATAAAATTAAATATAATAAAGCATTAAAATATACTGAATTATTAGAAGATCCTCTTTGGATTGCATCGGTAGGCGATACACAATATGGGCGTATAGTATTGAAAGAATTCGCTCATGTGTTTTTTAGTACTATATTAAACTTTTCTGCTCTTTCATTTAGTAATATATTTAGAAACTCCAAGCCTAAGTATGGTAATTCATTTTCGCCAAATTCGAGTGATCGTGGATTAGGATTTTATTTATTACCTTATACTAATAATAACCTCTTACGACCACTATGTCTTAAAGGTTTAGGATGTGATTGTGTTGCTCAAGCTGTTTTAGAACCTAAAAATGTATATTTTATATTAGCATCTCAAAAGAATACTTTATTCAAAAATTAATTTTGTTATAGGCTATTAGCAATATCCATTATTTCTTTAATTCTATTTTCATCCAATTTTGCATTTGTATTTCCATTTTTAAAATAACTTCCAACAATTGCACCATTTGCTATTGATAATTGTTCATATGCATTATCTTTGTTTAATCCTGCTCCTATTATTAATTCTTTATTTCCGATTATCTCTCTAAATAATTTTATTTTATACGTTGGTGTTTCTATTCCTGTCGCGTTTCCAGTTACAACTATAGCATCACATCTATTCATTGCTGCTTGTAAGTCTTCTTCTAATAGCCATCCCTTTATCGGAGTATAATACTTAGGCCATACTCCACCATATACTTTAATTTCTGGATATTTGAGTTTGGTATCTAGATAATGTTTTTCGTTTATTTCAGTCGTATGGTAATACTCTCCTGCTATGTGATCTAATTGTATAAATCCTGGTCTGTATATTGATAATGCTTCTGCTAATTCAAATGCTTGTGCATAGTTGTTTGGGAGTATATTTACTCCTAATTGCATCATACTAAATTGTTTAACTTCTTTTTGCATAATAGCTATAGTGCATGCCGTAGTATCTTCTATTGAGGCATGATAATTTTCAATAATTATTCTATCTATTCCGTTGTTTTGATAAATATTTAGTTCTTCTAATGCTCTAGTTATTTTTTCTTTTCTATTTTCTCCAGATAAATGTATCATTCCTATTATTGTTTTCATGATATTACCTCATTAATGCTTCAAGCGAATTCTTAAAATATGCTGCAGCTTTATTTACATCAATATTTTTTTCGTCTTCAGTTCTAATTTTTGCTTGCGCATCTACACTAAACATGTTGCCGCATTTTTCTCTTAATGAATAAATTATTTGTGATACATTATCAGGACTTAATCCTCCAGCCACACTAATTGGCATACTGCTGTTATCTATTATTGCGTTAATCATTTTAGCACTATGTTCTATATCTAGTTCTTTTCCTTTTCCTCCTGATAAGTCTATTAAGACGTAGTTGGCACTTGTTTCATACGCTTGTACTAATCTTGCAATCTGATTTTCATTAAGTGCAGATATTGCTCTTTCTGGCAATTGTAATACAAATTTTAAATTCCTGTCAGGGAATTTTTCTTTTAAGCAATTTATATTTTTTACACTAGGCCAATCCATGTTTAATTGTATGTGATTAAAATTCGGAACATATTCTATTAATTCTGATAATTCAGAATATGCTTTTTCAGTATTTGAATAATAGTGTATTACGGGTATTCTATTTTCTGGAATTGATGATATTAGTGTTTCCATATTTATTACTGCCGGAGATTTATCGCCTCCCGTGTATATGTCTCTCATTCTTTTAGATGAGCAATGTATGCCATACATAACTTTGTGATATCCGAAGTCTAAGTTTTGTATTTCGTAGCTTACTCTTCTAACTTCTTCTGGATCCTTAAATCCAGCAATGCTAATATATTTGTCCGGTTTTAGTTTGTTAGTTTTCATAATAATAGTTAATTAAGATAATAGTTAAGCTTTTTCCTTATACTATATATACTAAGTTAATTAGTTATACTTACAATAAAAGTATATATTTTAGAAAGATATATAAATTTAAGATGAATTCTTGTATCTATGCAACGTAAATTAATTCAATTATCGCCTTCAACTTCAGTTATATCGCTGCCATCTTCTTGGATAAAAAAGAATAAATTATCGAAGGGCAAGTCAATATTTTTAGATGAACAAGAAAATAAGTTAATTATATCTGCTTTTAGTAAAAAAACAGAGAAAGAAATAACCGTTAATGTTAAAGGCTTTTCAGATAAGTTGATTTGGAGATATTTTGATGCATTATATATTGCAGGTTATGATAATATCACTCTTCTTACAAGAGATAGCAATCAATCAGCACTTATTGGCACAATAATAAAGTTTTTTCCAGGACTAATTATTGAAGAAGAACGAAAAAATATTGTGAGACTAGTTGATATTGCCGATGTTCCAAGTGAAAATTTTGATAAGATGCTAACAAGAATATTTCACATAACTACAACTATTCTGGAAGACAGTATTGATGCAATAAAATCTAAAGATTTTGATGTATTAAAATCAATGAAAAAAAGAGATTATCATATTAATAGTTATGCAAGTTATTGTTTTAGACAATTAAACAAGTTCGGGTATTCAAATCAAGTTAAAACAAGTATATTACATACATATATTAAATTACTTGAAATGATGACGGATAATATTTGTATTTACCTAAATTCCATTTCTAAATCAAAGAATAATAAGATTTCTGAGTTGAATGCAATTTTAGGATTATATAAACAAACGTTTAGTTTACATTATAATTATAATGAAAAAACATTATTTGCGATAGAAACAGATTCGCAGAATATGTTAAAATCAACTGATATTTATCTAGCCGCAATTGCAGAATTGTTCTTTGATATACTTGAGATAGAAATGCAATTAAATGTTTGAATAGTTTTAATTTTAGTATTTGTTAAATTATTTGTCTAGTATATTTCGGTTTAATATATAATCTATTATTAGTTTGTAATTTATCTAGTTCATTTATAAAAGGAAGTCTACTTAGTGTCTTTTTTACAATTTCATTTATAAACCCTTGCGAAAAGTATATATATGAGTTAGTGTATACATTACACTAACAAGTAAATTAAATAAATCAACGAAATTAAATTAAACTAATTTTGTAAAATTAATTTAATCATTTATGTATGGTTTAAACAATTTGTAAATAATATTTACTTGAGGAGGAATTAAAATGGACCTACCTGTAATGTATTTTAAAGCAAACCCAAATGAATACTGTAGAATAACTGTTGGTGGAAAAGTCAAAGCCGAAGAGAAGGGACTTTCAGCATTAATTTGGCCATTTAAAACAACTGTTGAAATCGTGAATACTAGTTTAATGAATCAACCCTATAGTTTTCCAGAAGTAACATCAGATAATCAACAAGTAACAATACAAGGAAGTTATATTTATAATGCAAATGTTCCTGATAAGGTATTGAGTAATTTTAATTGTACAATTAATCCAAGACAAAAAAACTATAAAGGAGATTTTAATGAGATTTCTGAACAAATAACAAATAGTATTAGAGGTGTTGCAAAACAATATATACAAAAAACATCTCTTGAAGATATGTTAAAACAAAGTGAAAATTTAGCTGAAGAAATTTCTAAAAAAATAACTGCTTCTTCTATACTTTCTAATTTGGGATTAAGTGTTCAAACAATTTATGTAAATCAAATAACTCCAGAACCTGCAATTGCAAAAGCTTTAGGCGCAGTATATCGAGAAGAATTATTAACTGTAGAAAATAAAGCAACATACGAAAGACGTGCAAATGCCGTAATGCAAGAAAAACAAATAAAAGAAAATGAGTTAAATAATACTATTGCGCTAGAGACTAGACGAAAAGAGTTAATTGAACTTCAAGAATTTAACGCTAGAAAAGAAGGTGCATATCAAGCAGATATTCTGAAAATGGGCCTTGATATATATAGTGGGATGGATTCGGATACTCTAAAAGCACACGCTTTAATTGCATTAGGTAAGAACGCGCAAAATGTAACAACACTAGCATTTAGTTCGGGTTTACTCACCACAGCAGATACTAATCGTTAAGAACTTATTGGAAGGTGAACTTATGGTTCTTGATAAAATAATTGTTGTAACAAAGAAAACTGCTCTCGAGGAATTGCTACTTGAACATGCAACAACCTCTGAGGCACGTTTTTATTTGGAAAGTCGTGGTAAAGATTTTAATAGTTATTTAAATTCTCACAACGAGTACAAGATTACTGTTGATGAGATAATTAACAAATTACTTGCTAGTTATAGAACGCAAATGGTCGACAAATCATTAGTTTCTACACATCAATTTGACGATCATGATATTGTTGTAGTTGTTGGCGATCCAGGTTTATTTGTTAATGTTGCAAAATATGTGGGTTTACAACCAATAATTAGTATTAATGGAGAACCAGAAAAATGTGATAATGTTTTTACCACTTGTAAACCTAAAGAACTTGGAAAAGTAATTTCTAAAGTATTTTCTGGAAATGCAAAGATAGAAGAACTTACAATGGCCGAGGCAACACTTGATGATGGACAAAAAATGCTAGCACTAAACGATTTATTTATTGGTAGAAAAACTCATGTAAGTGCCAAATATACTCTTTCTCAGAATAACATTAATGAAATGCAATCATCTAGTGGTGTTGTTGTGTCAACTGGTACAGGCTCAACTGCGTGGATGAAAGCAATAATTACTGGAGCATATGGTATTGCAAAACCTAATAGTATTGCTAATTATGAACGAGAAAATTTTGAGCGAAATAGTAATTATTTAAAATATTTTGTACGAGAACCCTTTCCATCAAAAACAACAGGATGCAATATGATAACTGGCTACGTTACTAAAGACAATTCATTAAATATTATTTCTAATATGACTGAAGATGGAGTAATATTTAGTGATGGTATAGAAAAAGATTATATCTCATTTAATGCAGGAGCAAATGTGATAATATCTCCGGCTAAGACAAAAGTTCAACTTGTAAGATAGATATATTTGTGTTTTTAACTTATTTTTTACTTTGCAAGTTTCTCAAGTTCTGCTACTTCAGTCTTTATTATATTAAATCCTTTTTGCCAGAATTCTTCGCTTTCAGGATCTATTCCTAACTTTTTCATTAAATTATTTGGACTGTCGCTTCCTCCAGCACTTAATAATTCAATATATTTCTCTTTAAATCCATTTTGATCTTTAGTATACATATCATATAATGATAATACAAATAAATTACCCCATGCATATGAATAACAATAGAATGGACTATTGTGAATGTGCGGAATGTAATTCCATTCATGTTTGAATACGTCTGGAACTTGCATAGTGCCGAATTGTTCTTTTAGTAAACCCATATAATAATCATCAAGTGCTTCTTTTGTTATACCTTTAGGTATTTGTTCATGTGCGTATTTTTCAAATAATACGAAGTATGCTTGTCTTGCAATAGTTGCGTATTGATTATCTAGTAATTCAACTATTATTTGCTTTTTCTCTTCAATATTTTTTGTTTCCGTCTTTAATTTATTTGCAAGTAACATCTCGCTAAATACTGATGCTGTTTCGCATATTGTTAAAGACGCGTGTCTTTCTAAGTGTGATTGTTTTTCTGTTGCAAACATATCATGAATTCCATGACCGAATTCATGTGCAATTACAAATGCATCTCGAAGTCCATCTGTATGATTTAATAATATATATGGTTCAAGTCCTTTCATTACATCATAACAGAATGCGCCACCATGTTTATTTGGTTTTGGATGACTATGAACATGTTTTGCGTCAAATATCTTTTGAGCATTATCGTAGAATCTTACATCAAATTCTTTAAACATATTTAGTACGTATTCTTTGCTATAATTATAATCATATTTCTTTTTATTTTTTGTAATAAATGGTGCATATAGGTGATATCTTGAGAAGGGATATTTTTGACCTGCTTTTTTATTTAATTCGTATTTTATTTTGAAATAGTCTTGAAATACTTTAGCATTCTTTTGAATTGTATTTAGTAATACTTCAACAGATTTATCTGTAACATCATAATCATTATTTCTAACGCTAATACTTGTCGGATATTTTCTTATTTTTACTCCTTCATTATACCAATCCATAACTATATTTTTGTATAATTCTGAAAGTACTAAACTATCTTCTTTATATTTACTTAATACTAATTCATATGCTTTTTCTCGATTTTTAGGGTTTTCTTCTCTTACAAATTTTATAACTTCTTCTCTTGTAAGCATTTTATTATTCCATTTAAACGAATATTTATCTGTTATAATTCCGTATATTCCTGCATGTGCATCGCCGCCTGCTACATCTTTTAATTCCATTATTTGTTCTATTTCTTCGCTTTTAGTGTAAGGTTTTTCTTTTCTTAATGATTCTAGATGATATTTATATGGTTGTAATTCTTTAGATTTTAATAGATTACCTGCTACTTTGTCATTTAAATGCATAAACCATAATCCGAAAAACATCATATCGTTTCCTATTTCTGTGCCGATGTTACTTAATTGTGTAAGTTTTGCAAGTGCATTTTGGTCTTGAGTATTTTCTTGTGTCTTTAAAGAATAATATGCGCCGACTCTTGAACTATCAATTGATATTTCTTCTTCGAGTTTTATTATTTCAAGTATTTTTTGAGGTGTTATTTTATCTGTTAATATTGATCTATATTGCTTAAATTTTTCTACTTTTGGAAGTATTGCTTGTATCCATTCATCTGAACTTTTATTTGCAAGTAAAGATTCAAGTTCCCACACTTCTCCTTGCGTCTTAGAATTATTGGATTGTGAATTTGATTTTATCGATTGTGTTAGTTTAGTTGTAGTTTTAGATTTCATAATGAGTTGCTATAATCCTTTTTTAAAAATGTTATCAATATGTTAGATTAGGTGGTAATATTTTACTTAAGTAAGGATTTATGCGTTACACTATATTGGTGACTACACGGCAATATTTTTAAAGAATAGTTGATTATGTGAATTATGGACTTGTTATATAATATTAATCCAGGAATACTTGAAGTATATTATGGTCCTATGAATTCTGGTAAAGGTGATAAGTTAATATCACGTATTTCTTCAGTTAATTATGTTCCAAATTCTAGATATGAGGCGTTTAAACCAATCAAGGATGAAAGAACTCCGGGTAAAATATATTCTAGAATTGGTGGCGGTATGTACATAGATGCAATAGAACTTTCTGAAGAAACACCTTGGGATTTATTTAAACATCTTGATACTAAGGTTAAGGTTGTTGCAATTGATGAGGCTCAATTTTTTGATGAAAAATTAATACCTGTAATTAATCAACTATTAGATGATAAAATGAACGTCATATTAACAGGTCTTAATTTAGATTTTAGAGGTGAACCCTACAGTGTGATGCCTTATTTTATTCTTCGTGCTGATGTTGTTACTCCATTATATGCTATATGTCAGTATACTGAAAAAAATGCTTCTGGAGAAGTTTATGGTTGTGGTATGCGTGCTACGCGTACACAACGATTTATTAAGGGTGATCCGGCACCTTATACGGATATTATACATAAGGTTGAGAAGATGGGAGTTAAAAAAAGTGTTAAAAGTGATTTATCTTATGAAGCTAGATGTACAAAACATCATATTGTTCCAGGAGCGCCAAAATTATTCTTACCTAATGAATTTAGGAAATAATTAGATAAATATTCTACTGTTTTTACAATCAAATTTTTAAAGTAATAAGTGTTTATATTCTTATAACTTACATTTTCGGGGGCGTTACATATGAAATTAGTATTAGCTGAAACAAAACTAATAAAAGAACCAATAACAATAATTTCTGATTTAGTTACAGAAGCAAAATTCAAGATTGGAAAAAATGGCATTGAAATGATTGCTATGGATCCGGCAAATGTTGCGATGGTAATATTTAAATTATTAAATTCTGCATTTATCGAATATAGTATTAAAGAAGAAAGCGAAATTGCAATTAATCTTAATAATTTAAAACAAGTATTAAGAAGAATTAAGGGCAATGATACTTTAACACTCGAATTATCAGAAAATAAGTTAAAATTAATCTTAACAGGTTCAACTGTTAGAACATTCTACTTGCCATTAATTGATCAACAAGAAAAAGATCACAAAGAACCAGATTTGAAATTTAAGACATTAATTAAATGTCCTTCAAGTATGTTAAATGATGCAATTGAAGATGTTGAAATTGTTGCTGAATCAGTAATGTTCCAATCTGAAGATAAGAAATTTATTGTCAGTGCAAATGGTGATACTGGAAAAGCAACTGTTGATATAGTTTCAAGTGATGGTGTAATAATTGAATCACAAGAAAAAATGAAGTCAAAGTATTCAATTGAATATTTAAAGAAAATGATTCAAGGTTCAAAAATAAGTAGCGTTGTATCAATACAATTCAATAAGGATTATCCATTGAAACTTGAATACAAGGAATTAGATAAAATACAAATGGTATTTATTCTAGCACCAAGAATCGAGAATGATTAATCGTCACTGATATTATTGAATATATTTTTATTATTTTTAATTTTTCTTGAATAAGTTATTTTATTTAAAATTATTAATTATTTGTTCTATTTCTTCTCTAAATATAGGTACTTGTTTGTCATAATGTTTAGAAAAATTTGTATTTAAACCAATGTATAATAGTTTTTCTTTAATAGGAATATTTAACGTGTAGGAATCAATATACGTTTTAGTATTATAATTATATCCAGATATGGCGTGTCTTAAATTATTTAGTATTTCATCTTTACCTAATTCTAATGCAGTCATAGTATTATATGTTGAATAACCTATTCTTTGTATAAATTCGTATTCTTCCTCTCTGAATTTCGGTTTATTACCTTCTAAATCGATATGAATTACGTGCTTTTTATCGAATATAAATTTATATCCTTGTTTGGTACTAACAACAGTATAATTCATTTGTTTTATGATATTGCTTCTTAAAGTTTCATAAGCCGTTTTATTTTCTTCTTTTTTTTCTTTTGATGCCCAATATGTATCGCACATAATATTATAGTTATGATATTCTTCAAATGTGCCTATAAGAATATCGATATTTTTTTTAGTGGAGATTATTTTTCCAGAGGCATAATGCGTGGGTATAGTCCAATTTTCTTCTATAGGTCCATTTTCTGATTTATAAGGTCCAGAAGGTTTGCTAAATTTCCACTTATTTGATACTTCATTTGTAAATTGTGTTAATTCTTCTAGTGATTTATTTTCAAGTTTACCTTGCGTATCCATTTTTTCAAATATAAAATCATAAACACGTAAATATGCAACCATTACTGCAGTAGAATGTCTGCTATATTCGTACCACGACATTCCTTGAATGGCTTTATCAAAAACCTTTAATGCTGAATCACTTAAATATTTAAATTCCTCCGTCCAATTACAACTAGCTTTTGTACAACTATCTGTTTTTTTAAAGAATCCAACTAGTTCTCTACCATCTATGCCTTGACTTTCAGGTGCTAGCGGGTGTGCTAAACAACCTTTTTTATCACCGACGTTTGCTAGTAATTGACATTCAGGTAAATGTTTCGGGTCAACATGATTATCTCCGCCAAAAAATAATGTAAATAAGCCAGAACCTATATCTTCTTTTTTAAATGAATATTTTTCTTCTTTTTTTATAGCATTCATATAACTTTCTAATGTTTTATTTGCATTTTTGGGATTATATTTTTTAAGAAATACTTCTCGTCGTTTTTTAAAACGTTTCTCCATTTCTTCTTTTCCAATATCTTCGAATGAATTTTCGTAATGTGATGCAACCATTCCAGGACTTACTAATGGATGTATGTTTACAAATTTTAATCTAATACCTTTCGGACCAACATATTGATTTTCAAATTCGGTACGCCATTTCTTTTTATCATTATTTAATATAGTATATAATTCTTTATCGTTTATTCCGTGAGGATAATCTCCTCCTATATGAGGTAAACAACATCTAACACAGGATAGACTATTATATTGGCATAGCGATAATTCTCTTTTTTCGCTGGTATGTATTATATTTATTTCTTTGTCTTTTTTTTGAGCTTCTTCTTCTGAATAAAACATACTTTTAGTAATACTTTAAATATTTAAATACTTTACTATTTTTATCACTTTACAGTAACTAACGATATTGGTTGTTATATTTATTACGTTTAATACTCTATACTGGAAAAATTTAAATAGATTACAAAATTTTGAAGTATTGAAACTTAAATATATTAATTTTGTAATTATATTTTTTAGTCTCTTATAATTGGGGTGAGGGGTGTGAAAAAATGGCAGATTGGGTATTTGATATATTTAAAGAAAATTATGATAAAATAAAAGATAAGGGTAAAGAAGTTGAAGGAAGAGTTCCTGACATGAGAAAACCTGAAAAACATTATCATAAGATAGTTGAAGGAGATAATATTTCTATAAGAGTTGTAGGATTAGATTTTAAACCAATAGAAAGTATTAAACCATTAGAATTTACTGCTCTATATAATAGAAAATATGATTCTGTTGATGAAATGATATTTTATGAAGGATTAAGTAGAGTACTTCCAGAATTAAATTCAACAGATGAAGCCGTAGCATTATATCATAGTTTACCAGGATACAAAGAGAGAATTGAAGAATACGGAATATATGCAGTTGGTTTAGGTAAGAAATAAATACTATTGAATATTGACTAAATTATTTTATGTTTTTTTTAATCTTGATTTATATTTACTGCTTTTTTGTATTGGTGTCCGTTAAAATAAGTATTACCTTCTTTATCTTTAGCAAATCTGCCCTCTGAAAGTAGAAGAAGACTTAAAGGCAATATTTGTGAATCACAGTAATTTCTCATTATTGCTTCATAGAAATTTTCTAATTGTTCTAATTGTAAACTATTTTCTGGATCTTGAAGATATTCTCTTTCTCTTCCTTTAGGAAGTGTTATATTTATTCTTTCTGCATCAGCACATAAGTTCATATGGAGTGGCTTAGATCTAACTAAAAGATCGCCGTTATCTACTTGTTCATCTACCATATGTGTTGTTGAATGTAAATTTTCATATCCTAAAAAAATAGCTTTTCTTACTGGATAAAATCCTTTTAATAATCTTTTATTATTTTCATTTTGAACTGTAAGATCGCCTAAATGGGTATTTATGGTTTTATAATTACTTGTGATTTTCGGAGTACATATACTCCAGTAATAATCGAATATTATTGCTTCAACTTGATTTTCTAATGAATTAATATCTTGTACTACTTCACTATCAAATTCTTTTCTTATCTCCATTCTATCATGTTTTGATAATTTAGGATCTTTTTTACTTTCATATCCTAAGTTTTTGTAGTATTTATCCATGTCTCTAATTTTTAATGAAATATTATTTTTTTTTGCCATTCCTTTGACGTTATAATGCTCAAAGAATGGATTAATACCTTTTGGATCTTCAGAATCAGAAAATATGTGAATTATTTTAAAGGGCGAATCTCCTCTTTCTTCTTGAAGGTAATTTTGTAATTCTAATGCCTTATCTGTTATGGCTCCCGAATTTGACGTAAAGGCAGCTACGTATAATGGTGTTTCTTTAGGATTATATGTGGGTGTTAAATTAGGTGTGTTTAAATTAGGATATTTTTCATTAAGTAAATTGTAATTTTCCAATATATCTTTGAGAATTAGGTTCTTTATTCCTTTTGTAGGATGAATATTACTTGTTTTTGAATTAGGAGTTAAATCTCCGCTATAATAATTTCGATATGACATTTTCACCTTTGTGTGAGGCCCTTTCACCACGAATAGTTTCACGCATTTACTGATTTCGTTTGGATGTAACCTTCTTTAATAAAATTTGAATGTTTTAAATAGATATATAAACCCCTTTATAAAGTTTCTTTTTTTTACGTTTTTTTACTATACTCAAAAGTGGTCACAATTATTTAAATATGTTTAATAATTCCTAAACATATGATTATTGATTCTCACGTTCATATTTTTCGTGATGCTGATATTCCTCTCTTACTTGCTAGTATGAAGAAAAATAATATTTCTCAAGTTTGCGTTATGTATTGGCCTTTTGGTAAAACAGCTGATCCTACTGAAAAAATTTGGTCTTTACCTGAATTTTGTAAACTACTCGAACCTTATCCTAATTTACGTATTATTGGTTCAATGAAACTTACTGATAAAAAAAACTTTTCTAAAAATTTAAAAGAAATCGAAGTATTATTAAAAGCTAAAAAACTTATTGCATTAAAATTCTATTTAGGATATGAACATTATTTTGCTAACGATAAAAGAGCAGAAAAATTATACGAGTTATGTATTAAATACGATATTCCTGCATATTTTCATACAGGAGATAATTGGATTACTCCTAAAACAAAGGATGCCCTAGTTCGTTATGCTAGTCCGTTATATGTTGATGATGTTGCAGTAAAATATCCTAATTTAAAAATAATAATGGCTCATCTTGGTAATCCTTGGATTGATGAAGCTGCATTAATTATTTCAAAACATAAAAATATTTATGGTGATATTTCAGGATTATTATCTTATGATCCATCTAATACTCCTTTAGTAAAAACAGATAATGAAATTGCAAGACAAAAAGTTATAGCGCTTATTGCTTGGTGTAATACTCCTAGAAAACTAGTTTTTGGTACTGATTTTGATATTTTTTCTCAAAAGAGTTATATTGATTTTTTAAATTCTCTTCCAAATGTTTCTAAGGAAGATAAAGAATACATTCTATATAAGAATGCACAAATGTTATTTAAGATATAGTTAATATAGCTCATAAAATATTATAAGAAAAAGAACGGTGGGGGGGGCGGGGGGGGGGGGGCGGGATCAAAAAAAAAAACATTTATTTATTTATTTATTTATTTATTTATTTATTTTTACACTCGGGCATATGTACAAACCTGCACTTTACCTGCACCTGCACCTGCACCTGCACCTGCACCTGCACCTGCACCTAAAAAAAAAAA
>CAVZPN010000047.1:0-12087 GCA_963777125.1 uncultured archaeon | reverse complement strand
TATAATAGTATAAAGATATAAAGACTCGTTATTTAAGGAGGAGATTGAAATGGCAGGATTGTTTTCCAAGATAAAAAGCTCGTTTAAAGGCAAAGATTTTGAAGATGAAGATAGCGTTGAACAGGGCGATGAATACGTTGAATTAGACACTTCTAAAAATTCAGAAGGTGGTCAAAAGATTTTAGTAAAACCGTTTGTTCTAGATGACTTTACTGATATTAAACCAATATTAGATGCATTAAGAGAAGGCAATACAATATGTCTTGTTAACATCAGACCTCTTAAAGAAAAAGATTTAATAGAATTAAAACGTGCAATTAATAAATTAAAGAAAACAACGGATGCAATAGAAGGAGACATTGCTGGTTTTAGCGATGACTATATTGTAATTACGCCAAGTTTCGCACAAATTTATCGTTCAAAAGGTTCAACAGCAGAAATAAAACAAACTGTTGAAAGTGATGAAGAATAAATTTTAATTTTTTATATTTTATTTTTATATATTTCTTAAAAATTAAATCAGTATTTAATTGAAATCATATCAATTCTTAATATTAAGTATATTGATTAAAAGATTTAATTCTTAATTAAAGAAATATTTTCATTAACAAAGATATATTTTCTAAAACAACAATATATATAAATGACAAGAGATATAAAAAAGAATTAATTATAATATTATTCAAAAAAATTAAGAAAATCATCGGAGAATTAAAATGCCAACAAAAAAACCAATAGAGCAATCAACTAAAGAAGAATCAGAAATTCTTGAAGGAGAAATGTGTCCATTTTGTCATGAAAAAAAATTAGTGCTAATGGATATGAAAAAAGAGATACCATTTTTTGGAATAGCATATATATTTTCCATGGATTGTTCAGGATGCGGATATCATAAAGCAGATATAGAAGCAGATAGTATGAAAGAACCATGTAAATACACTATTGAAATAAGTTCAGAAGAAGATATGAAAATACGTGTTGTTAAAAGTAGTTTTGCTAATGTAAAATTACCTCACATCGGAGATATATTATCAGGACCAAGCAGTAACGGATATGTAACAAATATTGAAGGAATACTAAATAGAATGGTTAAACAATTAGAAATAATACGTGACAATCAAGAAGAAGAGGAAGAATCACGTAAAAAAGCCAAAAACATGATTAAAAAACTTCATAGAGTAATATGGGGTCAAGAAAAACAAAAGCTCATAATAGAAGATTTTACTGGCAACAGCTCAATTATCTCAGATAAAGCAGTAAAAGAAAAAATGAAAGTAGTAAAAAAAGATACTGAGTAATTAATGGCTCTAATTTAAAGCCAAACCACTATTTTTCTAAATTTTTTAATTTGCCAAAATCGTAAACTTCTGTTCCTACAATAAATGTTTCAAAATTTAATAAGTTAGTTTTATTAAGATAAGGACTTAATAAATGTTCATGTAAAACATCAGTTCCTTCTATCAATAAATTAAAAGAAGGCATAACAACAAGAGTTTTATCTAAATATTTGCCTTTAAGAAAACATTTAAATTTTTCTACTTTTGAAAAAGATTTAAGAGTAATTGCTGGATGCGCATGACCAATAATAATGGTTTTAACATTAGTTAAAGATTTTTTAGGTAACAAAACATCACCATGTGTTATTAATAATTCATCAAAAATTAAGCAGTCTTTAATTAAAACAGCACGATTAACCACATATTTTAATGCATTATCATGATTTCCTTTAATTAAAATTACCTCACCATAACTCAATAAAAAATCAGTAAATTTATTCACTAATATCTTTTCATTATTCGATATTTTTCCAAATTCATGAATAATATCACCATTAACAATTATTTTTTTAATAGCAAATTTTTTTTTAATAGTTTCAAAAGTACGTTCTAATCTTAAAATTAGATCATCATAAGCCTGTTTTGAAACCAGAAAGCCTTTTCTATGCAAAGATTCTTCATAACCTAAATGAATGTCAGAAATTATAATAAAACCATATTTCTCTAAATATAACGCCAAATCATAAACGATTATAGTTTTATAAATATACATGTAATTAAGAAATAACGCATTATTTATATGTATTATTAATTTAATACTCAAAAATAATTAAATATCATAAAATATGAAAATAATATAAAATAATAAAATTTAATCAATAGCACAGATAATTATTTCTTATTAAATAAATATTTATCAGATAGTATTCCTTTATTTACAGCACCTGCCAATTTAGACTTGTAGGCTGCATAAAAATTAGTATTTAAAATTTCACTAAAACTTATTCTTAATGGAGGGGGGAATACTGAACCATTAGTTAAGTGTTGCACATAAGAACTATGACTTTGAACTGCAGTCATACCATTTGTATCTTTTTGCCAAAATCTTCTTTGTGAACATGAAGGAAATTTATCCTTATTTTCGCAATTAATAGCTGACAAATAAATAAGCTTAGTAATATCATCTTCAGAAACAGGGAATTTTTTATGAAGATGAGACTCATATTTTTTCTTCATTAATTTACCAACAGATTCATCCTGACCTCCAAAAACAATGGTTGGGACATATTTATCAAGAGTATCAATTGCATCTGCAAGTAATAATCCATATCCGGCTTCAATACCAAAAAATAATGAAGCAGTTATAAATGCTGCATCATCACTAATACCATATCCTTTAGATAATTCTACAAATGCAGAAGTATAATTCGAAGTATTTTGTACGCTGCTCTTCTTCAATACTATGCCTTCATTTACTAATGCATTAAGTTTATTTTCAGACTTAAGATTAACTAATGCAGGCATTTTTTCTAAATAAGCACTATTCTGAAGATCATTAATTGTTAAACCATGTTTTTTCAATTCAACAAGATTAATTGGAACACACGCACCTTTATGCATTTTTATACCATATTGTTCATCAACTTTTTCTCGCCATTCATAACTATCCATACAACTACCTAAATAAAATCCCATTAAAACAGATTCAAAATCTTTAATTAAAGTATGTTCAAACATTAATGCGCCAGCAAGAGGTAAAATTTGTGTTTTACCTTTTTTTTCAGTTAATACTTTAACTAAACGAATATCTTGTTGCGAAGATGCTTTACCAGGATTTTTTAATGATTCAATTCGGTCATAAACCCATTCGGAAATATTATCTATAACAGCTTGTCTGTCACGCATTACACTTAAACTAGTTTCTTCAGGTATTCTTGAAATTACATCATCAATCGTTATATCTTTATATTGTACTGGAACTCGTCTGCCTTCTACTAACTCATAAAATTCACCGTGACCTTCAGATGCATGTCCATAAACAGAATGCATTAAATGAAGTTGTTCAACACGAGGCACAGTATCAAGACTCACTTTTTCTATTAAACTATTATAATCTACTCCGACTTGTTTATCAAAAAATTCATCAATACTATATCTAACTATAGGCGTTATTGGAGAAAAAGATTTAGATGCATGCTTATCCATGCTAATTTTTGAGTTGTGTTTGTGCTTTTTAGATTTTTTGACATAATTATTTTGTACCATAATGGCGAAATATAAGTAGTCTTTTTAAGTGTTACTATTTTATAATCACTATACAAAATATACTTGCTCTAATTATTTCTCATATGCTTTTAAATCCTTATCTAAATCAGCAATACGTTCTTTTAAGAATTCTAATGTTCTAGAATTATTTTGTTCATCCATTAATTCTCCACATTCAGGACATTTGAAATTAAATTCCATGCTCTTTTCAAAATCCATTCTAGTACAGGCGCTTTTACACATATAAAACATTGATGAAGATTCTTTTTCTAATCTTTCTTTTAACTTTTGTAATTTTTGTGTTTTTATTTTTTCAAGTAAAAAAGGAATTATTTTTTCATTAAAATCCCAATAACAAATATACCATCCTTTAATCTTGTCTTTTTTTCTATGAAAATATAAAACATTATGTTCGAGTAATCGATATAATAAATTTCTAGCTTTATGAATTTCTAAATCTAAATCCTGAGCTAAAACAAATTCAGAAACCTTTGTTCTACCAATTAAATATAATACTATTGGTATTGCATCCTCATTAACTAATTCTTTTACTACATCTTCAATCGCTGTTTTTCTTTGATCAGAAATTTTTTGAAATAAAGATTTATCAGAACTAGATTTAGGTTTTAAAACTTTGGAGACATCAGATTTAGCACCAGAAGAAGGTTTAATTATTGATGTTTTTGAAGCTTTAACTACTTTAACCGATTTTGCAAGTGGTTTTGTAGATATTTTTTTCATTTTCTTTTAACAAGATTTATACATCAAGCTTTCTAACAATCATACCATCATACTAAATTTGTATTCACAGCAGTAAAAACAATCCTTAAGAACAAATGTTCTTATTGCCCCAACGTTCTCTATATTAATCCTGGGCAGATAAGTTTATAAACTTTATGGTTTTTAAACAATCATAACTACTAAAGAGAAACAACACAACTAATTAAATGTCCTTTCTCTTCTTTTTACTCTTCTTTATTTCTTTTTCTAAGTCTAATTCCTCGAGTAATTCTTTATATCTGTTTCTAATTGTAACTTCAGTAACACCTGCAACATCAGCAACTTCACGTTGAGTTCTTTTCTCACCATTCATTAAAGCTGCAACATATAATGCCGCTGCTGCAATACCAGTAGGACCTCTACCAGATGTTAATTCTATTCCTTGAGCTTGTTCAATTATTTCAACAGCTCTTGACTGCGTTTCTGGCCCTAATTTTAATGTTGACGCAAATCTTGCAATATAATCAGAAGGATTACTTGGAAGAATAGTTATACCTAATTCTCGAGTAATAAACCTATAAGTTCTACCAATTTCTTTTTTCTCAATATTTGACGCTTCAGATAATTCATCTAAAGTTCTTGGAACATCATGTCTTCTACATGCAGCATATAATGCTCCTGCAACAACACTCTCCATACTTCTTCCTCGAACAAGTCCCTTACGAACTGCAAGAGTATATATTCTTGATCCCTCTTCTTCAACAGATTGAGGTAATTTTAAAAATGAACTAACTCTTTTTAATTCGGCTAAGGCCAATTTAAGATTTCTTTCAATTGCAGTACTTATTCTGTTCTGCCATTTTCTTAATCTAAAAAATTTATTTTTACCAGCCTCATCTAACTGGTATAAATCAGCTTTTCTACCAACATCAGTTCCTAAACCTTGATCGAACTGAGTATAAGACATTGGAGCGCCAGTTCTTCTCTTACGAGCAGCAGCTTCACTATCGACTTCTCTCCATTCTTGATCAAAATCAACTAGTTTTTCTTCAACAACAAGACCACAGTCTCGACATGAAATTTCACCTTTATCTTTATTATAAGCGAGATTAGTACCACCACATTCAGGACATTTTTTAACTTGCATTTTAATACCTCCGAATTGAACATTAAAATATTACATATTACTATTAATCATATAAACAGGACTCAAACCAATATTGAGTTAAATCAGAGTTAACAAGCATTAAGCAATAACAATGCAATTTAATTACAACATGCATTTAAAAAACTTAAACCAATTAACTAAAACCCCCATTTTAATTAAATTTATAAAAAAACGCATCCTTTATTTATAAAGTTTATGTTTTTTTCAGTTAAATTTAAAAAGATTTTATGTAAAATAGCAAAATTTATTTTAGTAAAGTTTTTATATAAGTTTGACACAAATAGTAATATGTTTGAAAAAAGAGGACAGGGCCAATCATGGTCATTAGATATAATTCTAGCATTCGTGGTGTTCGTCCTAGTAATAGGAATAGTATATTCATTAATAGGAACAAGCAAAGATAAAACACAAGATTTAACACTCGAATCAAACACCGTTGTAAATAATCTTGATAGCGCAAATAGTCAAAAAAGTAACCTAACAATAATTACTCGAGGAAATATCGAACAAACTAAACTAGAGCAACTATACACTTCAGATTATAACGATATAAAAAGACAACTCGGAATAAAAGGAGAATTTTGTATTTACATCGTTGATCAAAATAATAATTTAGTCACAGTAAATACTACAAGTGGAGAAGTTGGAAGCTTTGGCAATGGAAATCTTACAGTAAATAATAAGGCTTGTGGTAGTGCACTACCCTAAAAGTATTTATATTAGTACAATTCTTTAAATAAAATGGACATAATACATTACTTATTATTGCTAATATTTAGCTTCTCAGGAATAATTATAGGAATACTATTAAGTAATATGGCTGTAGAAGAAATAAAAGATGCAACCAAATATTTAAAATACTTAAATATCATAATACTAACTCTGATAATTTTAATATCAACATATTCAACAAATAAATTATACTCAATAATAATCACAACCATTATTTTAACAACACTTATAATAACCATAAATAGGCAATATAATAAGTGGTCATATGCAAGTTTGAGTGCATTACTTTATATATCAACATTAAATGCACAAGCAATATACATAACCATTTTAATATTTATTTACGGAATAAGCATTATAACAATTGATGCAAATAAATATTTTAAAAACAAAATCAATGGTAAAATCAAAAGTTACGAAAATATAGAATTAATAAAAAAATCATTATTAAAATATCATTATTACTTACTTGTTGGAATAATAGTTTATACAGTATTTACCTATCTAATATAAGCTTTAGTAATAACCATTAGGAATATTTAAAAATCATCAACAATTCTAACATTATATTGCCTCTTTGGTATAATGGATAGCATACGGGTTTGCGGTAAAAAGATTAACAATTGTTAATTTAATTTTGCAAAGAACCTGAGATCCGAGTTCGATCCTCGGAAGAGGCGTAAAAGTTTCTTACAGAATGCTAAAACGCAAGTTTTACATTCACTTTTGACGCGACTTTTCGTAAAAGGCGCAAAAGAATTCAATCCTCGGAAGAGGCACATCATAATTATTAATCACTTCTAAATAGTAACATTTAAAAACAACTCTAATTATCTAAAATTATGATTGAAGAATTAATCATAAATAAAAATATAGAAACCAAAAATAAAAATATTAAGAGTATATTACTAGATAATGGAACAGATAAAGACATATATGTTCCTAAACATCCTATATGGACATCTATAGAAGATTTTGGCTCTGATTCAGCACTATCAGCAGGACTCAATCCAATTGCAATATATTTTGCAGATAAAATCACTAATGAATTCTGGAAAAAAAGTACAATGTTAGTAGGTGTTCCAATCCTAGATAAATTATTATTCTTCCCAAGACACATAATTAAAGGATACAGAAATTATAATCATATTCCAAAAAAGCAAAGAGGAAAATTATCTAAATATATGATGCCTGAATTAGATAAAGGTTTAGAAAATGTTGTTGCAGACATTATGTTCCAAGATACAGCATATGCCGGATTACTATACTTAGCTCTAGAAAAATGGCCAGATGCGTCACCAAGTTTATTAGGATTTTTAAGTTGTGTTGCAGGAATAATTATAGCAGGACCTGCAAAAGTAATGTATAAAGAAGGACTTTTTTTAAATAAAGCAAGAGAAATAAAAAAAACAGGATTTACTAACGAGAATTATTGGGAATCAAGATTTAAAATTCCCATAGATCATAATTACAATAAATTCTTTGAAAATTTTGCTAAAGAGTTTAATATGACTTTTCAAGGAACTGCAAATTATCAAGATACATATATTGCCAATAACTTCAAAGAATATAATGATAGAACAGTAAAAGTGAGATTAAGACAACACGAAGCAAACAGCAATAACAAGCTAATATTAGATACAGAACAAAATTTTGAAACTACACTAGACATATACTTTGCAAGAGCACATAAAAAAAGATCCGAAGATAAAAAGAATATGCATTATCCCATATGGAAAGAAAAATTCTCCTATAATGTTGAAAATTGTATTGAAAATGTTACATTAGATTCTCTTCCAAATTCTAAACAAGTAGAATTTATCAAAAAAAACACACTTAATCAAAATAATACGCTTAAATATACTAGAACAAATTTCTCAGATCATAAACTAACAATTAATATGGACGACTTAAACGGTAATTGTCCATTTCATTTTCTTGAAATAACAGTTAAAGAAAAAGAAACCCATTTACTTCAAGAGGCAATGAAATACGTTAAATTAAATTGTCCAACAGTAGCAGCAGATATAACTTATGATTTTGCAGACATAAGAGAAAAAGATCACATCTACAGATAATAATTAATTCAAAAAATCAAGAAATAAACAAGGAATAATAATTAGAATTAAATAACAGCAAAATAAATAGTCATTTTAAAAACTAAGTATCAAATATTTATTCTCAATTAAAATTAAACAAATAATAAAATATATTCTATAAAAACGAATTGAGAAACTATTTAAACAAAAGAATGGATGACATATTTCGTGGGTGATTACAGACTTATTCCGATAATAAGAATAATTTAATTATAAAATAAAAATTATTAAAAAAATAAAATTTATAAACTCACCTTATTTTCAAAATACATATTGAATACTATTTTTTCAAAAATAAATATTGCGATATATATTTTATAGTAATTACTTAGAGTGATTGATTAATATGGCTAAAAATAAGAAAATTTTTGATGTATTTTTAAGAGAAAAACCAGCAATGATGCTAGTAAATTTATTAAATGCAACAAACGAAGTTTATGCATCAACATTATCAAAGTCCGTCGATTGTACATATAGTCATGTAGTAAAAATACTTCAGGAAATGGAAGATGCAGGCCTTGTAACATTTGAAAAAACAGGTAGATTGAAATATCTCAAACTTACAAAAAAAGGCGAAGAAGTAGCAAAACATATAGACGGCATAGACAAAGCATTATAAACATTTATTTGATTCTATTCTAAAATATAATCTTAAAATGGTAAATTATATAAATGGTTCAGAGTTCCGTTTAAAAAGCTTGGGCTCGTGGTTTAGTGGTTATGACGTCTCCCTTACACGGAGAAGGTCGCCGGTTCGAATCCGGCCGGGCCCATAACACTGTAACAAGTGAAATAAAAACAGTTCAATATTATAACATAATATTGATGAGATGGCGAGAAGAATTGTCGTTCCATTGATTATAGGCGATCGTAGTTAAATGGTATAATTCGGCCTTGCCAAGGCTGTGTCGCGGGTTCGATTCCCGCCGATCGCATGCGAGCCCGTAGCTTAGCCTGGTGGAGCGCTGGTCTTATAAGACCAATCGACGCTTATGTCGATGTGCTAGGTGCACCAGTGGTCCCGAGTTCAAATCTCGGCGGGCTCATCATGTTCAGTAAAAAAAATAAACTCGCTCTGGTAGTGTAGTCCGGTCAATCATACGGGATTTTCGATCCTGCGACCCGGGTTCGAATCCCGGCCAGAGCATAAAAGTAAAGTAGCGGATATCAATTATCCGCTACTGATTATATTTTAAATTTATAATTTATTACAAAATTGGAGGAATGTCTATAAAATGAAGAGAAGTTCAAGACGATGGAAGAAGAAAGGACAAATGCGTTGGAAGTGGCAAAGAAAGAGAATGAAAAAAGAGAAGCGTAAAAGAAACGCTAGAAAGTAAGGGCATAAACCCTATTTTATTTTATTTACTTTGATTACACCTTCTTAATTATCTTATTGCTCCAGAATATATTAATTAGTATTAAGCAGCATTAGTAAATATTCTATTAAAACTCGCGTTATCAAAATATTTATATATACGATATTTCTGCTATTCTATAAATGGTTAAAAAATTAAGTAAAGAGGAACAGTCCGAGAGACAATTAAAACTCGAGCGTATTAAAGAAACTTCTGAAAAGATTTTTAATTTATTATTCGTAGAAGATGAACTATCCTGGAAAGATATGATTTATGCTCTTATCGAAGAAGAAAACATGAATCCATGGGACATTGATATAACATTATTATCACAAAAATTTCTTGAGATGCTTCGAAAATTAAAAGAATTAGATTTTAGAGTAAGCGGTAAAATGATACTAGCTTCTGCCGTATTACTTAAAATGAAATCAGATATTTTAATTGACGAAGATATCGCAAATTTTGATAGCATGATGAATGGAATTAATGAAAATATTCCACTTGATGATTTAGAACGTACAGCATTTGATTCTAGTGGAAAACCAGAATTATACCCAAGAACCCCACAACCTCGTCAAAGAAAAGTATCTTTATTTGATTTAGTTCAAGCCTTAGAAAAAGCTCTTGAAGTTGAAAATAGAAGAAAAATATCAAAACCTAATATGAAAAAAATGGTTTTAAAAATTCCTGATAAAAAATTAGATCTTGGTACAAGTATGAAAAATGTCTTTGAAAAAGTTGAAAATCATTATAATACTAAAAAGAATAAAGGTAAAACACTAACATTTAATGAAATGGTCACAGGTACAACTAAGCAAGATAAAGTTTTAGTATTTGTGCCCCTATTACATCTGGATAATTTGAGAAAAATCAATCTTGATCAAAAAAAACATTTTGAAGAAATAGCAGTAACACTTGCTGTTCCTGATGAAGTTAATTCTGAAAAAAACGAATAAAGTATATTACATTCTAAATTTTCTAAATTAGTTAGGGTAAAGAATTTAAGACAATCTAAATATAGTCAATACCTTTATAAATAATCTTTTGTTCTTTGAATTATGGTAAAAAAAGATGCTAAAAGAAGACATGTACTTGTAACTAATTTCAATAGTAATCCTAACGTAGGACTATATTGTTATGCGACAGATAAATACTGTCTAGTCGGAACTGAAGTTCCTGAAAATTTACATTCTGAAATAGAAGAAGTATTAGGTGTTCCTATAATTCAATTAAGTATTGCTGGAACTTCATTACTCGGAGTATTTTTAAGCGGAAATAAAAATTGTTTACTCGTACCAAATATTGCATTTGATACTGAACTCGCAATATTAAATAAAAATAAAATAAAATATGTACTAGTTGACACAAAACTAACATGTCTCGGTAATAATATAATATGCAACGACAAAGGATGTATTGTTAGTAGCGAATATACAGATAAAGAAATAAAATTATTTGAAAAATCATTAAAAGTTACTGTTGCTAAAGCCAAAATTGCAGAATTAAATACTCTTGGAAGTTTAGCAGTTCATACTAAAAAAGGAATTTTGTGTCATCACGAAATCCTAGAACATGAAGCAGAATTATTAAAGAAGATTCTAAAAGTTGAAGTATTTACAGGAACAGTAAATATGGGCGTACCATTTATTGGATCAGGAATAGTATGTAATAATAAAGGATTTATTATCGGTGATGCCTCAGGAGGTCCCGAAACAGTAAATGCTGATGAAGCACTAGGATTTATTAAAGGATAAAAACCATCAATACATAAATAAAATGAAGTTAAAATTACTATCTGGGACAAGCAACTTACCATTAGCTCAAGATATGGCCAAACATTTAGGCATTGCGCTAACGCAAAGAATAATAAAAAGATTCAAAGATGGAGAAATTTATACTCAAATAGGAGAAAATATCCGTGGTGATGATGTATTTATAGTTCAAAGCATTAGCAATCCAACAAATGACAATCTAATGGAATTATTAATACTAATTGATGCATTAAAACGTGCTAGCGCTGGAAGAATTACTGCAGTAATAACGTACTACGGTTATGCCAGACAAGACAGAAAAGCTGAAGCAAGAGAACCAATAACAGCAAAGCTTGTCGCGAACTTATTAACTAGCGCAGGCGCAAATAGAGTTGTCACAATAGACTTGCACGCACCACAATTACAAGGATTCTTTGACATTCCAGCTGACGGAATATCAGCAATACCATTATTTGCTAAATATTTTGCTGAAAAAAATATTACTAACGGAGTAATTGTAAGTCCCGATACTGGCGGAGTAAAAAGAGCATTATCACTTGCCAAAAGATTGAATATGCCACTTGCAATTATTGATAAAAGAAGAAGTGCACACAATGAAGCTGAAGTTGTTAATATGGTCGGAGATGTTGAAGGTAAAACTGCAATATTAATAGATGACATAATAGACACTGGAACCAGCATAATTAAAGCTACAGA
>CAVZPN010000046.1:0-6110 GCA_963777125.1 uncultured archaeon | reverse complement strand
GTCTTTATTTTTCATCAAATCAAATTCAGTATTACATTTACCACATCTTATTCTGTTTTCTTGATTGTTAAATATGCTCATTTTAGTATCACAATAGGTTAGAAAGCAATACCTATTTATAAAGTTTATTCTTATATAGTATTATATAGTATCTATTTAACGAGGTTTTCATCCAAATTCCAACTATATTATTTTTACAAATCAAGATCATAGGACAATACATTTATTAATTAAATAGTCTAACAGACATGAAAGACGACAAACAGTAAATTTATTACAAAGCATTTAGGGGGGATAAAAATGGCAGAAGAACTAACAGCAGGTACAATTACTGGAAGTACAATACCGAATTTCATAAGCACTACGATAGAACAAATTGAATCAGGACTACCTAAAAGATATAAACTTTCTAAAGATATTAATTTTGATTTATCAGTCGTACATACTATGGAAGGAGGAGGAAAAGTTGATTTAAAAGTTATTGGATTAGGTGGAAATATTGGTAGTGAACATACTCAAAAAGTCAGTTTTTCTATATCTCCCATAAGTGATGTGATGGAAGCCGAAGAAAGAGCAAGAATACAAGTTGCTCGTGAACAAGAGAATAAAGCAAAAATTCAAGCAGATGCTGTTCAAGATGCAATAGATAGACGAGAAAGTAAAAGACCAGAATATTCAGAAGTAGGACATGCCACACCAAAGTTTGAATAATTTTTCTTAAGGAATTATCCAAAATATTTATTAAATAAAAAATATCCTCCTGCGATTAATCCAACAACACCCAATATCTCAACTGCTGATAAAGTGGTTTTAATTGCTTGTTTTGCAGAATTATCAATAGGTGATTCTTGAACAACTTTAGCAGTAACACCCAACATAGTATCTTCTACAACCCCTCCGATATACGAATTAAATAAGAAAATTCCAAAAGCAAATACAAACGCAATTATAACAACTATAGTTATTTTACCCATTTTAGGCTCCATCTATAGACTCAAAACCAATTCATCATTAATCCTAACATACCAACAATAAAAAATAATGTTGCTGCAGGCATTCTAATTCTATTAACATAAGGAATGTTTTGAACCCATACGGTGACTCCTTGATTTAACTGAGGAATCCAAATTAATAAAAAGCCTATAGAAATAAGTGCAACAGATAATAACATTTTACTTCTCCTCCACTAATACGAGTCTTTTGTAAAGAGTCAGTATCTTGTTAAGTTCTTGTTTTTTATAACAATTATTATGATGTCGTACTGCAAGACAATAAATTGTTTCATTTGCAATATGGAGAAATACACGTAATTTATTATTAAAAGGTATTTTTCTTACATGTGTGTTTAATACACGATCCGTTAGAAGTAGAGGATTAGGATGTTGTGCTATAACCTTAAGTCGATTATCTAATGAGATAACATCATTTTCATCCAAGTTTAAATCCTTGAAATCTTTTTCTATTCCATCTGTATATACTACTTCATATGCCATTAATCTCTAAACCTTTTGTGTTACTGTAGTGTTCATTTGCTTGACACGATCAAGTAACTCTTTTGACGAAATCACTTTTCCCTGCGACACATTATTTAATCTTTCATTTATTACTTGTTGTGTCTGGTTATTCAGTTTTATACACTCTTCCACTTTGGTTTGCAACAATCTGTTTATTACTGAATCAAAACTCTCCTCTTCAATTATTTTCATGTTGGACAAAAGCTCTTTTGTTGGTTTACTAACCCTTATGAGCTCACTTTTGTTTTCCATTTTTCACTCCCCGTTATGTTTTAATTTAGTTAACTTGTGTTAACAGCTGTTTACTGTAGTAAACACTAACTAATATTTAAATATTATTATTCTACAGAATACATTAAGCTTAAAATGATAAATATAGTTATTTCAGACCCTATAACCACTTTATAGCCAAATCAGGGTTTATGGTCAATCCTTGATGATTGACGCTGCGAGTAAAAATAAACCTAAATAATTATAAATAAACAAATATTCCTCTTAAAATATGACAAACAATCCACTAACACAATTTGAAAATAGAAAAGAAAAATTCATAGACGATTTAGTTCATGGAAAAAATGAAGATATTTTCGTAAGAAATGCTAGAAAAAAAGAATTTGAAAAAACATACGGTGGACCAAGACAACTAGTTGCTTGGATACCTGGAATGTTTGCATACGGTGCAATAAAAAAAGATATTAGAAATCCAAACTACACTACAACAGAAAAAATCGCATCTTGCGCTATCGACATAATTCTAGAATTAGGTTTAGATGCGGCAAGAATTGGTTGTCTATACGGAATATATAAAACCATAGAATTTATGTAAAAAAAGCATCATCAATAATTCTTTATCCTTTTGCAGTAATAAAAAAATAAATAATTTTAAAAAAGGAGCTATTCTTCTAAAAGTCATGAGCTTAAACGATATAGTAAAAACTTTAGGTTTAGCACTAAGCCTTTCAATGATTTCACCCTCTTATGTACAAGGTCAATCATCATTTGCATCAATTCCAGAAATTTCAAGTGTAACCACGAGTTTAGATACAAAAGAATACACAGGAATACCAAAACCTGCACAAGATCCTGACGTAATTATTGATCTTAGAGCACATAGAAAAATTTTAGGTATAGATTTTAGCAAGCAAGCAGGAATTGCTGAAATACGAAAAAACAGTCTGTATATAGATCTTCTTTCAGGAAAATATCAATTAATGTTTGAACAAATAAATGATTCAACATTTTTAGAACATCTTTTTACAGTTAATCTTGAAAAGAACAATAATCAACGCTATGAATTATTCACAACAGTTAGAAGAAAAGAGTCTTTAGTATTAAAAAATTATGAAGTACTAATAGGTACACCTAGAGAAGAAAAGTTATATTTAGAACACAAAGTATATTCGGGAGAATTTCTGCCAATAATGATGGCTGTAAACAAATTTTTCGAGAATACATTAAATGATAACATAAATGTTGTTGCTTTTGGAGTTAAATATACTTTTAATCTATATAGAACTGAACAAACTAAGCAAACAACACAGCAAAAGAAAACTGACGAGAAAATAATTATTAGAACTGCTAAAATGACTGAGTTAATAAAACGTACCCCTGAGGATATAATTCTTATGGAAGAAAACTTATACGTTTTTACCACTGAAAAAAATATGAAAGATACAACAATAATCGAGCTACAAAAAATTGAAGCAGATTTTGCAATCGTAAATTCAGGAATGTTATGGAATAGCAATAATTATAAGGCAACTGGCAAAGTACGCAAATAGAAATAGCCCTACACAGACCATATTTTATCGACGAGAAAAAATATCTCTGAATTAAGAAAGAAAAATTTATATAATTAGTCCATCAAAACAAATCATGAAAACAATATTAGTTGATGCAGTGGATACATTTGTAATCGAAGGTGAAGGTATTTATAAGCCAATGCAAGTATTACTTGATAAATTTTCCAATCGCAAGATAATTCTAACTAATGCTAACGATGAACAAATTATTGAATTCGGATTGGTTAATTTGCCGTATGAACTTTTTACACTAAAGCATGACCCAAATAAAACAGACCCAATATACTTCAAAAAAATGTTAAAACATTTCAATTTAACATCCAAAGAGGTGATATATTTTGAACATAATAGTGAAGCAGTTAAAAGTGCTGAATCTGTCGGAATTGTATCATATCATTATGATACAAACAAGAAAGATTTAGTAAAATTAAAGGATTTTATAAATAAAAATATCTAATTCTCTTAGCCTAATTTTTCAAGAAAATTTATAGTAGCCCCAAAAAAGACTCATGGAACAAGTGTTGTTCATAAGTACAGACTATTTTTCTAGAAAAAATTTTGCTAATTTTCGTTCATTTATGCAGGAGAAAAGGACATTTATTTTAAAAAAATAACGAATGGATATTTATTAGGACTATTTTACTTCTTTGCTTGTTTCCACAATAAATCAAAAAAAAATTTATGCATCTCAACAACTTCCTTGCTTTGTATAGATATACCTATTAATTCTTTTTTAAACGTATAAATTGCTACCATATCTTCACAAATATGTACAAATACCGATGTTTTCTTAAGAGCATCTAGAATTCTTATTTCAGTTAATTTATTCCATCCTTTTAATTCAAAAAATTCTCGATCAAAATTATCAATTACAGCTTTTAATGTTATCTTTTTTTCTACACGTTTTTTTCTAAAATTCGATGATTGATACTCGAGAGTCATTTTTGCAATGCTGTAATTACCATAAGAAAGGATAATATTTCCTGAATTCAAAGTTTTATCTATTAATGCAGCTATACCTTTTGAGCCTTCATATAACTCTACAGTTGGTTTTTCTCCTACACTGTGTTTTAGAAGTTCTAATTCCGGCAGTATCTGAGATATTTTTTCTTTCTTTTCATTTAATATTGCAAGTAATCTTTTCGGATCAACTGCTTGAAAATTCTGTATATTGTCTTTTAGCGTCATTGTGACAAGACCTTTAGTAGTGAGTGAGTTGATTATATGATACGCTGTAATTCTATTTAATTGAGATTCTTTTGCAAGTCGTGTGACTGTTGTTTGCTCTAACCTTAATAGATTAAGATATATTCGAGCTTCTTTATCAGAAAGATTAAGTTCTTTTAATGCTTCAGTTAATTTTTCTACATCCATACTTGTATAAATATTTCCTGATTTAAATAAGTTACTATTGTTGTACTTTTTGTACAACAAATATTAATATAGTTTATAATGCTACTCCCTAATAATAAAAGTAACTAATTAATCGAGGAGATATAAAATGGAAAAAATCAACGATAAATATAAAGCATTATACAGTATTTTTTATGAAGATACATGTAAAACAATCTTGCCTTTAGTTGATGGAAAAAATATTGCTTATCACCAAAGAGATTTAGGTAATCGGCTTAACGACTTACTTTTTCAAGAAAGAGAAGGGCATAAATCCAAATTTTATGAAAAAACAATCACAACTAAAACAGGCGAATATGGGTCCAATACGGATAAATCTTTTTCATCACATGATGATTTTGATAAAACAATAAGTCTAATATCTAATAAATTATTCAAGTATAGACGTTGGGGAGACTCATACTTTGCTCAAGTATCAACAACATTTAGCCTAAGCTATACAGATCATAGACCGAGAATCGGAAGCACCATAGGCGGAGAGATGCTCCACCTGCTGGACTTCAACGGGGGTCAGTTCCTCGACGGCGCACTCCATGTCTTCCTGTGTCCAGCGCGGTCCTGTGCGTTGGCGTCGGTCGCTGAGTTCTGACGCAGTCCGCCTGGTTGGCTCGCAGGTGCTCCGGTTCGCGCCGGGACAGGCGGTGCTGCGCAAGACGACGCCGCACCACTACTACACCAGCGGTTGATCCGGCGGCGCCGCAAAGCCCGGACTTCAGAGTTGATGGAAGGTATGAGCACCAGGTATGCACAACCCGTTTCCGGGTCATACTCAAACAGCACCATTCCCAATTCGATAATCGCATCTTTATCTGAATCAGGTGCCTATCATTTCAGTACAACCACAACTCCTCGCGATAGGACACGACCATCTGGCTCGCGGAACTCAGTGCGTTTGGAAATTCTCCGAATGACTTTGGAGACGAATCCGGCATCCAAGAGTCTTGCCGCGCCGCCACCCGAGCTGTATTCCGACGCGCAGACCATCACCGAAGTCCCGCCGCTGATGCTGGCCCTCGGCAACGCCTTTCCTGTCGTCGGGACGCGGGTGGTGTACGGCGTGGTGCTGATGCTGGTGCTGTACCTGCTGGCCGCCGTGATCCTGCGTCAGACCGCCGCCGGGCGCCATGTGTACGCGGTCGGCAACAACCCCGAGGCCACGCGCCTGCTCGGCATCGACACGTCGCGCGTCCTGCTCGCGGTGTACACCGCTGGCCGGGGCGCTGTACGGCGTCGCCGCGTTGCTCTCGGTGGCGCGCACCGGGGTCGGCGACCCCAACGCCGGGCAGACCGAGAACCTCGACGCGATCACTGCCGTCGTGCTCGGGGGGACGTCGCTCTTCGGAGGTCGTGGCCTGATTATCGGCTCGCTGGTTGGGGCGCT
>CAVZPN010000045.1:0-8488 GCA_963777125.1 uncultured archaeon | reverse complement strand
TCGCGGTAATTGATAGTGGTTTTGATGATACACCTCTTGCAAAAGATAAACCAAATTATATTGATGGCTTTTCTGTTGATAAAAATAGTTTTTTGTTTTTTGATTTTTATTCTATAAAAGATGGTGATATAAATGAAGAACCTGATACTGAATTTCTTCAAATTTATGGTGGGCATTCACATGGTACAGCTAATGCTTCAATAATAGGAAGCCCTGTTAATAATAATGAAGGATTAGCAGGTGTTTCTCCAAACTCAAAAATAGTTCCAGTAAAAATAAAAAAACTCAATGAAAGTATTATAGTTAAAGCAATAGATAAAATGCTTGAACCTAAATATAATGATGTTGATGTAATAAATATTAGCATAGCGGCAAATACTATAAAAACGATTGGTAAAGATATAATTAAAACAGATTACCCTATAAATGTTATTCCGTCTGTACAATTATCATTAAGAAGAGTTTTAGCAAGAGATAAAGTAGTTGTTATTGCTGCTGGAAATTCTAACATAGAATTAAATGATACTAATAGTATAAATATGCAAGGGGTCATTACAGTTGGATCTACAACAAATTTAAATCCTAATTCTATCAGAGATAAAGGTACTTATATAGCTGATTTCAGTAATTATGGTAAAAATGTTGATATAGGTGCTTTTGGACAATTCATAACTGCCCCAGCATATATTCCAGCTGGTAAAAATACAATTGAATCTCATGATTATGCAGCAGATTTCAAAGGAACATCAATTTCTGCTCCAATAGTAAGTTCTGCTGCTGGTTTAGTAAAAAAAATTGCAGAAAGAGAATCTGGTATTATTTTAAGTCCTTATCAGATAAAACAAATTTTAACATATTCCTCGTCACTATATTATGACTCTAACTATCCTAATAGATATATTGGAACGGATCTACAAGATCAAAATCATAACAAAAGTTTGATTGCTAATATAAGGAATCTCAACTTATATAATGCCCTAATTATAGCAAAAAATATAGGAAAATATAGTGTTATATTAAGAAACTATAATACAGATGATTATTCTAACCCAACTTTTGATAATAATTGGGGAATTATGGGAAATGGCGAATCTTTAGGGTGGAGTTCATACAAGTCTGATGAGATATTTGGTATTAACAATCCTAATCTTAGTAGAGTTAGTATTGATTTTAGAACTTTAAATACTGAAGTTGGTTATACTTATGGTTATCAACTTTATTATGGTGCTAAATATGGGTATATAAATGATTTTCAGGGAGCTGGAGTTAACTTTTTTGATAAATTTGATGGCGTAGCTGGAATAATTGGAGCAGAAAGTAATAGGTTTCCTGGTTATGGTTATTTAGGATATGAGAGTAAAATAATTAATGAGAATGGTTCACCTTGTACATCTTTAGGTTTTACAACTAAAGCACAATCAATATATGGAACTTCAATTAATGGGGTGACAGCTGATGTTAATAATTCATTAGGAAAAAATGCAACAAATTTAAGTGCTTTTTCAGGTAAAACTTTATTTTTAGGATTTACTCAAGTTCCAAAGAACCCAAGGGTTTTCATAAATGGGATTCAACAAAATGTTGTTGGAATAAATCAAAATAGTTTATCTTTTGTACTCTCAAATAATATACCAAATGGTATAAAAGATATAATTGTTAAAAGTGATAATGGTGATACAACGCTTAATGGGGCAATAAATGTTGATAGTAATAAACAATCGCCAGAATTAACAACAAATACGAATACAAGAGTATATTTAAAAATGAATGAAGGAAATGGAATTACAGCAAATGATTCTACATCTAATCATAATAATGCAACGATTTTTGGTAATTACAATTGGCTAACAAGTGGTGAAGGTATAAAATTAGATGGTTTAACTAGTTATGTAGCTGTGCCAAGTACTCCTAGCTTAGATATATCTAAAGATATTACAATTGAAATGGTTTTTACACCAAATGAAAATTATGTTGCAGGAGATGATTTATCACTAGCAAATAAATATAGTTCAATTTATCCATATGATAATTCTAGTTGGGCTTTGAATTATGGAACATATACAGGTAATTCTGCTAGACTAAATGCTTTTAATTTACTATTGTATTCTGGCTCTTACAAGTTATTATTTTTATTAGGATATGATAAACCAGTAACACCAAATAAGAAATATTATATACAAGCAAGTTGGAATAGTGTAACAAAAGAATTGAATTTTGTAATAAATGGAGTAGAATTACCAGTCAGTTATTTAGGAGGAGTTCCAAATACATTAGAACCAAATCAATTAAATTCGTTCAATCTAGTTACAAATCCAATAATATTAGGTGGATATACAACAATCAATCCAAATCAACCAGTATCATTTACAAAAATCAGTATAGATGAATTTGCATTACATGCTGAATATAGAACATCACAACAAGGAATAGAAACATCACAAAGATTTGGAATCATAAATTAATTATTAAAAAAAGAGGTTAATATCTCTTTTTTATCTTTACGGAAGTAATATATGAAAAAAATACTATTTATTTTATTTTTTATTTTTATTTATAGCTGTAGTTTCAATAATATTGATTATAACTCAAATAACTTTGAGTATAAAGATAATACATTAATCAAGTTGTTAGTTAACGAATATGATAATGGATTGATATTAATAAAAGATAAACTATATAGAATAGAAAATCTTAATATAATTAATAATTCTATATTTTCTTTAGATGAAAATAATTACCCTATAAATTTTATAATTAATAAAGATGTAAGTAATATATCATTATTAAATTTTAGTTATGTAGATAAAATACAACCTCTTTCTTTCGGATTTCCTAAATATAAGCAAAAATTCAAGTTAATTAGTATAAAAAAAGATTCTATTTTTACAAATGAAAAAGATCTTTTTATTGATGCGGTAACGCTAGAAAATTTTCCTGAATTTATTGAGTTAGATGAAAATAATTATGTCTTTTTCTACTCTAATCAAGAAAAGGAAAAAAATAATAATTATGCGGGGCAATTAGTTTTAAAAGTAATAAATAAAAATAATATAAAAAATGTTGTTTTGGAAAATAATTTTATTAGATTAGATTTAAAATTAGATCTAAAGATAGATAAGTTAGGAAATGGTTGGTATAGTTACTCTTCACCCCCTAAATATTTTAAACTAAAGAATTTTGAAAAAAGTGACCAAATATTAGATGAAGTATTTGATTTAAACAATTCTAAGATTTATGAGACAAAGAATTATTTAGATGAAAAAGGAAATGGGTTAATTTTAACTGAAGAGCAAAATTTAACAAATATAACTACTGTTGATTTTTATGTATATAATATTGAAAATTTTAACAAAATTGGAAATAAAAAACTTCTTTTAAGTTTAGATAGGTATAGAAAAGATCAAGTATTTGATTTTGTAATTAATAAAAATGGAGATGGAATATTTCTAATGTATAAAAATATATTAGAGGATAATAATAAAATAGTTGAATATACTTATTTTAGAACAATAAAAAAATTTGAAGTTTTAGAAACTCAAAACAAAATTCTTGATTCAAAAAAAAGTTATTATTCAGCTTCTATAAATGAAAAAGGTAATGGTCTGATAATTTTTAAAGATAATTCACAAGCAAAAGAAATGCTTACAATAAAAAAACTAAGAAATTTTCAAATGGAGAAAACGCCCATAAAAACACCAAAATAATAAAAAAACGTCCGACAACACTGTGCATGTGTTATACATAGCCAGAGGATATAGGTAAAAGAGTTATGGCTAGTACAAACACATGCACTACTTCGTTGTGTGCCATTTGAAGAGGAATTAAAATGCGAGAAGTCCCTAGAGTCTAAAATAAAAGCTATTCTTTTTCTTGTTCAAAAATGTTATTATTCTTGCTATGAGAGGTTTTTTAAGTGAAAAACAAAATTTTTGCTATAGGTTTAGTTTCAGCATCTTTGATTTTGTCTTGTCAAATAGGTGATTTAGGTCACAAAGGATTTAAAATAGCTAGTACAAATCCTGACCCAAGTGCTTCATCTCCTCCTATAGAATATGTTTATCCGCCTCCTAATGGAGATGATTCTAATCAGGCTATAGTTGATGATTCAACAGATATTATGTTAAATCCACCAAAACAAAAACTTAATTTTGATTTTATACCTCCTGAAAATGCAAAAATAATACCTGGAACTATAATTGTTTTTTACCACAATAATGATAAGTTTAGAGTCAAAACTAGTGATTCTGTAAGTTCTAAAAACTCAAGTTATTCAAATCAAATAAATCAAATATTAAAAAAGTACAAAGTAAAAGCATTACATAGTTATGGATATTATGATCCAGCAGATGCAAATAGGATTATATGTAAGGGTAATAATATAGAAGATGATGATGATAATGACAAATCTAAAAAAGAAAGTAAAAAAATGACAAAAAATTTAAAGTAAAAAAAGATAATAACGAAAAAGAAAAAAAAGAAGTAGAGTGTAATACTCTTAATTATATTGATTCATCAATAACAACTCAGAAAATTCAAGAAGAGCAAATACTATTTAATAAATATTTTGAGGGTGAATTTCCTGATAAGTTATCAATGCATATTTATGAGTTTCCAGAAAACTATGATACAAAACAAATAGCAAAAGAAATAAGAAGTTTATCTTTTGTAAGAACAGCATATCCAGAAGTAGAAACATCAATAAGTGTAAATTATCCATCTTGCAACACTACATCAGATATATTAGGAATTACAGAAGAAAATAATAAAAAAATAAATCCATATCAGGAGTGTCTAAAAAATACTAGTAGCTCTAAATGCAGTCATGACACAGGTTTTTCTTCTATTTTAAATCCTTCTGAAGGAAGACCTTTTAGTCAATTTGAATACTTCACAAATGATGGTATTTTTGGTACAGAATTGCAAGATTGGTATAGGTTTAATGAACATCAAATATTTAGAGGCTGGGAAGTATATGGTAATACAGCTATGCCAAAAATCGGGATTGTAGATAGTGGTTTTGATAATGATAAATCACATGCTAACCTTGATACACCACATTATAATAATGGTTTTTCTGTTGAGTACACTGGAAAGAAGTCTTTTTTATGGTGGAGTTGGGATACATTTAAAAATAATCCTGATGATATTCAAGAACCTAATCCACCATTAACTGGAATAGATAATTCTCATGGGCATTTTGTTTCCTCTATAGCTGGAAGCCCTAGAAACAATAATAAAGGGTTAGCTGGTATTTCATATGGCGCAGATATATTTCCTATAAAACTTAAGACTATGAGTAATTCTGTGACATCAAGAGCAATAGATGAGTTGGCTGATAATAATTTGATTGATGTTGTTAATGCAAGTCTTGGTGTAAAAGCGATAAATCCTATTACTAAAATGAAAAACTCTTATCCACTTAATTATTCACCAAACACAGCTAGAGCAGTTGCAAATGCAATAGCAAAGGGTAAAATAGTTGTACTAGCAGCAGGAAATGATAGTGTTTATTTAGATGACAAATATCGAATTAATGGAGCAATAGTAGTTGGTTCTACAACTAATGTAGAACCATTCACTAAAAACAGTTCAACTGGATTTTATAAACAAGATAATGGCACATATATTTCTGATTTTAGTAATTATGGACCATTAGTTGATATTGCTGCATCAGGTCAGTTAGTAGTATCAACAAAATATTTTCCAGCAAGTAATACTAGATTATACGGTAAAGATTCTGGTACTTCTTTTTCTGCACCTCAAATTGCTTCTGCTGCTGGAATGGTTAAAAAGTTGGCAGAGGCAAATGGAGTAAAATTAGACCCTTTTCAAGTAAAACATATTGTTTGCTACTCTGCTAAATTAGCTCATGATCGTTTTTATACAGACAGATATTTAGGAATAGATTTAGAAGATACTAAAAGAACACCTAACAGAATTCCAAATATAAGGAATTTAGATTTATTTAATGCTTTAACAATAGCAAAAAATCTAAGTAAATATAGTGTAATATTAAGACAACATAATGTAGATGATCTTGTAATTTCAACAGAAAATGGAGCTTGGGGAAATTCTTTTGATTTTAGAGGTTACAAATCAGATGAAATAATAGGAATAAATAACCCTAATGCATATAATTTAAGTATAGATTTTAAGACTTTAAATGATAGTGGAGGATATACTTATGGTTATCAGCTTTACTATGGTAAAAAATATGATAACCTAAATCAAGATTTTTATGCAGGGTACAACTTTTTTGATCTTTTTGATGGGGCAACAGGAATATATGGTGCGGAAAACAACTCATCAAAAGAAGGCAAAAAATACTACGCAAAGTTTAGTAAAAAATAGATAGATATGGTTCACCATGTAATTCCTTGGCTTTTTCTACAAAAGCAGCTTCAATTTATGGAACAAATATTAATGGAAATATGGCAAACGAAAAAAATACATTAGCTCAAGATATACAAAATTTAAAGGTAAATAAAAATAGTGTTGTATTTTTAGCTGTATCAGGAGATTCAGTAAATGTAGCTGTAGCAATAGATGGGAAAAATCAACAAATAGTAGGGAAAAATTCAACATCGGTAGCATTTACTATTGGAAATGATTTAACAAGTGGTTCAAAAAATATTGTTGTTAATTCGGATAAAGGATCAATAACATTGCCAAATGCAATAGATATACAAAATAACAATTCAAACAGGTTTCCAAACTCAATAACAGTAAATGGAGTTACAACTAATTTAGATTATGGTTATATTTTTAACCCACAATATCAAGATGATTATAATGATTATTCTTACAATAGATTAAGTGGTGTAAAAATGACCACTAGAACCTTTGTAGAGACTCCTGCTACTTGGGTTAATGATAATGGCGTCTGGGGTGTTGATTTTTCTAATTCTCCTTTTTCTGCTATTGAAGTTCCTGATGGTAATTATGAGTTTCTAAAAGACTATACTACTATAGCATTTGTAAAACTTGTAAATGATGATTCTATAAATACAGATTCTAATAATGGATACCTCTTTTCAAAGTGGTGGGATGGGCATTTTAATGATCATTCAAAACTAAATAGATTTTCAAATGGTCACTATGAAGTAGGAAATACTAATCAAGGAAAAGATCCAAATACTGGAGATGTTTATTATGATTATACAACAGATGCAAAAGTAACAGAGAAAAACAATCCATTTATAATATCAGAGTCATTAGACACATTATCAAATGTAAAAAATATAGTAAAAAACCAAAATGAGTTAACATCAACTGTAAATTATTTTAGTTCACTATATACAAATTCAATAAGCTCAGCGGCTGTGATAAAAGTCAAGTATAAAATTAAACTTTTTTATAAAAATTTTCTTCCCACATTGTATTGTTCTTAACCATAGCATTTAAAATAATGATAAGTTTACGCATACAAGCTACTAAAGCAACCATTTTTAATTTACCTGATTTAATGAGCCTTTGATAAAAATCTCTAATAACTGAATTGTGCTTAGACGCATTCATAGTAGCCATATATAATACGCTTTTTACATCTGTTCTTCCACCTATAGTTGTTCTTTTTTTTTGCATTTTACCACTATCTTTATTCATAGGTGCTAATCCAACAAGTTTGGCTATTTGCTTATCATTTAAAGTGCCAATTTCAGGGAGACTTGTTAGTATTGTCATTGTAAGAACTGGACCTACTCCTGGAGTACTTTGAAGTATTACTGCTTTATGATTCAATTTATCATTACTTTTTAAATAATTTTCTAGTTGAGAATCTATTACATCTAATTCTTTTTGAAGATAGTTAATATGATTTATTATATTTTTAGTAATATCTTCAGTTGCATTTTCTAATCTATTCTTCTCAGCTGTTCTCATATCAATAATTTGTCTTCGTCTTGTTATTAAAGCAGAAGCTTCTTTTTGATAAGGATCTGGTAAAGCTTGAGGCTGAACTCCTCTTACTTCTGCAAAACGAGCTATAATTTTGGCATCTATTTTATCAGTCTTTGCTAGATCCATAGAATCAGCAAAACTTCTAACATTTTTAGCATTAACCATTGCTATTGGTATTTTTGCTTCATTTAGAGCATTCTTTAATCGTGATTCATAACCTCCAGTAGGTTCAAACACTACTAATGAAACTTTTGCTTTTTTTAACTCTTTAATAAACTTTGAAATACCTTTGTCATCATTGCTACAACTGGATAACTTAATAAAATTACCAATTTCTAATGTCTCTTTTGAAACATCGACTCCAACTATTGTAGACATAGTATTTCTCCTTTATAATAAAAAATAACTCACACTTGCATATTCGGGATCACAGTCCCATGCGGCTGTTCGAGTTTTATAGAAAAGAAGTATGGTGAACAAGCTGAGCTGCGGTATCTATCTACCAAGTAACCAACGTTCTACCATACTTTATTCTTTTAATATCATATTCTTTTGATATTTAAAAGCCTTTCTTCTTTTATCATACAAG
>CAVZPN010000044.1:0-32621 GCA_963777125.1 uncultured archaeon | reverse complement strand
GCCACGGTGGACATCATCATCGCGGTGCTTTCGTCGCCTGAGCTTCCTGCCCGCACAGCTGATCTGCGCAGCGAGGCGCTCTCGGCGATGTTCCGCTTCGGCCCCGTGGGAACGGCCTGGTTCATCGGCCTGCTGCTGCCGCTGGCCGGTGCGCTGGCGGCGCTGCTGATGGCCATCGCCATCCGCTGCAAGACTCTCAAGGAAGCGCAGGCCAACGCCACCATCCTGGTGCTGGCCATCTCCATGCTGCCGCTGGTGCTGGTGATGAACCAGGAAGGCACGGCGCCCTGGCACCTGTGGATGCCGGCCCTGGCGCAGACCACGCTGATGGGCCGCGTGCTCAAGGGTGAGTTGCTGCCGCTGGCCGACCTGCTGCCTTCGCTGCTGGTGTGCGGCGTGCTCACGGCGCTGGCCGTGGCCTACGTGGCGCGCGTGTTGCGCAGCGCCGCGTTGAAGTGACATCCAGCACGACCTTGTTCCAGACTGGCTGGATCTTCTCATTCTTGAAGGCGCGTTCCTGCATGGTCTTGGAGGCGCGGAGCTTGTCCCGGCGGTGGATGAGGTGGACCTTGGTGGCGAACTTGGTGAGGAAGGTGGCCTCCTCCACGGCGGTGTCGCCGCCGCCCACCACGGCGATCTCCTTGCCCCGGAAGAAGAAGCCATCGCAGGTGGCGCAGGCGCTGACGCCCCCGCCGCTGCGGGAGAGCTGCTCGTCCTTGTCGATGCCCAGCCACATGGCGGAGGCGCCGGTGGCGATGATCACGGCATCAGCGGTGTACCCGCCCTTGTCCGTGGTGAGGTGGAAGGGGTGGCTCTGCAGGTCGGCCTTAAGCACCGTTTCGGACTTGATGGTGGTGCCGAAGCGGAGCACCTGCTCGCGCATCTCCTCCATCAGGGCCGGGCCGTCGATACCCTTCCGGAAGCCTGGGAAGTTCTCGACCTCGGTGGTGATGGTGAGCTGGCCGCCGGGCTGGACCCCTTCGAAGACCAGGGGGGCCAGGTTGGCCCGCGAGGTGTAGAGGGCGGCGGTGTACCCGGCGGGGCCTGTGCCAATCACGATGACTTTATGGTGGTTCACGCGTTTCTCCTGGCAGGGGACGGGCCGGAGCCCAGCTTTCGAGTCTACCGTGCCAGTCCCCGCTGCCGAAGCAGGGCCTCGGCGGCGGGGTGAATATAAATTAGATACTTTGTAAGAAATAATTACATTACGAACATTATCTTTAGGATTTTCAGTAATATCCTTTTTAACGTACTCAATTGCTTTTGGATTAATATCTGAGAATAATACACTTTTAGTTTGCTTATTTTCAAGAGCATAAAGACCTTGTATTCCTGAACCTGTCCCCATATCTAGCACATTTCCACGCGCATATTTTTTTACTTCTTTAGCTAAAAGATACGAGTCTTCTTGAGGAATATACACTGTTTCCGATACTTTTTTAGAATTTTTTTGTATCATATTAATTCAAATTACTTAACTAAAAAAATCAAGACTCATCTTGGAAATCTTTTATCAATTTCAACAACATACTCTTTTACTCGTTCAACAATTGAATTAAGATAATATTTCTCAATCTTTTGATTAAAGATATCAGTTAATTTACTATTTTCATTGATTATATAAGAATTTTTAACTTTTTCAACAATAAACAACTCTCTTAATCTTAATAATTGTCTTCGAATATTACTCGAAGCAATACCGAGTAATTGTAATTGATATTCTTTTCTTAGAGCAATCACATGTTCTTCAACTTCAATTGAAGTTAAAGGTTCAGTTGATTTTAATAAAACATATAATATATCAACAATAATATCTCGAGAATCGCCAGGTTGCAATAAACCAATACTTAAACAAAGTTTTCGAACTAATTCTCTATCTTTTAAAGAATCAGGCTTTTCGTATTTACGTAAAGTTATTTCAGCTAATGACCTATCTATTGCAATTTTATTCAACAGTTACACCCCAAATACTAATTAAATAATACCAAGAATTACTAATATATAAAGTTAATGATAAAAAGATATAAAGATTGATAAAAAGCTTTAAGTGATTTTTGAAATAGAGAACTAGCGCATAAATGATTATTGTCTATTTGTGAGCATCAAAAAGTAATTATTAGAAAAGCGACGGAGATTGCAAGAGAGGAGCTTTCTTCAAATACCTAATCTAAATGCGAGCCGACAATAACGCGAAGCGAATTTTGCGCTAGTTCTCAATAAATCATTTAGTATCAGAACCATAAATAATTTTATAACCCATTGATTTAAACTGAACAAGATAAGGATATAATTTATGCTCTTTAACAGCAGGACAAACATTCGTAACCATTACAGTTTTATTACTCCAAATAAATAATGGAAATTCTTTGCAGGCTTTTGGTCTTTTAGGATCTTTATGAATAATACATTTATATCTATCTGCATGATTATCGCTATTAATATCTGAATTATTCTCTAAATTTGGACAACCTGTAACTCTTGAACCTAAATTAAATACATAACGTTGTTCATTTGCATCAGTTGGAATCATTTCTAAATCATCTTTACAACTATTGCGCATAAGAGCAACTTCTTCGGCAGTTAATAATAAATATCCTTTTCTACAACAATATGCCTTACATTCAGTATAACAATAACTACTTATAGATTCTCTTGCAGAAATAGCAAGTTTTTCTGCTTCAACATCTGTTTTAGTTACATCAACGTCTTTTAAGACCATAAGAATAAAGAGAACTTAGCTAACTTATAAAGATATATTAAATCTTATTAAATCCAATCATTATTTGTTTGCCTTTAATTGTTTCAGTAACTTCAGCATCAAATTTACTGAAAGTATTATCTTGTAATAATAATTTTCTTGCACCAACTTTTTCTAAAATTAAATCTTGATACTCATCAATTGCAAGTTCAGTTTTAATAAATACATCAATAACATCTTTTTTATTTAATCCAGAATCCTTACGTAATTGTTGTATTCTTCGAACTATCTCTCGAGCATAACCTTCAAGTTCAAGTTCAGCAGTTACAGCTTTATCAAGATAAACATTTCCACCTTTAACATCAGCCATTAAATATTTATCTGGACAAATTTTTTCAATTACAACATGATTACTTGTGATTTCAAATCCTTCAATAGAATATGATTTATTATTTTTAATTTGCTCAGCAATTTTTAATGCATTAGCATTAATTAATTCTACAACAACATGTGTTTTTTGACCAAAATCTTTACCAAGTGTTTTAAAATTTGGTTTGACATTCAAATTTACATCAACTGACTTGAATGATACTGTTTTAACATTAACTTGTTTCTCAACTAATTTTTTAAGTGTTGTTACAGCTTCAATTAATTCTTTATCAGAACTATCAACAATACATTCGGCTAGTGGCCATCTAACACCTAAATTTAATTTATCTCTGCAAGATAATATTGATTGAATAACATTTTGAATATGATCCATTGATGATTCTAAAGTTACATCAATATATTTTATGTCAAATTTAGTCCAATTGTAATCATGAATTGAATCTTTATCTAAGCCAAATGCTTGTTTTAAATCATGATATATTTTTTCAGTAATAAATGGACAACTTATAGATAATAGTTTAATTGTTTCAAAAAGAGTGTGATACATTGTATAGAGTATTGCTTCTTTTTCTTGCTCTGTTCCAATAACAGATTTTTCTCTAATTAATTGAACATATACTCTTGATAAATCCATATACAAAGATTCAATCATGTCAGGAACAGTATTAAGATTATAAGATTCCATTGCTTCAGTTACTTTTCTAATTGTTGAATTTAATCTTGAAAGCATGTATCTTTCTTCATCATCAAGTACCGGATTTGTTACAAGTTTTAGATTATTATTAGATTTAAAATCAATTACAAAATTGTGTAAGTTCCATAAGATTAACAAATTTTTATATTTTAATGAAACTTCATCCCATGAGAAACTAATATCTTCACCAGCATTAGTTCTTGAAATATAATATCTTAATGTATCAACACCATATTTATTAATAATTTCATATGGACTAATTACATTTCCTAAAGATTTAGACATTTTTTCTCCTTCAATGTCTGTTAAGAAGCCATGCATAAAGACTTTTTTGAATGCAGGTTTATCAAACGCTATAATTGATGCAACCATCAATAAATTGAACCAACCTCTAATTTGATCTTTTCCTTCAACAATAAAATCTGCCGGGAAATATTTATCAAATAATTCAGTTTGATTAGGATAATCAAGGCAATTCCATGAAACTGTTCCAGCATCAATCCAAACATCTAAAACATCTGGAATTCTAGTCATTTCATGACCACAAGAACATTTTAACTTAACAGAATCAATCCAAGGTTTATGTAAATTATCAGGAATTGTGTGAATTGATTTTTCTTTTAATTCTTTAATTGAACCAATAACATCATATTTATTACAATTAATATTATCACAAACCCATATTGGAACTGGTGTTCCCCAGAATCTTTGTTTAGTAATAGAATTATCTTTTAAGTTTTTGAGCCATGAATCAAACGCATTTTTACCAGCTTCAGGCACCCAATAAGTATTCTTGTTAAACTCAACCATTTTATCTTTTAAGTCTTCAACTTTAAAGAACCATTGATCAGTTAATCTAAATACAACCGGACTATGACACCTATTACAATGAGCATATTCGTGTTCAACATAAGTTGATTCAATTAATGCATTTTTCTCATGTAAAATATCAATGAATAATTTATCATTATCTTTTGCAACCATGCCTGCAAATCTACCATTTTCTTCAGGGAAAACTCCAAGTTCATCAATATTATTAAATCCTGGAATAGAATATTTTTTACCAACTTCAAAATCTTCAGGACCACATCCTGGAGCACAATGAACTAAGCCAGTTCCTGCACTAGTATCAACATATTCTTCTGACAGAATTACAGTATGAACATTTTTATGATGTTTTTTTAATTCGGAATAAATTTTCATTTCATTATGGAATGGATGAATATATTCGAGGCCAAGTAATTTATCTCCTTTAAATTCTTCAATAATTTCAAATTTCTTACCTGCAAGTCCACTAATAAATGCGCCAGATAAAGCAGTTGATACAATCCAAGTTTCATGCTTATTAGTTTTTTCATCGACTGTTACTTTAGCTTTAATGTAATCTAATTCAGGATTAACCATTACGGCTAAATTAAAAGGAATAGTCCATGGAGTTGTAGTCCATATAATTAAGTATTCATCTTCTTTATTTGAAACTTTAAATTTAACAAATATAGACATATCTTTAACATTTTTATATTCTAAATCATGCTTTGAAAGTGTGGTTTCGCAACTTTTACACCAAGTCATAACTCTATGTCCTTTGTATAATCTATTTTTATCGTGAGCTTTTTTAATTAAGAACCATTCTCCTTCCATAAATGAATTGTGAATTGGCATATAAGCATTTTCATGATTCATCCAAACGCCCATATTCCATAAATCTTGACTCATTATTGCAGCATTTTCTTCTGAGAATTTAATACATTCTTTGACAAATTTTTCCATTCCGAATTGGATGATTTCTTTTTTAGTCTTTAAATCAAATTTAGTTTGAACTTTTTTTTCAGTTGGAAGACCATGCATATCATAACCGTTTCTATCCCAAACATCAAATTCGTTCATACGCTTGTATCTTAAAACCATATCCTTAAGAGCATGATTCCAAGCATGACCTACATGCAATCTACCAGAAGTATAAGGCGGACCTTGCAAAAAATAGAATTTTTCTTTACCATGATTCTTATGTTTAATATTCTTATAAGTATTATTATCTTCCCAATACTTAAGTATTTCTGCTTCAACTTCCTTAAAATTATAAGATGCCATGGTTTAAATAAAAAGATTAAAGAGGGGTTTAAATAGTTTATTATCATAACCAGTAACAAATAACAAACCTTGTCAAATAACAAGAAATATAAATACATTCAATTAAGACTGACTATGTCATTATTTCAAAACGAAGAAAAGGTAGATACAATCTTAAATGGTTGTCCCATATGTCATTCTGATGTAAAAGGTAATGAAACATACTCATATTTTTGTCAGCATTGTAGTGTTTTATTTCGTAAAGAAGATTTAATTATTGATAAGAAAGTTGTTGAACAATTATTAAAAGAAACAATAATTAAAAAATTCGAAAAAGATAAAGATAAGATACAAATAGACGAGCCAAAACTAAAAGAAAAAGTATTAACAGATAAAAAGAAAGAATTAATAAAAGACTTGAAAGAAACAATAAAATATTACGTTTCAAAAAAATCTAATATAATACATGTAAGTAATTGTCCTTATGGAAAAAATATTAAAAAAGAGAATAAGATAATACTAAAATCTTTAGTTGGAACTGAAAAACTTAAAAAATGTAAATGTATGATGGAATAATAATTATCAATAAAACAGATAATAAAATAATCAACAAATATAATTACTAAACATAATAAGATAACAACCTAATACTTAAACTAAATCATATTAAAACTAAACAAGGTGAATTAATGGCAATAATGAATAAAGTAATGTCAAATAAAAACGAAGATAGCAATAAACATAAAGATCAAAAAATCGCAGTATTTGTAGATGTACAAAACATGTACTATTCCGGTAAAAACTTATTTAATAGAAAAGTAAATTTTGGAATGCTCTTAAAAAGAGCTGTTGCAAATAGACAGCTACTAAGAGCTCTAGCATACGTGATTAAAGCCGATATGCCTGATGAAAATACATTCCATGATGCATTAAAAAATGTTGGTTTTGAAGTTAAAAGTAAAGATTTACAAACATTCTATGGCGGCCATAAGAAAGGCGATTGGGATGTTGGAATTGCAATGGATACAATTAGAATTGCATCAAAAGTTGATACTATCGTAATTGTTTCTGGTGATGGAGATTTTGCCGACTTAGTAGTATATCTAAAAGGCCTTGGATGTAGAGTTGAAGTAATAGGTTTTGAAAAAACAACTAGTTCAAGATTACTTGAAGTTGCAGATGACTTTACTCCAATCGATAGAAAGTTTTTGATATAAAAATAACCATACAAACACGCAAATATCATAACTAATAATACGATATAAAATAACCTACTTAGAATATTTTAATCAAATTTATATATCTATATTGTTATTTTCTTTTTTATGTTTATCAATAACATTAATCCAGTATTAGTAAGTTTCGGACCAATTAGTATAAGATATTACGGACTTGTATATTTTTTAGGCTTTATTATTACTTATTTTCTTCTAAGACATGCAATTAAAACTAAGAAATTAAAATTAACATACGATCAACTTGATTCTTACTTTGCATGGTTAATGATTGGTTCAATACTTGGTGCAAGATTATTTGAAGTATTTATCTATAACGTCCAATACTATATGAGCAATTTTTCTGAAATATATAAGATATGGAATGGTGGGCTAAGTTTTCAAGGAGGAATTATTGGCGTAATAATTGTAACACTAATATTTTGTCGAAAATATAAAATTCATTTCTATGATTTAGCAGATTTACTTGTAATTCCTGCAACACTAACCCTTGCCATTGGAAAACTTGCTAATTATACTAATTCAGAATTATATGGAACCATAACAAATACAATTACAACACCATGGTGTGTAGTTTTTGCAAAAATAGACAATTATTGCAGACATCCAACACAAATATACGAATTTTTTGCTAATATATTCATGTTCGGAGTATTATTATCATATAATATTTATTCTAAAAAAACTAAAAAGAATTACAAAAAAGGAACATTATTTTGGATGTTTATGATAATGTATTCCATTTTAAGATTAACAATAACCTTTTTTAGAGATGAAACAGCATATAATGGCTTAAATGTTGGTCAATGGACTAGCATAGTTACGTTAATTATCTCAGTAATATTCTTGATTTACATTAGAACACGAACAAATCATATTAAGAAATAAGAACTTTGCATAAATGCTAGTTGCCTATTTGTGAGCATCCATAGATTAAATATTAAAAAAGCTACGGAGGTTCCATGAGAGGAGCTTTCTTCGAATACGTAATCCAAATGCGAGCCGGCAACTACGCGAAGCGAATTTTGCAAAGTTCTTAAAATAAGAACAAATCCAAAAGTATATAAATATGTATACTAATACCCTATTGAATAGCATTAGAAAATTATAATAAGATTAAAATAAAGGTGAACAATATGGTACTAAAAACAACTTCTGGACCAAGATGTATGAAACATCAAATCGAATGTATGTATAATTGCGGCTGGTGCGGCAAATCTATATGTGATGAATGTGTAAGCGTTGCTAATGGTAAAAAGTATTGTGATAAGTGCTGGTTAAAAAAACAACAATTAACACCACAAAAAGCACCTGAAAGTTCAGGAACATCAAAACCCAGAGTTGCAATTAAAAACGTTGATACTTCACTTGATCCAAAGGTAGCAGAACAAAAAAGAATTGAGTTACCAAATAAGAAAAAGGTTGATCCAAGTATCTTCGAATTATAAATAGTGGCGCACATTGAATTTAAACAATAAGCGTTATACTAAAAAATTTTTATTTTTTATTGAAAATTTTGACAGAAATTTTCAATTCCAAAAATTCGCGATTAAGTGAGGCCGCAATACTACAACCTTTAGATTATGGATAGATCAAGTAGCGAATTTTTGTTATTTGTCTTCTTTCTTATCTTTAAAATTATTATCGGTATTTTTTATACTAGCCAATATTCTTAATTCTTTAAATTTAGCAGTCGTTAGAATATGATTCATTTCTATATCAGTAATACTTTCAGGAATAACAATATCTTGATTTGCAATCATTGATTGTAATACACTCTTTTGCTTACTCACAACTAATTCTAATTTTTGAGCTTCAAATAATTCTGAATCATACTTTTTAGAGTCAGTTAATTTATACTTACATTTACCAAGACTAGTTGTGGTAAGTAATGGATAAGACCTACATATTAAAGGCCTAATAGAATATACGCTACATTGCTTTGTTTTTTTATTAAAAAATGGACAAATATCATGATTAATAAAATAGTCAAGAATTATTAATTCATGTGTTTTTGAATCATAAACTACGCGTTTTGGAACAATATCTAAATCAAGTTTACGAATTTGCGCTTCTTTTTTTAATAATTCTGCTTCTTCAGGCAAAACATTGATAGTAATATCATTTAATTTAGCAAGATAAATAATTCCAAATTTATTAAACATATAATGACGATATTTTTCTTCATCATCAGAACTTATCCCTTTATTTGACTCGCGAATATGACAACATTCGCCACACTGAGTACAATTAAAGAATTCTTTATTATTAATAAGTTTAATATTTGCTATGCCGCTATGTTCTTTATATTCCTTAAACTTACTTAAATCATTAACATCGCTAATTTTAGTCATAACATTGATTGTTGAATAAGGATTTATAAATTTAGTTTAATAATACTTGTTAAATTCGAAAGTTTCAAGAGTTGTAGCTCCTATTACGTGAGTAACAATTTTTATAAACTAGTTAAATAATAAATAATTATGTTCTTCAACAAAAAACCATTTACAATAAAAAAATTAGATTACACAAAGCCATTTGTAGTTTTGAATTTCAAAACATATATGGAAGGGTCTGGCGAAAATGCAGTTAAACTAGCATTAATAGCAGAAAAAGTACAGAAAAAAACTGGCGTAAATGTTATTGTGTGTGTGGAAACAACATATTTGGAAGAAGTTGCTAAAAGAGTAAAAATTCCAGTATTTGCGCAACACACAGATTATGAAAAACCTGGGAAAAGCACAGGCCATATTGTTCCAGAACAATTACTAACAATTAATGTTAGAGGATCAATACTTAATCATTCTGAAGATAGAATAGATATTAAAAGAATAGAACAAACAATAATTCGATTAAAAGAACTTGACATGACAAGCATTGTATGTGTAAAAGATGCTATTGAAACTAAAAAAGTTGCAAATTTTAAAGTTATAAGACCAACATTTATTGCAGTTGAACCACCAGAACTAATTGGCGGAGAAGTAAGTATAAGTTCAGCAAAACCTGAAATAATACCAAAAGCTGTAAAAATGTGTAATAATATTCCATTACTTGTTGGCGCTGGAATTAAAAGTAATGAAGATATGAAAATTGCATTAAAGAATGGTGCAAAAGGAGTATTACTAGCATCACATTTTGTATTATCAAAAGATCCGGAGAAATTCTTAATGGATTTATTGAAGGATGTTAATTAAAGATAAATACTCAAAGTTCTTTAAAAATAATTTTTAATTAATTATATTCTTAAAATAAATAATTAAAGAACAATAAGAAGTTTACTTATTAGAAGCATAAACTTGTACAACACCATAATTCTCAGTAGGATCAGCAGTAGTATCTTTAATAGTTATAGTATAAATGTACTGTCCCTTAGCAGCACCCTTTGGCATTCTAAGAAGTACACCTTTAACAACTTGTTCACCGGTTGCAATAGTAGGTTTAGTTGAAGAAATATCATAATAAGACGATTTATCAGTCTTAGAATCTGGAGGACTAGTTGATGTTTCATAATAAGTAACATCAGATACATCTACATTGAAAGTCTTTCCATCAGGATCAGTAAGTATATTCGTTATTCCAACACCGACTAATACTGCATCACCATTCTTAATTATTGGATCGTTTGGATAAACAGCAACATGATAACTATTGCTTAACATCATTTGTTTAATGTTTTCTTCAGTTTGTTGATCCATTATTTTAGCAGAATCTTCAAGATTTTTTTGCATCTTAAAAAATATAGATAACCCGCCGATAACAACAACTAATGAAATTATAATTACAATAATAAAATTTGCAGAAAGTTCAATTGCACCTTTACGATTCATCTTTAAAACCCATTCAAAATAATACAACATAAATAAAATAATCAAAGAAAAATAAATAAAAATTAAGTTATTAACTCAATAATCTTAGTTTTTAATAAATTCATATTCTTTAACAAGCATTACAGTTAATAATATTAATAATATAACACCGCCAAGCATTACAGCAATTCCTAGGAAAAAACTTGTTGTTGATTGAATAATATTATATAATCCTAATGCAAGTAAAAATACTCCAAGTAATAAAAATTTATCAAGTACTAATTTTAATATATCAAATTCTTCTTGTCTAGTTAAATGTCTTTTCATAAATATTCACCTTTTGAATTATTTTATCTAATAACCTTAATTGTAACATCTTGAGGTTGAGTATCCGTTATTCCGGAAGTTATACTACATAAATAAGTTCCTGCAGGTGCAGCGGCTAAAATTTTTAAAACTAATGAAAATTGTTGAGATTCTGCAGCTTTAATAACTTTAGGATTACCTGTAGGAGTATTACCTAATATTCCTTCTGTAGTACAAGATAAAGTTGGTGAAATGGCTTCAGTCGCCGATATACCAGGATTATATATACTCATTTTTAATACTGCTTCTTTACCAGCATTTATGCTAATTTCATTTCTTGATAAAGATACAGGATTAGAAGAAGATGCAGGAGCAGCGTCAGGTTCTTTTAAATCTAAACCTACACTAACTTCAGAAAATTTGCTTTTAACAAATCCTAATATCAAACCTAACATAACAATTGCAATAACTAGAATAACTATAGAATTAACACTTAATTCCATTGAACCTTTTTTATTCATAACTAACACCTCTTAAATAGATATTGTTATCCTGAATGTTGATATTTATAAATCTTTTTATTATTAAGAGGAGAAGATAAAAATTTACGATTTAGTTGCCACCTAGCGAATTGTTAGAATCATATTCGAATAAAAATAAATCGGAAAAATATATTATTAATATTCTATATGAGCGTGGCAACTAAAGAAATTTAATTGTCTTAAAATTAATAGTTTAATAAAATTTTCTAAGAAAAATAAAAGATAAAAAAAATAAAAAAAGATTTAAGAAATTACTTCTTTCCGCCTTTACCCTTAGCTTCTCCAGCTGAAGCTCCAACATCAGAAGGTAATAACTTCTTGATAAGATCTTCAGGGATACCTGCTTCGTGAAGTTTAGCTTTGATAACTGATTTCTCTTTACCCTTTAAGGATTCGACGATATCAGTTGCTTTCTTCAATTCATCAGCGTGTCTCTTCTCGACTTCTTCTTGTAATTTCTTCTTTTCTTCTTGTAATCTCTTAAGTTCATCAGCTGTAAGTTCAGTTTTTTCTGCCTTTATTTCAGCATCAAATTTACCTTCATCAACAGCTTTCATAGCATCCTTTGCATTCATGCCTTCAACTAACATTCCAAGACTATTTGCTGTTCCGATTACTTCTTTTACTTTACTCTTTAAAGTTCTACCTAAAAGAGCATCTTCCTTCATCTTAGCAACTTTGATAACTTGTTCAATTAGAATATCTGCAACTTTATCTTTTTGAGGTTTACCTGATCCTTTCTCAATACCTGCTTCTTTTAATAATAATCCAGAAGCTGGTGGAGTTCCGACAGTAATTTCAAAAGCTTTAGTATCAGTATCAACAATAACTTTTATTGGAACTTGCATACCTTTAAAACTTGCAGTTTTTTTATTGATTTCAACAATAACTAAACCAATATTTACACCTAATGGCCCTAATGCCGGACCTAATGGTGGAGCAGCACTTGCTTGACCACCGTTTATTAAAGCATCAACAGATTGTTTACCCATAATAATCCTCCCCTATGTGTTAATATAAATTTATTCCTCAGCTTCTTCGCCTTCTCTGCGAATAACTTTTAGAGCATCTAATTTTAATGTTATTGGAATTGGAACTGCAGCTTCAAGTAATTCAACAACAGCTTCTTCCTTAACTTTATCAATTCTAGTGATTTTACACTTTTCTCTTTTGAATGCACCTGAAATTATTTCAGCAATATCATTCTTTTGAATATTCATTTCTTTTTTAACTTGTTCAAGCATGTGTTCAATTTCAGTGTACTTAATGTCTGTAGGTAATATTCCTCTAGCATAAGGTATTCCGAAAGCTGCTTGTTCAGCAACATTCTTATCAGGAGCCTCAACAAAAATATATCCTCTTAAACCATGTGGTTTTATTACAGAATTAATAAGAATATTTTTACGTTCAGCATTACTGATAACAAAATCCATTACTTGATCTTCACGATTAGCAGTGGTTCTTAAACAATATATTTTACTTTCGTGGCCTTCTTCCATTTTTCACCATTATTTAAACACTAAAACTGTTACCAAATGTACAAGAAAACCCATTAATCCTATAAGTAAAATGCCTAAACCTGCAACTTTACTAATAGTTTTATATTCCTCTTTTGTAGGTTTCTTAGTAATCTTGAAAACTCTAACACATTCACGTATGAATGTCTTAAATCTCGTCCACATAGTTTGATTTTCTTCGTATTCGTACATTTTGGTCTCCTAACTAGCATCAGATAATTATTATGCTAGAAACAATAGCTCTTTTATAAATATTTTGTTTTTGTATATAAAGCATATATTTTATCTTTATATACGACATCAAAATTTGCTACATTAATTTTTTAATTCGAGATAGCAAATTTTTTTTGTTGAATATTTTTTAGACACTAAAGATTTTTATAAAATCCTTGTTTCAAAATGGATTTATGAATTTAATTGTGATTCTACAATTTTTAATTGTATATCATTATATAATTCTCTTATTGCAGTATATAATGCTTCTTTTTCATCCTTACGTGAATCGATTGTATCATATGATTTACGAATAAGATTATATAAAGATTTTGCTTTTACAATATCATTTTCTAATAACACCTTTCTACAATCAAAAATATCTCTATATAATGGATGACTTTTTAATTCATTTTTCCAATCATCCTCTTTATTTAAGTACCCTGGTTTAATATTTTTTAATTTATTCTCTAAATATTTACTAAAAATCATATTATCTAGATTTTCTTTTTCAGAAGTTAATTCTAATTCAGCCTTATCAATCGCTAATTTTAATTCTTTATCTTCAATTAATTCTTTAGTAATAATATTTTTATTATTTTCTAATTCAATTTTAATTTTATCTATATCGGATAATTCTTTTGAAATAGCATCAGCTCGAGAAAATAATTCAAGTGCTTTAAGTCTTCTGTCTTCAAAAGACTTTTTGGTTAATTCAAAATCAGATTTTTCAGAATTCAACTCACTTAATTTACGTTCATAAATGGATTGCATCTGTGTTAATTTTTGTCTTTCAATTTCAACAAGATACTCATGTTCTTTTTTAAATGCGAGATTATTATCCTCTAACAATTTCATCTTGTAATCATATTCTTTTTTAAATTTTATACTATCATCATCCAATAATTTTAATTTTTTCTTTAAATCATTATTAAGTAATGCGACTTTTTTTAATTCCGCGCCTAACTGTTTTTTCTCAACAACTAATCTTCTAGCTAATTCTTTTTCAACAGTTTCAGAGATAAGATTATTTAATTCTTTTTCACGTGCTTTTAATTTAGAATCAAGAGTTGTGATAAAAGAATGAACTGATTGTATGTCTTTTTCTTGTTTTTTCAAATGTGATTCGAATTGATTTAAATCCTTTTTCTGACGTGCTAAAGCTAATTCTTTATCTTCTATTATTTGTTCAATATTAGTATCATATTGCTTGAATAATTCAGCAACTTTTTGTTTATTTTTAAACAACTTAGCATTTTTTAAATAACGATTAAGGGTTAATCGTAATTTGTTATGACTAGAATACATTTTAGAAAAATCTGCATGTTCTTTTTTATCAAGTATTGGAAGTAAAGCATTTTCTTGCATACTTGCATTTATAGGATTTACTAAAGGCGTTAATTCAGGTATATTAAGATTATCGCTTGTTAAATTAACATCCTTGTGATTAGAAGCAAATAAAGTTTTATCATTATTATTGGCAGTAGTATTATTTACATAACTATCTGTTTCTTTTATTAAAATATTAACATCTTGATTAAATCTATTACTATCATGTATTAATATTTCTTGATCCTTTACTTCTCTAGTCCAATCAAATTGAGAAGATTCATCTAAATGAGCAATATTTCTTGATATTCCTTTATGCACTTTACCTTTAGACTTTCCTTTAGGTAATTTAGTTAACTTAGTGCTAGCATTAGATTTAGTATTTACATTGTTTAAAGAATCAGATTTTATTAATTGCTGATTAAGCAAATCTATGGAATTAGTATCAGATAAAGAGGAATTATTAATATCGCCAGGTAATTCCAAGTCAGACATACTTAAATTCATATTCTTTGGAAAATCTAAAGTATCTAAAGAAGGCAAATCTCCAAATAGAATATCTTTATCTTTTTTCGAACTATCAACAGATGAATCAATGGAATCAGAATGTGATTTTTTTGAGAATAATTTTTTAAAAAATCCTTCTTTTTTTTCTCCTTGAACTACTGATTTAGATATTAAACCTAGCGGAACCTCTGGAGGCTCTAAATTTTGCATACTACACCCCTTTTATGAAAATAATTATTGGTTTAGATATTGCTAGTATAAAAACCTTGTGTTATATCTTTAGAGTTGATACAAACAAAAAAATTAAACTAAATAAAATAATTGAAAAAAATAAAATAAACAAAATTTAGTTAAAATTATAAATATGTATCATACAGTGATATTATTATGGAAGAATCACAAGATAATTCGCAAGTATATGATTTTTTATATCGAATAGAAAAAAGAATAGTATATTTAGAGAGAGATGTGCAATTTATTGAAAATACAATTAATACACTAGATAAAACAAAAGATAAACAATTTAAAATTTTAGAAAATGATTTAAATAAAGCACATAATGAAATTAAAACAATAAGTAATACTTTTAATCAATGTATTCATGCAATGACAAGAATGGGTAAAAATTTAAAAAATACTGTTAAAAAAGAAGAACTAGAAGCATTAAATAATAAAATTGATGAGATACATTTTGAAGAATATATAATGCCAACCGATCTTAAAAGAGAAATTTAAAGAGTATAAAAATGACAATTAAAGAAAATAAACAAATTAAAACAAAAGAACTAATTAATAATACTGTTAGCCATGAAAAACTAGATAAATATTTTGATGTTACAGGACGCGCATTGAAAATGTGCAAAGATGCAATGAATAAAGAAGATAAATTAAAATTTTCACAAGCAAAAGATTTCTATGATATGGCATCTAGATATTATAGTGATGCACAGCATTTTAAAAAAAATAATGATTACGTTTTAGCATTTGCGGCATTAAATTATGCGCATGGCTGGCTTGACGCTGGCGCTCGAATAGGACTATTTGATGTTCATGATTCTACATTATTTACTGTTGATGATAAGTAAAAAAATATGAAAATAATCATCACTAATCAGTAGTTAATTACCGAAAACTTTATAAATATAGCATTACCTATAATAGTATGAGTACAAAAAAATTCGAACAAATGGCCGAATATATATTGGATCATCTTGATATGAGCGAACAAGGATTCATACTTGACGTGCCTAAAGTTAGAAACAATATAGGACCTCTACCACTTCTTAAATTAGATAATAAAAGAATACTATTATTTGATAAAGAATGCACTAAAGACAGATATAACGCAATATCAGCGCTTGCCAAAGAATATAATCTAGAATGCGCAGATGTATTCTATAAAGATGGTAAAACATATTTCAGATGTGCAGCATTTGGTCAAAAAGCAGGAATTAAAGGAATTAAATACAAACAATTAAATCAACTATCATTAAAAGATTATACTAATGAAGAAGTTGCAAGAATGATGCTCCTTAGTCAACCTGAATTAATGCACTTAAAGAAAGACAATAACATATTATATTATCAGCCTAAATCTGAAAGATTAGAAGAAGAATTAAGAGCATACAGATTTACACCAATAAGATCAAACTATAATCATATCAAAGAAGAAATAGATTATAAGGGGGAAAAAAGATACAAACCCCAAAATCGAAATTCAACAGAAGTATATATTAATACATTAGTAGAACAATTAACAGAAGGATTAATATTTCACAATAATACATTAAAATATAAATATCAAACATTATTTTAAAAATGAATAAAACTAATATACTAAATACTGAAAAAATTGCACTTTCAGAATTTATTAATAGCGAGGAATATCAATTTATGACGGACTCATTAGAGGGAACAATAATTAACGAATATGCATCTTTGAATTCATTAATAGAACATATATATACACAATTAGCAATAAACCCTTTTAGCCTAAATATTAAAACAATAGATGACAAAACTGAAACATACAAATCTTTAGATATAACTCAAATTAATCAACCACTAGAAGATATATATAATTTTATCAATAAAGCAAATTATAAATTAGAAGAAGATAAAAAAAGATTCTTAAGGACACATGAAGAAAATCTAAAAGATAGCACTAAATCAATAAATGCTTTTAAAAATATCGGCATTAAATTAAGATTCGGAGAAAGTCTTACCAAATTTAAACAAAAAAATAATCAAAGTATTGCATATACAGTCATGTCAAAAGAAGGCAAAGAAGAACTACACACTGCAATTGAAGTAGCACATCAATATGAAAAAATACATAATGAATTAATAAATACCATGAGTTCAATAAAAGCAGATATAAGAACTCTCGAAAATAAAACTGAAAATTTAGAAAATATATTTGAATTAATAATTAAATTACAAAATGAAGAAATAGCACTATCTGAAGATCAAGTAGAGAGTAACATAATTAAATTATTATTAAATGAAATAAATTATTCTCGCGCATTAAAAAATATTTATGTAAAACCAAACATACAACAAAACAATAACAATATAATCAAAATAAATACTATAGATAAAATAATCACTAATAATATTAAGGATATTAAAGAAGAACAAGAGCCTAGAAAAACATACGATCTAAATCAATTATTATTTCTTGAAACTAGAGGATTAAAAACTAATGAAGCTAAAACAATAATAGATAGTAATGAATATTCTAAAGTTAAAAATTTTATTCTATCATTAGAAAAAATAATTATTGAAAAGAAAGTTGATCCTTGCGAAATAAAAATTATATATACTAAAAATAAAGAATTGTTAATGCAAGATACAAAAAACATGTCAGAATATCTTGAGTTAATAGAGCAATTATATGATATATACGATCCAAAAAAAGTTTCAGGAATACTACCTAAATATAATCCTGAAATATATTTTTCATTAGCAAATTTATCTAAATATATCACATTGAAACAATCAAAAGAATCAAAATTATCAATAGAAGGAATCGAGTTAATAACATCTACTGAGGATAAAGATACATTCAATAATAAAATAAATACTAATATTTTTCAAAATAAACCTATAACCAAATATGTTTCTGGAAAAGCCAAAGGTAAAAAAACTGCAATGTATGAAAAATATTGTCTTCTTGGTGGAGAAGGACACTATAGAACTGCAGAACTAGGATTTAGAAGAGCAGTATATAAAATAGAAAATACAGGTACAGACAAACAAGGCATAGATACACATAAAGTTAAAATCGTAGCATACTTCGATACACATAATAAATATAGTCAATTTTTTAAAACAAGAGACTAAATTAGCAACTAAATCTAAAATAAGTAATCACAATATCATAAAAAATAGCTAAATATAATTAAATTAACAAAAATAATATAATAATAGTAAAATATGCCAATTTGTATAAAATTTTACATATTTTTAAAAGATATAAAAACTATATTAGTATCATAAAATAGTATATTGAATTTCAAATTTAAAGGATTTATAGCAAAAAAGCCTCAATTTCTGATTAATCAAAACGAAACTTTTATAAAGAAAATAAAATTCCTTTATTTTATAAAATCGCCTCCAATTCTGAACTGTCTGTAAAACCTGTTAAGGGTAGGACACATTCAAGAAGTAATACTGAATGAGTACTTGACATAAAAATCGAGTATGATGTAAAGAGTGTGTCATGCAAAAATTATAAATTGACATACTAGTAAATTTCCTTGATTTTTTTAAGTTTCAAGAAAAGATGCGACCCAATAATAAGAAAAAATTCTAGCGGCAAACATTTGAGATAATTGCAAAATTATTAAAGATATCTAGAAACAGGATTGTAAGTAATGAATTCCCGTTGATCCTGCGGGGGATTGCTGCTATCAGGATTCGATTAAGCCATGCAAGTCAGGTCAGTAATGGCCGGCAACAGGCTCAGTAACACGTCGATAATCTGCCCTAAGAACGAGGATACCCACGGAAAACTGTGGCTAAAACTCGATATTGAATGGATTCTGGAACGAACTATTCATTAAACGTAAGGTCTTAGGATGAGTCGGCGACGGATTAGGCAGTTGGCGGTGTAACGGACCACCAAACCTAAGATCCGTAGGGGCCCTGAGAGGGGTAGCCCCGAGAGGGACACTGAAATACTGGTCCCAGCTCCACGGAGTGCAGCAGGCGCGAAACCTCCACAATACGCGAAAGCGTGATGGGGGGATCCTGAGTGCTTACATTATATGTAAGCTTTTGCCAAGAGTACACATCTTGGAGAATAAGTGGTGGGAAAGACCGGTGCCAGCAGCCGCGGTAACCCCGGCGCCACGAGTGGCAATCTTATATTGGGCCTAAAGCATTCGTAGCAGGTTTGAAAAATCCTTTGTGAAATTGTTGAACTCAATACAACAGCATGCAGGGGACACTTTCAGACTAGAGACTGGGAGGAGTTGGGGGTATGCCTTGGGGAACGGTTAAATGTGATAATCCAAGGTAGACCACCTGTGGCGAAGGCGCCCAACTAGAACAGTTCTGACTGTGAGGGATGAAAGCTAGGGGAGCGATCCGGATTAGATACCCGAGTAGTCCTAGCTGTAAACACTGTGAGCTAGGTGTCGCATATTCTACGAGAATATGCGGTGTCGAAAAGAAGTTGATAAGCTCACCGCCTGGGAAGTACGGTCGCAAGACTGAAACTTAAAGGAATTGGCGGGGGAATACACCAGGAGTGCGGCGTGCGGTTTAATCTAACTCAACGCAGAACACCTTACTAGAAGCGACGGCAGGATGAAGATCAGTCTGAAGGGCTTATCTGACGAGCCGAGAGGTAGTGCATGGCCGCCGTCAGCTCGTGTCGTAAGATGTCCTGTTAAGTCAGGCAACGAGCAAGACCTGTACCTATAATTGCAAACGGGCCCTTCGGGGTGACTGTGCACATTATAGGGACTGCCTTCGTAAGGAGGAGGAAGGTGCAGGCAACGGTAGGTCTGTATGCTCCGAATCTTCTAGGCTACACGCGCGCAACAGTGGTAAAGACAATGGGATGCAACTCCGTAAGGAGAAGCTAATCCTCGAAACTTTATCGTAGTTTAGATTGTGGGTTGCAACTCACCCACATGACAACGGAATTCCTAGTAATCAGAGTTCATCATACTCTGGTGAATATGTCCCTGTTCCTTGCACACACCGCCCGTCAAGCCAACCGAGCAGGCTTTAGATGAGGTTATACTTAATTGGTGTAAACGAATCTAAGGTCAGTAAGGTGGGTTAAGTCGTCACAAGGTCACCGTAGGGGAACCTGCGGTGGGATCACCTCCTTTTTATTATTTTTATTATATATACTATCAGTGCATTAGTACACATATGATAAAACATAAAATAATAAATACAATTCAATTTTATTTGTATAACACTCTTTACATCTCATTCACATATTAACATTCATAATTAAATTGAATGCTACCTCGTACTTTTAGGGGCTGGTAGTTAAACCTGGTATAACGCTCCCCTTGCACGGGAGAGGCTTCGGGTTCAAATCCCGACCAGTCCATTTTAGCATTCATATCATATAATTCATTAATCACAAATCATACTCACTGTAGAAGGATTGTGTAAGCAATTCTTTGTTTTAACCAATGGGAAAATTCGTAACATAACATGTTATGGATAGATGGAGTAGAATGTAATCAGTTAGTACATCTTTAAAGAAAGTACAACTAGTTATCACAAATATTACGTTCGATGATACCGTGTATAGAAGAAGTCTATCTTAGTTAAGAATCCGTAAAAAAAATAATTTATAAGATTCTATTACACTATTAGGTGGATAGCTTGGCTCGAATAGGCGATGAAGGATGTGACAAGCTGCAGTATGCTTGGGCGAGGTGCATGTAACCTTTGAACCCAAGATATCCGAATGCGACTTCGCAATAATTCCTAACGGAAAGCGAACGCGGGGGATGGAAACATCTTAGTACCCGCAGGAAAAGAAATCAAACGAGATGTTGTTAGTATCAGCGAGAGAAAGCAATATAAGGCAAACTGAATCGGGTGCAGTAATGTACTCGAGATGTGGTGTTGTAGGACATTCTTTTATCCTAATCATTCGAATTGAACTCGACTGGAAAGTCGGACGGCAAAGGGTGATAGTCCCGTAAATGTAGAATGATGGATTTTGAGTGTATCCTGAATAGCGCTCCCTGGATACGGGGCGCGAAACTGGGGGTCATCAACCTCTAACCTTAAATACTAATCGAGACCGATAGCGTAGAAGTACCGCGAGGGAAAGCTGAAAAGAACCCTTAACAGGGAGTTCAAAGACCTTGAAGCCTAATAGTTACAGTATGATAGTCCTCTTAGGAGGTCTATCGTCCGTTTTGAATAACGTGTCAGGGAGTATATTTGTGTGGCGAGCATAACTGTGTTAAGCAGGTAAGCGAAGGGAAACCAATTTCCGCGCAAGCAATGAGGCGGATGGTGTAAAAGTGCCATATAGTCACATGAATACGACCCGAAACCGGGTGATCTAATCTTGGGTAGGTTGAAGTCCCCGTAAAAAGGGATGGAGGACCGAAGCAGTTCTGTGTGCAAGCGTTTGTGTAACCTGAGATTAGGGGTGATAAGCCCATCGAACCCGGTGATAGCTGGTTCCGATCGAAATTGGCCGTAGTCAAACCTGCGCAGAGATCGTATTAGAGGTAGAGAGACGGATTGGGGGTTTAGGGCTGGAAACGGCTCGGCTCCCTGTCCAACTCCGAATGCTGATACATCGTAGAAGCGTGGAGACGGGGGAGCGGGGTAAACTCGTTCTCCTCGAGGGAAACAACCCAGACCATGGTTAAGGTCCCTAAATGCTATTTAAGTGTTATGGGTTGAAGATCGTTTACAACCATAGACAGCGAGGAGGTTTGCTTAGAAGCAGCAACCCTTTAAAAAGTGCGTAACAGCTTACTCGTCAAGGTTGTAAGCATCTAAAATGGACGGGGCTAAATTAGCTACCGATACCATGGGCAATCGAAAGATTTGCGGTAGGTCGGTGTATGGGTAGAGTAGAAGCAAGTGCACGCGCATTTGTGGATCTGCCTGTAACAAGAATCCTGATGGTAGTAGGATCATAGCAGAGTGAGAATCTCTGCCACTGAAAGGGCAAGGGTTCCTTGGCAATGTAGATCAGCCAAGGGTTAGTCGATCCTAACCGAGCTCGGAGATCGAGTATGTTCGGGAAAGGGAAACAGGTTAATATTCCTGTACTTATTAAGTATACGCGGTGACGCAAACTAATATTCAGACGTTTTGGGCTAGATCAGCAATGAACAATTGTTAATAAAAATAAGCCTGGGGAGTAATATTATATTGAGAACCAGGTTAAATTTTAGATGAGTATCACTTAAGTGGTATCTGGTTGATGCCTGGAGCCCTTGAAAATGGATATTAGATAAATCTTAATAACTCGTACCAAGAACCAGCACTGGTGCCCCTAGGTGAGAAGCCTAAAGTGTGAAAGGATAATCTAGGTAAGGGAACTCGGCAAAATGGCCCCGTAACTTCGGGATAAGGGGTCCCTGCTTTCGTATATGTATATGTGCGATTGCAGGGTGCAAAGATCAAGGACGACCGACTGTTTAACAAAAACACAACTTACTGCTAACCCGTAAGGGCTTGTATAGTAGGTGACGTCTGCTCAGTGTCAGTATCTAAAACTCGATTTCAATCGAGCTAAGGACTGATAAACAGCGGGGGTAACTATAACTCTCTTAAGGTAGCGAAATACCTTGTCGTTTGATTGACGACGTGCATGAATGGCGTAACGAGTTGTCCACTGTCCCTACTTAGAACCTTCTGAACACTCTGTTCGGTGTGAAGGCCGAAGATTTCCAGTGGGTCGTGAAGACCCCGTGAAACTTTACTGTAGCCTGTTATTGCGACGCGGACTATGATGTGTAGTATAAGTGGAAGCTGTTTGAGGCATGGCTGCTAGGTCATGTTTAGGCGAAAATTGAAATACCACTCTTTATGGTCTACGCCGCTTATCGATTTATCGAAACAGTGGCAGGTGGACAGTTTAGCTGGGGCGGCATACTCATGAAAAGATATCATGAGTGCCCAATGGTTGGCTCAACCGGGTCAGAAATCCGGTGTAGAGTGCAAGGGCAAAAGCCAGCCTAACTGATATCTTAATAAGATAGATCTCAGTAAAGAAATTTGGGCCTAGCGAACCACTATGACTCCTTGATGGGGTCTAGTGCTGACCGAAAAGTTACTCCGGGGATAACAGGGTTGTCGCGCCCGAGAGTTCACATCGACGGCGCGGCTTGCTACATCGTTGTCGGCTCTTCCTATCCTGGCCGTGCAGAAGCGGCCAAGGGTGGGGGTGTTCACCCATTAAAAGGGATGTTAGCTGGGTTCACAACGCTGTGAGGCAGTTGGTTTAATAACTACTGGGAATGTACAATGTCTGAAAGGAAGATCCATTTAGTACGAGAGGAACGATGGGTCGACGCCTCTGGTCGATCAGTTGTCTAACAAGGCATGCTGAGCAGCTACGCGTTACGGGATAACGGCTGAAAGCATCTAAGCCGGAAACCCCCCTTGAAAAGAGACGTGAGAAATACTCATAGAAGATGAGTTTGATGGAACTGTGGTGTAAGTACCAAGGTAACGAGGTATTCAGCCAGCAGTACCCAACAATTTCGCTAAACTAATTTAGACACAAACTTCTATACACGGTATATTCATCATTTTTTACTTTTATTATTCTAAAATTTTGAATCAATACTAATAAGAACAAATCGTTCTTAAATTAATATATACTTTAGAGTTAGCTCTAAAGAAATTCTAATATGTTAATAAGGATTAGCGAGAGCTATAAAATTAATATAATTTAATATAGCAATAACAAACTTAATAAATAAAATTACAATTCAAAGTATTATGAAGACTAATGATTATATTGGACAAATAGGAATTTATACTAGTCCTGAAACTAATTATACTTGGCTAGTACAAATTGATAAAAGTGAATATAAAAAATGTACTAAAGATTATTTTAAACATACTTATCTTAGTGGTAGAGCCACTTTATTACATAATCTTGACATGCCAATAAAAGATATTAGAACAGGCATTATTAATATGCGTACAAAATCTATTCAAATAATCAATAACACTCAAGGCGTAACAGCTAATAATATTAAAGATTTAACTTCGCTATTTGATTAAAATGATTCTCATAATAATGCATACATTAGTATAAGGGTGTTAAGAAAATTTATGTACTTTTTATAATATAGTTACTATAAATATTATTTTAGTGAGCATATTAATACTTCTAACAATCGGTTTATCAATATTAATTATTATCTTGAAATAATCAACATAATTTTGGAATATGATTTTCTTAATATTAATTAAATATAATTTAGAAGTATAACAAATAGTATCAAATCAACCAAGAAACACTTAATCACTATAAAGTAATAAAATTTATAAATGTATTTTAATTCTTAAAATAATGCTAAAAGAAACTGAAACTAATTTAGTTAATGCCAATCTAATTAATGAACTTAAAGCTAACCAAAATAATTCTTATAAAAAATTCTCACATGCATTTTCTAGCCAATTTAGTAATTCATTAGCATATCACTTTAATACTTGGGAAACAATAGCACAATCCCCAAAGTATGTCCAACATAAATTAAATGATTCAATACATACACAAATACATATTTACGAATTATTCAAAAAATTTGAAAATCAAGTAGTTTTTGATCTTGGGGCAGGCATATTCCCAGAAAATTCATATAGATTATTAAATAGTTTAGGCATAAAAGAATATTTTGGTATTGAACCATTCAATTATAATTCAGGTAAAAATAACCTTGAAAAAGAATTAATTCGTTTAAATGAAAATAATAAAAAATATGCTCCAGCAGAGTATATAGAAACAGACATGAAAACTATTTTAGAAACTATCCCCGATAATTCATCTAGTTTTCTTGCAACAGGTATTGATATGTGCGTAATACCTAGTCATGAATATTTTGACATTTGTTCTAAACTAATAATAGATAAACTCCATCCTGAAGGAATATTTGTATCTTACTATTCTGATTTTTTTAATAGAAGATCTTATTTTGAGAAATCCTATAATAATAGTATTCAAATTGAAGAACTAGAAAATAACTTAATAATATTATCAAAGAAAAATTAATATATTTTAATTTTCCGTAATCAATTTAAATCCATTCTTTATTCTTAAAACATGATTAAAAAATCTAATTCAAACACATCGAATAAATCATTACTCTGTCTTGGAATAGAAACTACCGCACATACATTTGGTGCAAGTGTTGTCGAATATAATAATGCCACTAAGAAATGTGTTGTACTATCTAATGTTCGTGATATGTATAAAACTGAAAAAGGCGGTTTAATTCCTGTTCAACTATCTGAACATCATGTTGATTGTTTTGATAAAGTTATAATTGAAGCTTTAGAAAAAGCAAATAAAACAATTCACGAAATAGAATTAATATCATTTTCTCAAGGCCCAGGAATTGGACACGCATTAAGAATTGGTTCGGCTGTTGCAAGGTCATTATCATTACAATTAAAAATCCCGTTAATTGGAGTTAATCATTGTGTTGCACATTTAGAAATAGCATCAATTTATGACGCAACTGACCCTGTTTTATTATACGCATCTGGTGCAAATACCCAGGTAATTGCATATGATGGTGGCAAATATAGAGTATTTGGCGAAACTCTCGATATTGGTGTTGGAAATTTTCTTGATACATTTGGACGAGATATCGGTTTAGGGTTTCCTGCAGGCCCAAAAATTGATCAAATGGCAGCTAAAGCAAAAGCAAGAAATGCTAAATATATTGAATTACCTTATCAAGTTAAAGGAATGGATGTATCATTTTCTGGATTACAAACTGTATTAAGACAAATGATTAAAGAAGGAAAACTTGAGTCTGAAGAACAAAAAGAAGATATTTGTTTTAGTTTACAAGAAACCATATTTGCAATGTTACTTGAAGTTACTGAAAGAGCAATAGCACATTGTGAGAAAAAAGAATTAGTTCTTGGTGGAGGAGTTGCTTGCAATTCAAGATTAAAAGAAATGTCAATACAAATGTGTAAAGATAGAGATGTAAAATGCATAATTCCTGAAAATCAATTTTTAGTTGATAATGCAGGAATGATTGCAGTTCTTGGAATTAGAATGTATCTTGCAAAAAATATTACTAAAATAGAAAAATCACACATTAATCCTTATGAAAGAACTGATGATATTGAGGTAAATTGGAAATAAATTCATTAGCTTTTGTTAATAATTCTTTTGAGTTTTCAAATGTTAATCGTTTAATTGCATCGTCATATTCTAACCAAGCATGATCTTGCATTTCATCGAGTACAAATCTAACTTCAAAACTTTGAGCTTCCCCTAAAAAGAAAATAACATCTTTTATAATGCTATTTTTAGGAACAAAGGTTATCACTTCACGAAAAGCATCTATTCTATTGAATTTTAGTCCACACTCCTCATAAACTTCTCGATTAGCAGTTTCAATTTCAGATTCATTATTTTCAACATGACCCTTAGGAAAATCCCAATGTTCACCATGATTAGAATTAGCTTGAAGCACAAGCCACAATATTTTAGCATCCTTTCTAATAAACAATAATGCACCACAAGATTTGTCTCGATTTAAAATAGTATTCATATTAAATAACCATATTAAGATTTAAGTTCAGACTAAAGATAAAACTAAGAATCAGATAATAATTAATAAACTTTTTCATTAACTTTAAATAGCAATACTGCCAAAAATTAATCTTAGGTATAGATAAGTATGCATAAACGAAAATATACTCGCGAACAATTAGAATTCTATTTTAAGAAATTAATGGCTGAATTACACAGAGTGCCAAGAGAAGAAGATATAAATAAAAACAAAGATTATCCTTCTGTACAAGCATATTCGGATAGATTTGGTTCTTGGCAAAATGCCGTTAATATGTTTGCAAATTTCGATTTATCGAAGAGAAAATGTTTATTTTGCGGCAATTTTCTAATAAAAAAAATGAGAACACAAAAATTCTGTAGTGATACATGTTCAAAAAATTACACCTATAAGAAAGCTACAAATTACACTAAAAGTATTGAAAAAAATATTAAATCAATACTTGACAATAAATGTTTTGTATGTGATTTTGATAACATTACTGAAATACATTGTCTTGATAATAAAAAAGAATCTGTAAATAAAATTCTAAAAGCATACAATAAAAAAGACATGCATAATTATATAATATTATGTCCTAATCATCATTTAATGGTGCATAAAAATTTGGCTAAATTAAAATATAACAATAATGAATTAGTCTGGATAGAATATTAAAATTATTTAAACTAACACTTAGCTTAGAATTAATTTAAAAAAATAAAGTAATATTATTTATTAATAAAAACTTCTAAATCTTTTTTAACTTTCAATAAAACGATTTTGTTTTTGCCTTCAATTCTTAGTCGTAATAATGCTTCAGTATTGCTCGCGCGTATAGTGAACCAATAATTCTTAGTTATAACATTAATACCGTCTAAAGTGTTAACACTTACCACATTAAGTTTTTTCTTGTTAGTAGAATAATAATTATTAATAGCCGTAATTACTGAATCTTTTTTAGAATCATCTTTTAAAGAATAATTTAATTCTCCTAAATCAACATATTTGTCATATTTTTTCCATAATGTTGATAATTTTTTATTAGCATAAGACTTGGAATACAAAGTATTTAGTAAGAAAACGAGAGTCATTAAACCGGAATCTTGATTATGCATTATCTTAAAATATCTATGACCTGACATTTCAGAACCAAATATTGCTTTATTTTTTGACATAGTTTGTATAATATTAGATGTGCCAACTTTTGAAACAACGCTAATTCCACCATTTTTTACAACGGTTTCAGACAATATTTTTCTTGAAATAAGATCATGCACTATTGCTGATTTTTTATTAGTTTTAAGTAAATATTCAACAATCAAACAATCAACATAATTATTATCCACAACATTTCCTTTATCATCTATGAATCTTATTCTATCTGCATCAGGATCAACAATAAATCCAAAATCTGCCTTAAACAAAGGTATTTTTTTAGAAATTACTATTGGTGCGCTCGGATCTAGAGGATTGGGATTATGACCATAAAATGTACCATCAGGATGAGTAAATAATAATTCATAAGTAATATCATTAACTAGCAAGAATCGTTTTATTATTTCTCCTGCTGCACCATTAGAACCATCAGCAATAATTCTTATAGTATGATTTTTAATATGCTGTTTAAATTCCCTAGATAAATTACTCGATAAAAATTTAACATATTCGTCAATATAATCAATAGAAATAATTTTTCCCTGTTTTTTTATTTTTTTTTCAAGTAATAATTTCTTTGACAAAACATCTTTCATTAATGCTTCAACGTCATTAAGACCATTATCATAATACAGGGCTTTTCCTTTCCATAAAAATTTGAACCCATTATACTCTTTAGGATTATGTGATGCAGTAATTATTATTCCTAAATCATAATTATGTTTTTTTGCAATCCAATTAAGCATTGGTCTTGTAACAATACCTGCATGAACAACATTTACGCCTTGTTCAATCAGGGCTTTTGAAATACTTGAAAACAATTTCAAATTACTAAGACGAGAATCATATCCTATAATTATTTTTTTTGCACGAGTATATTTAAGAATTATCTTTCCAAGTTTATATGCAAAATCTTCAGTCAATTCTTGACCATAAATTCCACGAATATCGTATTGATGAAATAAAGTCATTGTAACTCACCCTTAAAACCAACAATCAAATAAAGATATTTAAAAAATAAATTAAAAAGTCAAAACAAAAAAAACAAAATATAAATAAAAAAAGTATTTATTTAATACCCTTCCAAATTTTTTCGGCTTTCTCAATATCTGCCTGAGTACTTATTTGTAACCATTGACCGCTAAATACATAGCCTATTAAAGTGTCATCTCGTGCAAGTTTTGGAAATACATCTTGTTCCATTTGAGAAAACCCATCAGGAACATAATTCATAGTAGATGGTTCTACAATAAATATTCCGGCATTAATTAATTTCGATGGTGCTGAATCCTTAGAAGGTCGCTCTATAAAAGTAACTATCCTATTACCATTCATCATAGCTACACCAAAATTAGAGGGATCATCAACGGTTGTTAAGGCAATAGTACATAATTTATTATTATTTTTATGAAATACATACATATCGTCTAAATCGACTTTTTTCAAATCATCAGAATAACATACAACAGTAGTTTCAGTTATAAAATTCTTGACTGCTTTTAAGGAGCCTGCTGTCCCTAAAGGATATTCTTCGTCAACATATTGTATATCAACACCCATACTTTGAGTGGTGAACTTTTCTTTTATATCTGTCCTGCCTTTGGGCAAGCATATTAATAATTCTTTTACACCATTTCTCTTTAAAAGCTTAATATTCCACTCTAAAATAGATTTAGTTTGAATAACACTTAGAATACTTACAGCTTTCGTAGAATTTTCTCCTCCGGCAAGTAATACTGCTTTTCTTAATCTATTAGCAGACATTGCTTTTATTAAGAGTAATTCTACAGCATGACTTCTATTTCTAACATTTGAGCCATCCACATTAGAATCTATTTTCTCTAAAATATCTTTATCAATAGTTAAAGTAATACGTTCTTTCAAAAGTTACACCCCACATGTAAATCATACTATATAGCTAATACCAACAACAATAAAATCTTATTTTCCAAAAAACAAGTTATAAGATGTAGCTATCAAGTGTTATTAGAGAATAATAGTGATGTAATATTTAAATATTACTATTTTTCATACTTATTCATACTATTAAAAGTAAGTCAAAGCAGCATATTATTCTACACAATTTCTTCTCCGATAAGAAGATATTTTGTCGTATTAACAATTTTAACAGTAACAATACTCCCTAAACCTGTTGAACGTAAATTAATAGAAGGATTTTTAATCACGATTTGTCTATAATACTCATCACGTCCAATTAATGAACCATTTTTACCAATTTCATCAATTAAAATAATAAATTCCTTATTTAACCATAACTTATTTTTCTCTTGAGCCATAATTTCAAAAACATTCTTTATTCTAATTAACCTATCTTTAATAACGCTAGCAGGTAACTGAATCATATTTTCAGCCATCGTTCCAGAACGTAACCAAAATCTACTAACATTTAATACATTAAATTCAACTTTAGTAACAAGATTTAAAGAACCCATAAATTCTTCTTCAGATTCTTCTGGAAAACCTACAATAATATCAGTACTTAATGTAATTAGAGGTATTTCTCTTCTAAACGAATCAACTATATCAATAAATTTCTCAACAGTATAATTTCTATTCATGGATTTTAATACTCGATTATTAGCTGACTGAATAGGAATATGTAAAAATTTAAACATTTTTGGATGTTTAAAAACCTCAATTAAATCTTCTTTAATAAAAGAAATATGGTCCGGATTACACATCCCTAGTCGTATCTTAAAATCGCCTTCAACAGCCAATAAATCAGCCAATAATTGAGGTAAGTAATATTTTTCTCGACGATAGATATCAAAACCATAACAACCATTATCCTGACTCGTTATCCAAATTTCTTTACATCCTTGCACGATTGCAAGCTTAAATTGAGTAAGTATATTCTCTTTAGCATAAGAAAACAAATTACCACGAGCAAATTTAGTCTTACAATATGAACAAGAACCTACACAGCCTTCAGAAATAGGCAATATTTCAACAATACTATTTCGTCTAATTTTAGGAAGATTTAATCTTTCATTAGGTAATGCATAATCTATATTATGAACTACTTCTCCATCCAAAGTATCATTAACAACAGAAACTATGCTTAACAATTGTCTTGTACCAATTACTGAAATATCTTTTAATTTATCAAGTAATAAGGTTTTTTCAGCCTGAGCAATGCATCCTGCTGCAATAACTTTAATATTACGACTTTGCCATTTTCTTAATTCTTTAAAAAATTTGGATTCTGCTAAATTCTTAACAGTACAAGTGTTAATAATTACAACATCAGGAATTAAATCAACAGAATCAGAAGAATAATCTTCATCAAGAGTATAATTATTAATTACTTTGTAACCAGCTGTTTCAAGTAATCCTGCCATAACTTCAGAATCAGATTGATTAAGCGCGCATCCAAATGTCTTAATATAAACTACTTTAGCCATATATTCCGGATAAAAAAAGATATTATAAAGTTAATTGAATTAATTCTATAAATTCTATCCGGATACAAATTATAAATGATGCAAGTAGATTTGTTTTCAATAACATTTATATATTACTAAATCTAAAATAAGGATATGAGTGGGCCTTATGATAAAGAAAACATGTTAAAAGTAATAACTAGTTTTCCTGAACAAATAAAAGAAGGGTATTCTTTAGGCAAACATATTGTGCTAAAAGGCAACCTAACACAGATATTCATATGTGGAATGGGTGGCTCAGGTATAAGTGGCAGTCTTATTGAAACATATTTTAGAATGCTAAAAATAAAAATTCCAGTTTTTAGTATAACAGATTACACGCTTCCAGATTATACAGATAAAAATTCTTTAATTTTTATAGCATCATATTCAGGAAATACTGAAGAAAGTATATCCTGCTATAAAGAAGCATTAAAAAGAAACTTAAATATAATTATAATCACAACTGGCGGAAAACTTGAAGAATACGCCAAAATAAATAGATTACCATGCATCATACTGCCAAAAGGATATCAACCAAGAAATGCAATAGCATATCTATTTTTCCCAATGCTAAGAATTCTTGAGAATGCTCAAATCATAAACGATAATAGTGAAGATGTAAAAAATCTAATTGATAATTTGAAAAAGAATCAATCTAATTTTGATAGAATTGGTTACGATATAGCATTAAAACTGTTCGGAAAATTACCTGTAATATATGCCTCAACAAATTTTTACAGTATAGCATATAGATGGAAATGTGAAATAAATGAAAATACAAAAATCCCTGCATTTTGTGGCAAATTTCCTGAATTAAATCATAATGAATTAAATGGTTATGTTAATTTTAATAAATTAAATATCCCTATACACATCGTCATATTACAAGACCAAGATGATCATAGAAGAATAATTAAAAGAATGGAAATAACAAGAAAATTAATTAAAGAA